>NZ_JBIALD010000006.1:0-360370 GCF_042873115.1 Streptomyces sp. NPDC005017 | reverse complement strand
ACGCCCCCGCAACCCCCCCCCGGGGGGGGGGCGGGGCCGGCCCCCCCCCCCCCCCCAGCCCCCCCCCCGGCCCCACCGCCGAGCCGGGCCCCCGGGGGGGGGGGGGGGGCCGCCGCGCCCCCCCCCGCCCCGCTTTCCGCGGCATCCGACCCGACCGCGCGCAGGCGCCGTCGACATCCGGCGGACAGGCGGGAACACCCGCTCGAACGCCGTCTGACCTTCACCGAGATCGGGGAACATCACCGTGTCTTCATCACCCCTCCGACCACGTCCGCCAGGGGCGGTCCTCCGCCGCTGGCTCGGCCGTGGCGGACTGGTCGTCTCCCTCGCCCTGCTGCCGCAGATCGTGGTGCCCCTGGGCTACGACTTCACGGCACAGGCCTCCACCGGCCGCAAGGCCCTGGAGGACCGTCCGGACGCGAAGATCGACAAGGTCGGCCGCCTCCGACCGGGCTCCTCCAAGGCGCCCAAGGACAAGGCCGCCCCCGCCGCCCGGCAGACCCGTGAACGGCTGAAGAAGACCGCCTGGCCGAAGCCCGCCAAGGCCACGGCCGCCGTCCCCGCGACCGGCGGGGCCACCGTCACCGTCGGCACCCTCGGCGTGAGGCTGGCCCAGCTTCCCGCCGCCCCGGCCAGGGGCAGGGCCGCCGCGAAGGCCACCGGGGCGGCCGAGAAGGTGGCGCTGAGCGTCCACGACCAGGCGACCGCGAAGAAGGCGGGCGTCAACGGCGTCCTGCTCACCGTCGACCCGGTCGGTGCCACCTCCGCGAAGGGTGCCCGGGACGACGACAAGCTCCGGCTCTCCCTGGACTACTCGTCCTTCAACGACGTCTACGGCGGCAACTTCGGTGCCCGGCTGCGTCTGGTGACGCTTCCCGCCTGCGCCCTGACCACCCCGCAGAAGGCGTCCTGCCATACCCGGACCCCGGTGGCGGGCGCCGACAACGATGCCGGGTCCCAGACCCTCACGGGCACGGTCTCCGCCCGGTCCCTCGCCACGGGTGCCCCCATGCTGCTCGCCGCGGCTGCCGAGAGCTCCGGCGGTGGCGGCGACTACGGCGCCACCTCGCTGTCCCCGACCGCGACCTGGGAGGCGGGCGGCAGCACGGGTGACTTCACCTGGAACTACGGCCTACGGGTCCCTCCGGCGACCGCCGGCCCGTCCCCGAACCTGGCGATCTCCTACAACTCCGGCTCGGTGGACGGCCGTACGGCGGGGGAGAACAACCAGACCTCCGTGGTCGGCGAGGGCTTCTCGATCACCGAGTCCTACATCGAGCGCAAGTACGGCTCGTGCAAGGACGACGGCCAGTCCGGCAAGGGCGACCAGTGCTGGAAGTACGCCAACGGCACCCTCGTCCTCAACGGCAAGGCCGTCGAGCTCGTCAACACCTGTGCCGACAAAGCGGCTTGTGACAGCGCCGCGCTGTCCCAGGCGTCCGGCGGCTCGTGGAAGGTGAAGAACGAGGACGGCACCCGCGTCGAGCACCTGACCGGAGCCACCGGCAACGGCGACGACAACACCGAGTACTGGAAGGTCACGGACTCCTCCGGTACCCAGTACTTCTTCGGCAAGCACCGGCTGCCGGGCTGGAGCGACAACGGCACCGCCGCCGACGACCCGGTCACCAACTCGGTGTGGACCGTGCCCGTGTTCGGCGACGACTCCGGCGAGCCCTGCCACAACTCGGCCGGCTTCGGCTCGTCCTCCTGCACCCAGGCGTGGCGCTGGAACCTGGACTACGTCGTGGACACCCACGGCAACGCCTCCACCTACTGGTACACCAAGGAGACGAACTACTACTCCAAGAATGCCGACACCACGGTCAACGGCACCGCCTACACCCGCGGCGGCTACCTCGACCGCATCGACTACGGCCTGCGCAGCGACCTGATCTACGCCAAGCCCGCCGCGCAGCAGGTCCGCTTCACCTACGCGGAGCGCTGTGTCGTCTCGGGCGGCTGCTCCAGCCTGACCGCGACCACCAAGGCCAACTGGCCCGACGTGCCCTTCGACATGATCTGCGCGTCCGGCACCAAGTGCACCACGCAGATCGGCCCGTCCTTCTTCACCCGCAAGCGTCTGACCGACGTCACCACCTCGGTGTGGACCGGGACCGGCACCACGCAGCGGGACGTCGACACCTGGCACCTGGAGCAGGACTTCCCCGACACCGGTGACGCCTCCTCGCCCAGCCTGTGGCTGAAGTCCATCAAGAACACCGGCAAGGCCAACACCACGGCGGCCGAGATGCCTCCGGTCGTGTTCGGCGGTGTCCAGCTCTCCAACCACGTCGAGGGCAGCGGCCCGGACACCCTGCGCTACATCAAGTGGCGTGTGCGCACCATCAAGTCGGAGACCGGCTCCACCCTCACCGTCAACTACTCCGACGTGGACTGCGTCTTCGGCTCCAGCATGCCGTCGGCGGTCGACAAGAACACCCGCCGCTGCTTCCCCGTGAAGTGGTCGCAGTCCGGGGCGACCCCGGTCACCGACTGGTTCCACAAGTACGTGGTCACCTCCGTCTTCCAGGACGACCCGTACGGCCACGGCGACACCGGCGAGACGTACTACGACTACCAGGGCGGCGCCGGCTGGGGCTACGCCGACGACGAGGGCCTGACCAAGGCGTCCAACCGCACCTGGGGCCAGTGGCGCGGCTACGGCAAGGTCGTGCAGACCTCCGGCGACTCCGAGGGCCCGCGCTCGAAGAAGTCCACGCTCTACATGCGCGGCCTGAACGGCGAGAAGGAACTCGACGGCACCGCACGGGTGGAGAAGGTCACCGACTCCACCGGCACCTCCGTCGACGACTCCCGCCAGTACGCCGGCTTCGTCCGCGAGACCGTCGTCTACAACGGCACCGAGGAAGTCAGCGGCACCATCAACACCCCCTGGTCCCACAAGACCGGCAGCCACACCTACAGCTGGGGCACCACCGACTCCTGGATCGTCCAGCCCGGTGAGACCGCCACCCGCACCAGGACCGCCACCGGCACCCGCACGGTCCGCACGAAGAGCTCGTTCGACACCACGTACGGCATGCCGCTCACCGTCGAGGACAGCGGCGACACCGCCAGGACCGGTGACGAACTCTGCACGCGGACCACGTACACCCGCAACACCGCCGCCTGGCTGGTGGCCAAGGTGAGCCGCGTCGAGGTGTACTCCACCTCGTGCGACAGCACTCCGGTGATACCCGACGACGTCGTCTCCGACGTCACCACGGCCTACGACGGCCAGGCCGTCGGCGTGGCACCCACCAAGGGCGACCAGACCGCGAGCTACCGGGTCTCGGCGCACAACGCCGACAAGACTCCGGTCTACCAGAAGGTCTCCGGCACCACCTACGACAACCTGGGCCGCCCGCTCACCGAGACCAACGCCCTGAACCGCACGGTCAGGACGACCTACGTCCCCGACGACACCGGCTACGGCCCGCTGACGGCCAAGACCTCGGTCGACCCCAAGCTGTACTCGTCCACCACCGAGGTGGACCCGGCATGGGGCACGGCCACCAAGACCACCGACGCCAACGGCAACGTCACCGAGTGGTCCCTGGACGCACTCGGGCGGCTGCGGTCGGTCTGGAAGCCCAACCGCTCCCGCGCACTCGACGACGCCGCGAGCATCGTCTACGCGTACAGCATCAACAACGACAAGGAGACCTGGCTCCGCACCGACGTCCTCAAGGCCGACGGACAGACCTACAACAGCTCCTACGAGATCTTCGACTCGCTGCTGCGCTCCCGCCAGAAGCAGTCTCCCGCGCCGAACGGCGGCCGGGTGATCTCCGAGACCCTCTACGACGACCGCGGCCTGGCCCACATCTCCAACTCTCAGGTCCACGACAACCTGGCGCCCTCGGGCGCGCTCGCCAACACCTTCCCCGGCTCCGTCCCCGCCTCCACCGAGACGGTCTTCGACGCCGCCGGCCGGGCCACCGAGACGATCTTCCGGGTCTACGACCAGGAGAAGTGGCGCACCAGGACCGAGCACCAGGGCGACCGCACCGCCGTCACCGCCGCCGCGGGCGGCACCGGCACCCTGAGCATCACCGACGCCCGCGGCCGACTCGTCGAGCGCCGTGAGTACGGCGGCCCGGTGCCGACCGGCACCGACTACACCAGCACCCTCTTCGAGCACGACCCCACCGGGCGGCTGACGAAGATGACGGGCCCGGACAACTCCGTCTGGTCGTACGGCTACGACCTGCGCGGCCGCAAGATCACCTCCACGGACCCGGACAAGGGCACCGTCACCACCACCTACAACGACGCCGACCAGCCCGTCACCACCACGACGACCCTGAACGACGTCTCGCGCACCCTCATCACCGACTACGACGAACTCGGCCGCAAGACCGGCACCTGGGACGGCGTGCGGGACAACGCCCACCAGCTCAGCAAGTTCACCTACGACTCCCTCGCCAAGGGCAAGGTGACCGCGGCCATCCGTTACGTCGGCGGCACCACCGGAAAGATCTACTCGCAGGTCGTCACCGGCTACGACGCGCTCGGCCGTCCGAAGGGCGCCAAGACCGTCATCGCCGCCAGCGACCCGCTGGTCACCGCAGGCGCGCCGCAGACGTTCACCACGGCCACCACCTACAACATCGACGGCACGGTCCAGTCCACCTCGATGCCCGCGGTGGCCGGACTGCCCGCCGAGACGGTCACCAACAGCTACAACGGCCTCGGCATGATCACCGGCACCGACGGCATGACCGACTACGTGCAGAACGTCGGCTACTCCCCGTACGGCGAGATCGAGGAGACCCGGCTCGGCACCTCCACCGGCGCCAAGCAGCTCCAGGTCCTCAACCGCTACGAGGACGGCACCCGCCGCCTGGCCAACACCCACACCGTCGACCAGACCAACGCCGGGTACACCAGCGACATCGACTTCGTCTACGACGCCACCGGCAACGTCAAGTCCATCACGGACAAGGCGAACGGCAAGGACACCCAGTGCTTCGCCTACGACGGCTACCGCCGTCTGACCGAGGCCTGGACCCCGTCGTCCGGTGACTGTGCCACCGCCCGCTCGGCGTCCGCGCTCGGCGGCCCGGCCCCGTACTGGACCAGCTGGACGTACAAGAAGGGCGGCCTGCGCGACACACAGACCGAGCACCGGTCCACGGGCGACACCCGGACCGTCTACGGTTACCCGGGCGTCGACGCCTCCGGCGGCGGTCAGCCCCACACCCTGACCTCGGTCACGGTCGACGGCGGCGCGGCCAGGACCCTCGAGTACGACGAGCAGGGCAACACCACCAAGCGCTATGGGCCCAGCGGCGTCGCGCAGACCCTGACCTGGGACATCGAGGGGGAACTCACCCGCCTCACCGAGGGCGCCAAGGCCACCGACTACCTCTACGACGCCAACGGCGACCTGCTCATCCGCCGCAGCGGCACCAAGACCGTCCTCTACCTGGGCGGCCAGGAGTTGCACTACGACACCGGTACCGGGAAGTTCAGCGCCCAGCGCTACTACTCGGCCGGTGACATCACCGCCGTGCGGACCGAGACCAGCCTGACCTGGATGGTCGACGATCACCACGGCACGGCCTCGATGGCCGTGGACGCCACCACCCAGGCGGTCACCCGCCGCTACACCAAGCCCTTCGGTGAGTCCCGCGGCGCCACGCCGCAGGCCTGGCCGGACGACAAGGGGTATCTCGGCAAGCCCAGCGACTCCGAGACCGGACTCACCCACGTCGGTGCCCGCGAGTACGACCCGGTCATCGGACGCTTCCTGTCCGTCGACCCGATCCTGGCCACCGAGGACCACGAGTCCCTCAACGGCTACGCCTACTCCAACAACACCCCCGTCACCAAGTCCGATCCGACCGGTCTGCGGCCCATCACGGACTGCGAGCGCGGATGCAGCGACGGCAAGGGCGGCACGTACCGCGACTACATGACCATGGGCCCCAACGGCACCTGGGTCTACAACTCCACCCGGACCTACACCACCAAGGTGCCCGGCACGTCCAGCGTGTACATCAGCGCGACCGTGACGACCCGCAACGGCAGGACGACTGCGGCCAACGTCTCCGTCTACAAGAAGCCGAGCTTCAAGAAGGGCCCGAACCCCGAACCGGACCGCAAGGACGGCAAGAAGGGCCCCGACGGCGAGGACTCCGTGGACCTGTCCGCCGAAGAAGTGGTCGCACTCTGGGCGACGGGCGGACCGCCGGAGATCACCCTTCCCCCGGACGGTGAATTCGTCCGTCAGCTCCGCACGGAGGACCACTACCGGGGCTTCTACCGGAAGATGCAGGCCCTGATCAGGGACGGCGTCTACAAGGACGACGGGTCGTTCCACAAGAAGCACAAGGACCGGAGCGACTGGGCGAAGAAGTGGGAGGGCCTGACGGACCTCACCGGCTTCTTCACCTCCGGCATCTACGGTGCCAGTCCCGCGAGCTTCGCGCTCGGTTCGTACAATCTCGACTACGAACTGCTCGGGGTGTCCTGCCAGCCGCCCCAGACCGACTCGGAGTTCGACCACGGAGCTCTGGTCGGTCAGGTCAGGGTGACGGTGTCCAACAACATGAACCGCGAGTCGGCCGGCCGTGACCTGTCGGACGAGGGGTACAAGAAGGGCAAGAGCAACCCCATCATGAAGGCGGGACTGGACGCCGCGAAGCTCATCTGGCCCGACGGGCAGACGGACATGCAGGTGAACATCACCTTCATCGAGGAGATCTATGTTCCGTACTAGGCGAAGACGACAAGGAGTCCTCGCCGCCGTCCTCGGCGCCGTCCTGGTCACGACCGTGACCGGGTGCGCCGACGGTGACGACTTCCCCGTCCCCACGAAGGCCCAGGTCGCCGGATCATGGAGCAACCCCGCGGGGGACTGGGTCACCTTCGACAAGGACGGCACGGGCACCATCTCCCGAGGAGCGCAGCTCCAGCTGAGCTCCTCGGTACAGGCGGGCGAGACCAAAGAGGTCTGCCCGTTCTCCTGGGGAGTGGACCCGATGCCCGCAGGGGGCGGCGAATGGGTGTCCGTGACCTTCGGGAAGGGACAGTGCGGATTCGCTGGGATGGGGAGGTTCGGCCTGACCTACTACTACGGCGACGACGACGAACTCCTTCTGTCGCCGAAGGTCGAGAACCCCGAACCGGAAGAGATCTACGCGCGGAAGAAACCGGCCGCGTAGGAGAGAACCCGAACCGGAAGCGGTGTCGGCCCGAGTGCTGATCGGCGGGGAGACGGAAGCGTCCGTCTCCCCGCTGTCGTGTTTTCCGCGCGGCGGCGGGCGGGCTGGGCCCGACCGCCACCTGTGCCGGGACGACGTACCCGGCGGGAAGGGCTGCGCGGACGGTGCGTCGTCACGCCCTTCGCTCCGTCGCGTCCTGACCTCCACCGGGATCTGCCGACGGACTCGTGCGGGCCGCGGAAATGTTGCCGGCACGGACTCGGACGCGGCCCGCGCCGTGGCGGTCGGGACGGGGGATCGCCGGGGGTCGGGAGTCGATTGTCAGTGGGCGGCGCTAGCGTTTCCCACATCGTCGCACTGGGGCCGAAATTCCCTCGGCCGAACTGTGCTTTCTTCTTGTGCTCTTGACGCGGAAGGCTGTGGCTCGTGGGTTGGCTGTCGGCGGGTGACGGGTATGAGGTCGCCCTGGTGGAGGGGCGGGTGGCGGCACGCGCCACCTCGGGCAGGGCTGCGGGGCGACAGTTGAAAACACTGCCGCGCGCGCTGAAGGACCACCCGGAGGTCGAGCGGCTGCGGCGGTTCGCCGAGTGGCTGGACCGGCACGCGGCCGGGTGCGTCGCCCAGGTCGACGCCTGGATGGTGTCGTCCCTGCCCGTGCCCACCGGCCTGCTGGCCCGGGTCTGGCCGGACGAGGCGTGGCAGTCCGCGCTGCGCGACCTCGCGGTGGTCGGCGACGACCCGGACGAGGTCGGCTTCCTGCGCGGCGCCACCGAGTCCGGCGAACTGCGGATCGTGAACCTCGACGGCGAGACGGTCCGGCTCTCCCCGCGTACGGTGACGCTGCCGCACCCGGTGCTGCTCCCGGACCTCGACGACGTACGGGAGTTCGCGGCGGAGCTCGGGATAGTCCAGGGTGTCGAGCAGATCCACCGCGCGACCTGGCGGCGGCCGGACGGCCTCGACGCCAAGGCCACCGAGGTGCGCGACTTCACCGGGGGCACGTTCCGCTCCCGCTTCGCCCTCGCCGCGCGCGCGTCCTCGCTGGGCTACCGCGTCTCCGGCGGGTACGCCACCGCCCGTGTGCGGGACGGCGGGCGGACCGTCGAGGCCTCGGTGTGGATCGGGGAGCCGTACTGGGACGACGAGGTGGAGACGGGGAGCCTCACCTGGCAGGACCAGGACGGCCGGGCCCTGCCACTGCGTGAGGTGGGCCCGGTGGCCTGGTCGGAGGGGATGCGGATGGGCGCGGCGCTGTACGCCGGCCGCGTGATCGAGGAGGGCAAGGACGCATGAGCGGGGGGACCGAGGTGTCGTACGAGGAACTGCTGACGGCGGGCGGTGTCCTGCCGCCGGACACGGAGGGGGCCGGGGAGCAGGCGGTGCCACTGACCACGCGGACCTACCGTCACCCGGGGCTGGAAGACCGGGTGGTGGTGCGGCTGGTCGCCGAGGAACTGGGCGCGGCGGAGGACCTGGCCGCCGGCTACCTCGGGCTCGTCCAGGACGTGGACCCGGCCGTGGTGGGCCTCGCTCAGCGTCAGTCGCTGGGCTTCCCGGAATGGGTGCTGGTGCACCACCCGCAGGACGGCCACCACGCCCTGGGCGTCATGCCGGACCTGGAGCGGGTGGCCCGGCAGGCGAAGTCCAAGCCGAAGGCGGCCCTGGACGCCTACCTCGAGCTCGGCGCCCGGCTGGCGGCCTCGGTGCCGCACTTCCTGCCCACGTTCTACGAGCAGGCCGGGCGCGTGTTCCTGGGCGAGGAGAACGCCACCTACGCGGCGCAGTTGTTCACCCGCGCCCGCAAGGCCGAGGCGGAGCACGGCCTGGTGGTCGAGGAGGAGCGGCTGGACGCCGTCTTCCTCGAGTTCGCCCTGGCGGGGGCGCTCCCGGTGAAGGTGCTGTCGGCGTACGCGAGGGAACTGGCCGCGCGCGTACCGGCCGACGAGGCGCTCGAGCGCTTCACCCGGCTGTGCCTTCGCCGCACGGCAGGCGGCCTCCCGCCGTCCGCCCAGATGGCGAACGACCTGCGCAGGCTGGCCCGCGCCGCCGGGAGGGACGCGGAACTGACGGAGCAGGAGTATCTGGCCGAGCTGCTCGTCCTGCCGGCCACACTGCGTGCGGCGGCGGGCTGGTGGAAGGGCCACCGGGCGGCACTCGTGGCGCTTGCCGCGCGGCAGCCGCGGATGCGCGGCGCCCTGCTGGACATGATCCCGTCCTGCCACGACGACGAGATGCCCGCGATGTGGCTGGCCGTCCTGGAGACGTCCGGTGCCGTAGCCGGGCTGTGGGACGCGTCGCTGCCCGAGGAGGAGCGCCCCCGGGACGGCGCGGCCGGCTGGCTGGAACGGTTCCTGGCGTTCCGCGAGCAGGTGCGGTCCTGGCACGGCTCCACCCGGATGACCGAGCTGTACCCCCTGGTGGAGCGGATGGCGGACCAGCTGCGGGCCGAACTCGCGGCCGCCGGGCGCGGGCTGGGCGTCGAGCACGACATCGACCTGATCGACCTGCTGCTCTCCCTCGACGTGCCGGTGGCCGCCCCGGGGAAGCACCACAGCCTGATGCTGGTGCAGTGGGCACCGGGCGAGGGACACCGTGACCTGGTGTCGCTGGGCGCCGACCCCCGCTTCCACGAGTCGTTCCTGCGCGGTGCCGAGCAGTTCGGGGACAACGACCAGACGCTGCGCGCGATCCGCCTGCTGGCGGTGTCGCCGGGCGGTCGCCCGCTGCTCGCGGACTGGGTGCGCGGGGTGGTCCGCCGGTTCACCGCCGTCGGTCTGCCCCAGCTGCCCGACGCGCTGAGCCGACTCAAGTGGCTGCCCGCCGAGGCGCTCGCGCTGGCCGAGGACGAGGTGCGCGAGGCCGTCGCCACCGACCTCGCCCCGGTCCTGGCGCGCACGCTGAGGGCCGGACTCTTCGACGAACTGGGCTGGCCCGCCTGGGAGGACGCGGCGTCCGCACTGGTCCCGGAGAACGACGTCGAGGACCTGATCGTCGCCGACGCCTGGCCCCACCTCATCGTGGCGGGCGCCGCCCAGGCCCGGGTGATCGGCGCCGAGGGCACCGTCCTCACCCACGATCTGCGGATCCCCGCGAACGACAGCTGGGGCGACCCCGGCTTCCACCACGTCGACGGCGAACTGCTCGTCTACTGGAACAACCGCGGCGACGGCCTGCGCGGATACTGGCACTCCCGCCCGGACCAGCCCCAGACCCTCCAGGGCCCGCGGTCCACCCGGGGCACCCAGATGGACTGGTACAAGGGCGACATGCCGATCACCCTGCCCCTGCCCGGCGGCGGCCGCACGACTGGCGCAGGCGTTCTGCACGTCGGGGACACCACCCTGCCCGAGGAGCGCGGGGTCCTCACCGACGGCGTCGCGTACTGGGTGTGGCGTCCCTCCGAGGACGAGGCGGAGCGCGGCTGGTGCGAGTACGACCCGGCTACCGGGGAGACCGGCCGGATGAGCCGGCCCCCCTTCCTGGCGGACGCGCTGCGGGACACCCCCGAGGGCTCCGAGTTCGTCGTCGGCAAGGTGCGTCCCTCACCCACGGCCGGACCGGCACCGGCCTCCGCGCCCGTGGACGGACTGATCGGGCTGCGCGTGGTACGGCTGCCCGACGGCTCCCTGCGCGCCGAGAACCTCGCCGGACACACCGTCACCGTGCCCGCACGGTCGGGCCGGCCCGCCGCCCTGGTGACGTTCCCCGGCGCCGACCGGGCCCAGGCCGTCGTCCGCAACGGCTGGCAGCTCGAACTGATCGACCAGGACGGCGTCGTCACCTCGGTGGCCAAGACCGACCGCACCCCGGGCGTCTTCGGCCAGGGCACGCTGCTGCTGCCGCCCGTGCAGTACTGGGAGTGCATGACCCCTCGTGACCCGGAGGGCTCCGAGGCACTGCGCCGGATCGACCGGGACACCGCGGGAGCCCTGCTGGTGGCGGCCGCGCGGGAGGACGAGGAGGCGCTGCCGCTCGCCGTCCGCACACTGCTGTCCGTCAGCGACGACGCGCTCGTGGCGGGCATCGCCGGAGTGGTGCGGTACGCGGCCGGACAGCAGGCCGTCCTGGACGCGGCGGCCGACCGGCTGACCCGGGCGCTCGACGGCGACCTGGGACAGGAGGGCCCGGCCGGTCCGGCCGACGCGGTGATCCAGGACGCGGCGAGCGGTCTCGGAGCCCAGCGCAGCTACTGGTGGGGACGTGACGACGAGGACGACACCGTCTTCCGCGCCCTGCGCGTACTGACCCGCGCCGCCGGACTCGACGAGACCGCCGTGCCCGCGGAGCGGACGGTGCAGCTGCACCTCGACGGGCCCGCGCTGCCGAGCGGACAGCCGGACCTGGCCACACTGCTGGACCGGGTGACGGCCCTGGCGTTCCGAGCGGCGGCCGGTACCACCACCGAGGAGCAGCGCGAGGTGCTGAGCCTCCTGCTCGGCCGGTTCGACGCCCTCGGCCTGACCGGGGCGCCCGGTTCGGAGCACTGGCGCAAGGTGGCCATGCGACTGCCGGCCGGCCCGCTGCGCACCCCGTCGGGCGAGTGGCGCGAGGGCACCTGGAACGGAGTGCTGCCGCTGGGCGGCGGGGCGTTCGTCGCCTTCACGGGACGCCGCTCCCTGGACGACGACGGTGGCGTGTTCACCGGACTCTTCCACGACCCGGCCGGGCGGTTCGTCACACCGGACCCGTACACGCTCGTGGAGTCGGCGCCGCTCGGTGAGTCCGTCGAGGCGGGCCGGGCCGTGACGCTCCTCGCGGAGCTGGCCGCCCGCGGCCCGGCGCCCTGGTTCCCGGAGGCGGCCGAGGAGTTCGCCCGGCTCACCGGAGTCACCGAGACCATGGCCCGGCTGATCGTGGCCGGCCTTCCCCGGGTCGACGAGTACGAGCGGACGTTCCTGACCACGGAGGCACGCACCCTCATCGGGGTCAAGGTCGCGCCGGCCGCCGTCGCCAAGGACGAACTGCGTGGTGTGGACGGCGGCATCCGAGCCGCGGTGGTGGCGGCGCTGTTGCCCGCCGACCCGGCCCGCCTGTGGACCGAGGGGCCCGACGTGGCGGCCGCGGCCGAGGTCTGGAACGCCAGGGTCGGCCGCCGGCCCGCCGTTCCCGAGGAACTGCTCAGCGACGCCCTGCGCGCCGTCAAGCACGCCGGGTGGGACGTGCGCAAGGCCCTCCCGGCCCTGTTGCACCCGGCCGGAGAGCCGCACCTCACCCAGGACCTCGAGTGGGCGGTGGACGGCGACCGCGTCCGCCCCGTCGGGGAGAACCCGGTCGGGTTCACGGCGGACACGCTGATCGGGTCGGTCGGTCTCGCCGCCTGGCTCGCCCACCGGCTCCCGGCCGGGGACCCGGCCCGCGCGGCGCTGCCCTCGGCCCTCACCGCCGTGCGAGAGCGGCTGGCCCACCCCGGTCTCGTCCTCGACCTCGGGGAGTACATCAGCCTCCCCGCGTTCCGGAAGACCGCGGGCGCCCCGACCGAGAGGGGCCAGGGCTACGAGCGGTACGGCGCCGTCATCCTCGCCACCCATGACGACCAGCCCGCTCCGGGCCTGCGCGTCGACCTGCTCGACGAGGCGGGCCAGGACCCGTATCTGCCCGCCCTGCGCGTCGAGCACCAGCGGCCCTACGCGGCCGAGGTGGCACTGCGCCTGACCCGGTCCACCCGCTTCGCCGCCCTCCTCGCCGACCCGGGCGAGCCCCTCGCGGGCGACCGGGACAAGGACGGCACCTGGTGGCCGCAGGACCCGAGCCGCTCCGTGCCCGACCTGGTCACCCAGGCCGCCAAGGAGTACGGCATCGGCGAGGACGCCGCCACGGTGTACCTGATGCTGCTCGCCATGCCCGACCCCACCGACCGGATGACGGCGCGGTGGACCGGGTGGAAGCCGGCCCGGCTCAAGGCCGCCCGCGCCGAACTGGCCGCCACCGACCTGGTGGTGGAGGCCAGCCGCACCCGGGCCGGACGCTCGCTCTTCCTGCCCGGCGGCTGGACCGACCTCGGCGCGCCGCGCGTGCCGCTGGAGCCGTGGAAACTGCCGCTGTACGGCGACCTGATGGACGGCGGGCACGCGTCGTTCGGTGTGGTCGTACCGGCCGAACCGGCCGCCGACCTGTACCGCAGAGCCTGGCAGCGGATCCAGGACGGCGACACGCCCCGCTTCGAGGAGCTGAAGGTGCGCCGGGGGCGGCGGCGCTGAGCCGCGGGCGGCGGGCACGGGGGCGCCGGGTCACACCGGCGCCCCCGCCGCCCTCGTGACACCGGCCCGCTACGGCGCGTCGGCCCGTATCTCGTAGCCGGGCCCCCAACGGCGCGGCGGTCCGTGTCTCGCGCCCCGGCCGAGTCCGGTCACGCGCCGAACGCCCGCACCCCGCGCACCCTCGGTGCGGCACCGGCGACCCCGGCACCGCACCGCCGAACGCCCGCACCCCGCACACCCCCGGTTCGCCACCGGCCACCCCGGCACCGCACCCGCTCACCGTCCCCATCATCCTGAGCACGACAGACCGACCTACCCAGCAAGGAACCTGAATGCCTTCGACCGACACGGCGACGGCCCTTCCGGCCCGGCAGACCCTGCCCGCCGAGGAGCGTCACGCCACCGAACTCGCCTTCCTCGCCGCCCACGACGAGGGGCCCCGCCCGCCCGGCTGGCGGCTCACGCCGCGTGCCGTGATCACCTTCGTGTGCGGCAGCGGCGGTGAGGCGCTGAAGCTGGCCAAGCCGCACGAGACACTGCCCGACAAGCTGGTGATCGCCCCCAAGTTCGTCGGCGAACGCGCCCTGGTGGAACGGTGCGTGGTCACCCTCGCCGGTGAGCGTGGCCTGCTGCTCGTCGGCGAGCCCGGCACCGCCAAGTCGATGCTCTCCGAGCTGCTGTCGGCCGCCGTCTGCGGCACCAGCGCGCTCACCGTGCAGGGCACCGCGGGCACCACCGAGGACGCCATGCGCTACGGCTGGAACTACGCGCTGCTGCTCGCCCAGGGCCCGACCCCGCAGGCGCTGGTCGACTCGCCGGTGCTCAGCGCCATGCGCACCGGCCGCGTCGCCCGGGTCGAGGAGATCACCCGCTGTCTGCCCGAGGTGCAGGACGCCCTGGTGTCGATCCTGTCCGACCGCCGGATCAGCGTGCCCGAGCTGTCGGGCACCGACGACGCCCAGGTGGCGGCCGCCCCCGGGTTCACCGTCATCGCCACCGCCAACCTCCGCGACCGCGGTGTGTCGGAGATGTCCGCGGCCCTCAAGCGCCGGTTCAACTTCGAGACCGTGCACCCGATCGCCGACGTCGACGCCGAGACCGCGCTGGTGCGGCGGCAGGCCACCGCGGCCGTCGAGCGGGCGGGCGCGGCCTTCGCGGTGGACGACGCCGTGCTCGACGTCCTGGTCACCGTCTTCCGCGACCTGCGGGCCGGCCGTTCCACCGAGGGCTGGGACGTGGAGCGCCCGGGCACGGTGATGTCGACGGCCGAGGCCGTGCAGGTCGCCACCTCCCTCGGGGTGGCCACCGCTTACCTGCCCGGCGGCGACGCCCTCGACCTGGTGCCCGGACACCTCCTCGGTGTGGTCCGCAAGGACGACCCGGCCGACCACGCGCGGCTGCTCGGCTACTGGGACGGTCCGGTGCGCCGCCGTGCCGAGGACGGCTCGGCGACCTGGCGCCGCCTGTGGGACCTGCGGGAGAACCTCCGGTGACACTCGCTCAGGACCCGCGGGACGCCGTCGAGGCACTCGCCGGCTGCTCGGCGCCGTATCTGCTGGGGGTACGGCACCACAGCCCGGCGCTCGCCGCGGCGGTACCCGCCCTGCTGGACGCGGCCGGCGCCGAGGTCGTCTGCGTGGAGCTGCCCGCCGACTTCCAGCCGTGGCTCACCCACCTGTCCGCCCCGGGCACCCTGGCGCCGGTGGCGCTGGCCGGGGCGGGCGAGGGCGGGCGGCTCGGCTTCTACCCGTTCGCCGACTTCTCGCCCGAACTCGCCGCGGTCCGCTGGGCGCGCGAGCGGGGCGCCGAGGTCGTGTGCTGCGATCTGCCGATGGCGGATCCGGCCTGGCACGGAGGCGACGGCACCGCCCCCGCCGGGGACACCCGTACCGCGCTCGCCGACCCCCCGCCCGTCCTCGCGCCCACCGCCTTCGCCGACGCGCTCACCGCCGCGGGCAGCGGGCGGGACGGCGACGACCTGTGGGACCGCTGCGTGGAGGTGCTCGCACCCGGCTGTCCGCCGGAGGCGATCAGACGGGCCGCGCTCGGCGTGGGCTGGGCGCTGCGCCGTGACGCGGAGTCGTCGGGCACGGTGCCGTCCCTGGACCTGGCCCGGGAGACCCACATGCGCGCGACGATCGCCCACGCCTCGGCGGGCGGGCGCCGCGTCGCGGCCGTCGTCGGCTCGTTCCACGCACCGGCCCTGACGGCCGGAGCGAACACGACGGACGAGCCGCAGACGGCGGGCGCGGTGCGGGCGCCGGGGGCGGCCGACGGCCCGTCGACCGCGGTCGGAGTGCTCTCGGCCGGCCCGGCCGCCGTCGAGGAGCAGTCGTCGGTCGTCACCTCGCTCGTGCCGTACTCCTTCGACCTGCTCGACTCCCGGTCCGGCTACCCCGCGGGCATCCGTGACCCGCGCTGGCAGCAGGCGGTGTTCACGGCCGCCGGTGACCCCGAGGTGCTGCACGGCGCGGCCGCCCGGGTGATCACCGACGTGTGCCGGGAGCTGCGGACCGCCGGGCACACGGCGGGCACCGGCGAGGCCGCCGAGACCCTGCGGATGGCCTGCGACCTGGCGAGCGTGCGCGGTCTCGCCGCCCCCGGGCGGAGCGAGGTACTCGAGGCGCTGACGACCGTGATGGGCCAGGGCGAGCCCCTCGGCCGCGGCCGTGCCCTGGCACGGGCGCTCGAGGTGGTCCTGGTCGGCACCGAGCGGGGCCGCATCGCGCCGGGCACTCCGCGCTCGGGACTCGGCCCGTCGGTGGAGGCGGAGCTGGCCGCGCTGCGGCTGCCGGGCCCGGACGACCCCGCCCCGCGGGAGCTGCGGCTCGACCCCTTCCGCTCCGCCCTGGACGGCCGCCGGGAGATCCTGCTCCAGCGGCTCACGGTGTGCGGCGCCGGCTACGGCGAGGCCCAGGAGGTGGCGGGCACGGGCGACGGCACGGCGCTCACCACCCGCTGGCGCCTGGCGTGGACCCCCGCGGTCCCCGTGCGGCTCGACCTGGCCGGGATCCGGGGCGTGACAGCCGCCCTGGCCGCCGAGGGCACGCTGCGCGAGTCCTTCCGACGGGACTCGGCGGACGGCGGGCCCACCTGCGCGCTCGTCCTCACCGCGCTGCGCGCCGCGGCCCGCTGCGACCTGCCCGCGCTGGTCGCCGAGCGGCTGGCCGACGCCGCCGCCGTACTCCCCGCCTCCGCGACGCTCCCCGAACTCCTCGAGGCGCTCGACCTGTTGGACGCGCTGTGCCGCGGACATCTGCCCGGCACCACCGCCGGGGGCCGGGAGGCGGCCGCGGCACTCGCCGCCGACCTGCTGGAGACCGCGGTCCGCTCGCTGCCCGGACTCGCGGGCAGTGACCAGGCGGAGGACGCCGCCGCGCTGATCGCGCTCGCCTCACGGGCCGGTGACCACCGGCGCGGGCTGCGCATGGACGACGCCCTGGGCACCCTCGCACGCACCGGGTCCCCGCTGGTCCAGGGCGCCGCGCTGGCCGCCCGGGTCCTGCTGGACCTCGACGACGCCGGAGAACTGGGCGCGCGCGCCGCCGGCTGGATCGACACGGCCACCGACCCGGAGGGGCGGCTCGCGCTGGCCCGCCGGCTCACCGGGCTGCTCAGCGGCGCGGCACCGCTGCTCCAGTCGGCGCCGACCGCTCTGGACTCGCTGCTCAACCGCATCGACACGCTCACCGACCAGGGGTTCCTGGACCGGTTGCCCGCGCTGCGCGGCGGCTTCGACACGCTGAGCCCCGCCGGGCGCGACCGTCTGCTGGGCACCGTGACGGAACGCCTCGGCGACCGCCTGGACCTCTCCCTCGGTGCCTCACCCCGGCTCCTCGCGCTGTGGACGGCGGCCGACGCGGCGGGCCTCGCGGCGGTGGCCTCCCTGGGTCTGCCGACGGGCACGGAGGCGAACCCGGCCGGGAGTGCCGACAGCGCGGCCCCACAGGACACGCCTCAGGCTCTTCCGGCTGCCACCCCGCCCCAGGCCACCGCACCCATACCCGAGGCCACCGCACCCACGCCCGAGCCCGAGGCCGTACCCGAGCCCGACTCCGTACCCGGAGGCGGCACCACGAGCGCACCTGGAGACGGCACCACCCCCGCCCCCCACCTTTCCCCCGCCGACCGCTGGCGCCTACTGCTCGGCCGGGAGAGCGAGAAGCTGCCCTCGGGCGCCCGTCGCTACGCGCACGCGCTGGACGAGCTGTACGGCACCGGGCGGGGCGAGGGCGCCTCGGACCTCGGTCGGGAAGGAGGCGCGGGCGGCGGCCAGGAGGCGGCCTTCCCCACGGCCCGCGAGTGGGCCGAGGAACTGGACGCGCTGTTCGGCGCGGAGGTCCGTGAGGAGGTGCTGGCACGCGCCGCGGACCAGGGCCGCACCGATGTGCTGGCCGAGCTGGACCCTGCCTCGGTACGCCCCTCGGTCGACCTGCTGACCTCCGTGCTGTCGCTGGCCGGAGGCATGCCGGAGCAGCAGCTGGTCAAGCTGCGACCGCTGGTGCGCCGGCTGGTCGACGAGCTGGCGAGGGAGCTGGCGACCCGGATGCGTCCGGCGCTGACCGGCCTGGCCACCCCGCGTCCGACCCGCCGCCCGGGCGGCAGGCTCGACCTGCCGCGCACCCTGCGCGCCAATCTCGCGACCACGCGCCGCACCGCCGACGGCCGGACCATGGTGGTGCCGGAGAAGCCGGTGTTCAGCACGCGTTCGCGCAAGGAGGCGGACTGGCGGCTCATCCTGGTGGTCGACGTGTCCGGGTCGATGGAGGCCTCGGTCGTCTGGTCGGCGCTGACCGCGGCCGTACTGGGCGGAGTACCCACTCTCTCCACGCATTTCCTCGCGTTCTCGACGGACGTGATCGATCTGACCGACCGGGTGGACGACCCGCTGTCGCTCCTGCTGGAGGTACGGGTCGGCGGCGGCACGCACATCGCCGCGGGGCTGGCGCACGCCCGTTCCCTGGTGACCGTGCCCAGCAGGACGATCGTGGTGGTGGTGAGCGACTTCGAGGAGGGCTACGCGCTCGGCGGGCTCCTCGGCGAGGTGCGGTCGCTGGCCTCCTCCGGAGTGCACCTGATGGGCTGTGCCGCGCTGGACGACACCGGCAACCCGCGCTATTCGGTGCCCGTCGCCCAGCAGCTCGTCGCGGCCGGGATGCCCGTCGCCGCCCTCAGCCCCCTCGCCCTCGCCCGCTGGGTGGGCGACCGCCTCCGCGGAGAGAACCGATGAACACCGACCAGAGGAACGCCGGACTGCCCCCGGTGACAGCCGACGTGGTCGCCGCCGCCGTCGAGTCCCTGACCGCACGGCTGCGCAAGAAGCTGGACGCCGCGATCGAGTCGTACGCGGCCCTGCCCGTCGAGGCCGCCGACGGCGTGCTGCGCGTCAAGTGCGGTGAGGACGCCGAGGTCGCCCTGACGCCCGGCCCCACGGGGGCGGTCACGGACGCCGGTCAGGCGGTGTGCAGCTGTCTGCTCGCGCCCCGGTGCCTGCACCGCGCCGCGGTGCTCGGCGCCTGCCCGGTCGCCGACGCGGACGCCGTCGCCGAACCGGAGCCTGCCCCGGCCGACACCGTGCAGGAGCCCGGGACACCGGCGGGTGCCGGGGCCGTGGCGTCCACAGGGAACGGCACACCGGACGAGCCCCCGGCACCGACCGGTCCGACCCCCGCCCAGGTCGCCGCGGCGACCGCGCTGTGGGGGGCCGCCGCGGCCGTACTCGCCGCCGGGGTGCCCGCCGCGGGCGCCGTCCCGCAGGCCGAACTGCTGCGCGCCGCGCACACCGCCCGGCTGGCCGGACTGCACCGCGCCGAGGCAGCCGCCCTGCGGGTCGTACGGGGGCTGCGGGCGGCCCGTGCCCGGCACAGTGGGCACCGGCTGGCCGACCTGGTGGCCAATGTGAGCGAACTGCTGCTCACCACCGCCCGGTTGGCGGCCCGGGATCCGGACCCGGGTCTGGTCGGTACGGCCCGCCGCGCCTACCGTCCCGGCGGCGGGCTGCGCGTGCAGGGCGTGTGCCGGGAGCCGGTGATCGCGGCGACCGGGTACGGCGGTGTCGTCACGCATCTCGTGTCCGAGGACGGGCGCTGGTTCTCGGTGGCCGACGTCAAGCCCGGCGGCCCTGCGCGGGCCCGGGGCGCGGGCACGGCGAGCGTGGCGCTCGGCTCGGGCACCCTCGACCATGCGCAGCTCTCTCGTGGCGGGCTGCTGATCTCGGGCGCGACGCTCTCCCCGGACGGCCGCCTCGGGTCCGGCAAGGGCGTGCGCGCGACTCCGGTCGCCGGTCTGCCCTGGACGCAGGGCGCGCTCGCCGCGTTGTTCGCCCGTCCCCTGGCCGAGGCGGTGGCGGCGCGGCTCGCGGCGAGAGCGGGAACCGACCCGGAGCGGGCCGGGCGGACGGCCGACGAACTGATCGGCTGCGACGTGGTCCTCGTCGGTGCCGCGGGGGAACACCTGCTGGCCCGGGAGCTGACCGCGGGCCGGCCGCAGGAGGACGGCCCGCTGATCCGGCTGGCTCCCGCCAACGGCCACCCGGACCTGGCCCACACGGCCAACTTCCGCCGGCTGGCGTCCCGGCCGGGCCTGCGGCTGCGGGTGATCGGCCGGCTGGACCCCGACCGGGCGGCGACGCTGCGGCCGCTCGCGGTGGGCCCCGTGCCGGACACCGAGGAGACCCTGCGGCTGCCCGCGGAGTGGGACGGCCACGCCGACCTGGGCTACGACCGCATCCAGGGCGCGCATTTCCCCCCGCCCGACGTCCTGCCGCTCACGGGCGCAGTCGTCGGAGTCCCGCCGGACCCACTGGCGCAGGCCCCGCTGTGGCGGCTGCGGCGGCTGGTCGAGGTCGCGGTGTCGGGAGGCCGCCGGGCCGTCGCGGAGCCCGCGCGCGACGGTGACAGGGCCGGGAGCGCGGCGGCGCTGCGCCGCGGCGGATTCCGGGCGGCGGCGGACCTGTCGGCCGCGCTCACCGCGGAGGCGGACCGCCGCACCCGCGACGTCTTCGGCCGCACCGCCGAAGCCGACCCCGACCGCTACGCCCAGGTGTGGCTGGCCGCGTCGGTCTATCTGGCAGGTACCGAACGGGCGCTGGTGCAGGCGACCTGGGAGCACGGGGAGGCGCACGTCTAGGGGCCGGCGTCCGGACGCCGACCCCTGGCCGCGAGACGGCCGGCGTCCGGACGCCGACGTGATCGGGACGGCAGCCCCCGGCGGGAGCCCTCGTAGCCGACGGTTCACGGCGGGAGCGGTGCGGCCCTTCGCAGCCGCCTCACCGCGTGACCAGCAGAACCCCGGCGTACGAGACCCCCGCCACGACCAGCCACGCGCAGAGGCCCAGCAGCGCCGTCCGCGCGCCGGTGCGCGCGAGGGAGGGGAGGTCGACCGCGCTGCCGAGCCCGAACAGGGCCGCGGCCAGCAGGAGTTCCTGCCCGGTGTGAGCCCCCTCGAGGACTTCGCCGGGCAGCAGCCCGGTGCTGCGCAGGGCCACCGCGGCGAGAAAGCCGACGACGAAGAGCGGTACGAGCGGAGCCCGCTTCCGGCCCGGTCCGTCCGGTCCGCCCGCGGCACGGCCGCGGCGGCGCGCGGAGAGCGCGACGGCGGCGACAAGGGGCGCGAGCAGCGCGACCCGCATCAGCTTCACCAGTACCGCCTGGCCGAGGGCCGCGTCACCGGCCGTCTGCGCGGTGGCGACGACCTGGCCGACGTCGTGCACACTCGCGCCGACCCAGCGCCCGAACTCGGCGTCGTCCAGCCCCAGCGGCCCGTGGAGCAGGGGCAGTACGGCGATGGCGAGGGTCCCGCAGAGGGTGACCAGGGCCACCGAGGTGGCGGCGTCCCGTTCGTCGCTGCCCCGCGCCTCGCCGACGGCGCCTATGGCGGAGGCGCCGCAGATGGCGTACCCGGCGGCGATGAGCAGGGGCTGGTCACCCGGCAGGCCCAGCCGGCGGGCCAGCCACCAGGTGCCGGCCAGGGTGGCCATGACGACGACGACCGTCATGACGACCGTCGCCCAGCCGAGCCCGGCCACGTCGTCGAGACCGAGTTGCAGCCCGAGCAGGACGATGCCGGCACGCATCAGCCGCCTGCCCGCACAGGACAGTCCCGGGCGGCCGGAGCCCCGCACCGTCCCGCGCAGGACGGGCAGGTGCGCGGCGAGGACTCCGAGCACCACGGCCGCCGTGAGCATGGGTACGGCGGGCAGAAGCCGGTGGACGGCGACGGCGAGGGCGAGGCCGGACGCCGCGAGCAGGAGTCCGGGGCGCGGGGACGGGGCCTCTCGCACCCCGCTGCGCTGCGTGGGCCGGTCCCGGAGGAGGGCCATCAGCAGTCGGTGGGCAGTTGGTAGACCCGCCGTACGCTGCTGCCGAGGCGGGAGATGTCGGCGCCGTAGACGTGGAGGGATATCGCCGTCGAGGGGCCGGGGTTCCAGACCCGGTGGATGTCCCCGGGAGGGGCGAAGCCACAGAACTCGCCCTGCTCGTTGACCACTTCGTCGGTGGCGATGAGCCTGGCGGTGCCGTCGGCCGCGGGGAGCAGCCGGTAGCGCCGTTCGCGTTCCTGGCCCTGGTGCACCCCCGTGGTGCACCAGGACACGTGGTCGTGGATGTCGGTGGCCTGGCCGGGCAGCCAGACGAGGGCGACGACGGAGAAGCTGCCGTCGTGCTCGGCGTGCAGCAGGTGCTGCCGGTAGCGGGTCGGATCGCTCTGCCGCTGCTCGTCGGTGAGCAGGTCGGGCGCGCCGAGGTGGGGCGCGAGGCGTTCGCCGACGAGGTGGGCGGTGAGGTCGGGCGGGAGTCCGCGGCCGACGTCCTCGCGTAAACCGGCGAGCAGCGCTTCGAGACGTTCGGTGGTGCGGGCCGCGGTGAAGGCGCCCGGGACGGTGGTCGAGGCAGGAGTCATACACAAGAGCGTCGGACCGTTGCGTTATCACGTCCAACGACAGTTTCTTGGCATATCCCAAGCAGCGCTTATGGGTTGGGCGGTCAGCAGCCCGTCTTCCCGGCGGCCACGGTCTTCAGCTCCTGGAGGACGAGGGCCGTGGCGGGGATGCGCAGATGCTCCCGCAGGACGTAGGCCGAGACCTTGCGCCGGGAGGCGGGCTGGAGCGGCCGGCCGGCCACCTTCGCGCGGTGCATGAAGGTCAGCATCAGCGCGGGGACCATGGCGACGCCGAGCCCTTCCGCCACCAGGCTCTGCACCGCCAGGTTGTCGTCCGTGGTGAAGGCGATGTCGGGTACGAAGCCCGCCTCCGCGCACTCGTGCAGCAGATTGGCCCGGCAGCGCGGACATCCGGCGATCCAGCGCTCCCCTTCCAGGTCGGTGAGCCTGACGACCCTTCTCCGCGCGAGCCGGTGCCCGCTGGGCAGCAGCACGGTCAACTGGTCCTCCAGAAGCGGGGTCTCGACCAGCTCCTCCGGGACGTGCTCGTGCATGCCCGGATAGGTGAACGCCAGGGAGATGTCGCACTCACCCTGCACCAGACGGCGAAGGCTCTCCGGCGGCTCGTTCTCCAGCAGATCGACGCGTATGCCCGGGTGGGCGGCCGCGAGCCGGGCCAGGGCCTCGGGCAGCAGCGTGGAGTTGGCGCTGGGGAACGCGCAGACACGGACCCGGCCCGCGTGCAGCTGGGCCAGGGCGTTCATCTGCTCCCGCGCCGCCGACAGCGAACCGAGTATGTCGCCCGCGTGCCGCGCCAGGGTCTCACCGGCCTCGGTGAGCCGCACCCCCCGGCCCACCCGCACGAACAACGCCATCCCGGCGTCCCGTTCCAGCGCCTTCATCTGCTGGGTGATCGCCGGCTGGGTGTACCCGAGAGCACGCGCGGCCGCCGAGTACGAGCCGGTCCGCACGACTTCGTGGAAGGTCCTGACGTGCCGGGAATCGAACACCGCTGCATCATAGTGGCGCCGGCGATCGCGCCGATTTCCGGAACCGCACAACCCCGACGAACCGCAACAGTGCATGCTGATCACAGCATCGCATGCCGTAGGCGGCCAGGCCGGGCATGCGCGGGGGTACGGACCGCGGGGGGCGGAGCGGATGAGGCACGCGTCGGGGAGACTTCGGTGCGCGGTGGGGGTGGTGGTGTCGGCGGTGGTGCTGGCATCGGGGTGTACGGCCGAGGGGGAGAGCGCCGGCAGGGAATCCAAGGGCGGCGGGACGGGGGAGTCCGGCGGCGCGGGAAGGCCCGGCGCGACGCGGGGCGGCGGTGACGGGGACGGCCCGGCGCCCGCTCCCGCGCCGACGGTGGAGGCCGATCCGGCGAAGGTGCCGCGGACGAAGGCCGCGGCCGGGCGGCTGATCGGCCAGGTGATCGCCGGTCCGGAGCTGTTCGGCTCCGAGGCGCGGCGGGACTCGCCCTACGAGAGCGATCCCGACACCTGGTCGGTACTCGACGAGAACTGCGTCTGGCAGCGCGAACCGCTGCCTGAACGGGTGCTCGCCACCCTCACCCGGCACTTCGTCCGGCCCGCGGCCGAGGGCAAGGGTGCGGTGCGGATGACCGTGACCGTCACCGTGCACCCGGCGACCGCGGACGCGGCCTGGGAGCAGGCCGGAATGCTGGAGGAGGCACTGGGCTGCTCCGAACAGACCCTGAGCGAGGGCAGGAAGCTGTCGAACCTGTTCTCCAACGCCTCGGTCTGGGGCGAGGGCGGCAACAACTTCGCGGAGGACTCCCTGTTCGAGATCGGTACGTGCTCGAGCGCCGACGAGGGCGGGCCCTACCCGTACCAGTACCAGCAGGCCACCTTCGGGCCGGTCGTGGTGTCGATGTCCGCCTGCGCCGGCGAGGGCTGGGACGCACAGGGGCTCCTGAACGAGGTGAACGGCCCGGTGCCACGGATGCTGCTGCGGGCGGAGAAGCAGATCGGACGGCCCGTCGACGGGACGGGCGCGAAGGCGGACCCGGCCGGGTGGGCCGTGCCGGGAGCCGCCGGGGACACGACCGCCGCCGCGACGGAGGGCATGTGATGGAACGCCTGCTGCCCTCGGACCCCTCGCACCTGGGCGGAAACCGGCTGCTAGGGCGGCTCGGAGCAGGCGGGATGGGCGTGGTGTACCTGGCCCGCACTCCGGCCGGAGAGCTGGCCGCGGTCAAGGTGATCCAGCCGGAGTACGCCCAACAGCCCGAGTTCCGCGCCCGGTTCGCGCGCGAGGTGGCCGCCGCCCGAGGCGTGGACGGGCCCTTCGTCGCCCGGGTCCTCGCCGCCGACCCGGATGCCCCGGCACCCTGGCTGGCGTCGGCCTTCGTCCCCGGGCCCTCGCTCGCCGAGGCGGTGGCCACCTGCGGTGCGCTTCCCCCGCGCGCCGTGCGGTTCCTGGGCGTCGTACTGGCGCGGGCCCTGGACGCGGTGCACGCCGTCGGCCTGGTGCACCGTGACGTCAAGCCCGGGAACGTCCTGCTGGCCCTGGACGGCCCGCGCCTGATCGACTTCGGCATCGCCCGCGCCCTGGACGAGCGGACCGCGTTGACGGCGACCGGGCTGGTCGTCGGCTCCCCGGGCTTCTGGTCGCCCGAGCAGGCGCGCGGGCAGTGGATCACTCCCGCGAGCGACCTCTTCTCCCTCGGCTGTGTCCTCACGTACGCCGCCACCGGACGGCCGCCGTTCGGCCTCGGCGACAGCGCGGCCCTGCTCTACCGCACCGTCCACGACGCACCCGATCTGCACGGCATCACCGACGACCCGCTGCGGGCCCTCCTGGAACGCTGCCTGGCCAAGGAACCCGGAGCGCGCCCCTCGGCCGCCGAGACCGCCGCCGCGCTCGGGGACGGCCTGACGGGCTCCGACATCGACTGGCTGCCGGACACCGTGGTCCGGACGATCGCCGACCGTGCCGCCGGGCTGCTGGCGCTGCCGGGCGTACAGGACACCGAGGCCGGAACGCCCCACACCGCTGCCGCGCCGCCCGGTCCCGGCCGCCGGCGCGTGATGGCCTGGGCGACGGGCGGTGCCCTGCTCGCCGCAGGCGCCGGTGGCGGCGCCTGGGCCCTGCTCCGCGACGACGACACCCCTACCGGACGGGCGAGCGGGAAGCGGCGGTGGCTGCTCGGCGTCCAGGCCGACCTGTCGGGTCCGGGCAAGGCCGTGGGACGCGAACAGGAACGCGCGGCCCGGCTCGCCGTGGCGGAGCACAACGCCCGCGCCGACAAGCCCTTCGAGCTGGGCCTGCGCGTCGAGGACGACGGCGGTGACCTGAAGCGGGCCCGCGCCGCGGCGCGGCGGCTGTCCGGCGACCGGGACATGTTCGCCGTGTTCGGCCCGACCGGCGCGACGACCGCACCCGTGGTGGACATCTACGAGAACGCCGTGCTGCCCCTCGTCACCATGTCCGAACTGTCCATCGGCGCCATGTCGACAGCGCAGTTGCGTCAGCCTCGGCACTACTTCCGGGCCGCCCCCCTGAACAGCTACACCGCGTTCGGTGTGGTGCTGGCACTGGTGCGACAGCGGGGGCGGCATCTGGGCATGGTCATCGACCGGGCGGGCCGGATCAGCGGCTGGGAACCGGCCCAGATGATGCACCGGCCCGCGGGCATCGCCGAAGTGTCCGTGACCCACAAGGTGGTGCCCGTCTCGATCACCGACGGCGCCCCGGCCGTAAGGGAGCTGCTCGGCCGGGGCGCCGACAGCGTCTACTACTCGGGGACGCCGCAGCGTGCCGCCGACGTGGCCCGATTCCTGCGCGCCAGACGTTTCACCGGCCCGCGCTTCCTCGACCCGTGTTCGGCGGGGGAGGCGTTCCTCGAGGCGGCGGGCGAGGCGGCGGAGGGCTGGCAGGCCGTGATGTCCTGCTCCGACCCGGGCGCCCGCGCGGCCCGCGCCTTCGCCGCCGCCTACCGGCGCCGCTACCGGGCCCGGCCGGGCCCCTGGGCCGTGGAGACGTACGACGCCGTCCGCATGGTCGTCGACCGGCTCACCGCACTCGCCGGACCCGGCGCCCGACGCCCCTCACGGGACGCGCTCAGCGACGCACTCGGCAAGGCGAAGTACCAAGGTCTCGCCGGTACTTACTCCTTCAACGAGCGCCGTTGGCTCAACGCCGAAAACGTCTACCTCTATCAAGTGCGCGACGGGCGCTTCCGGTTCACGGAGCCACTCACGGTCGGGGGAGTGTGAGAGCGGGCCATGCACGCGCTACGAGCGGACGACCCGGTCGAGATCGGCGGGCACCGACTGCTCGCCCGGCTCGGCGCGGGCGGCATGGGAGTCGTCTACCTGGCCCGCACCGGCACCGGTGAACTCGTCGCCCTGAAGGTGATTCGCGCGGAACACGCCGCCGACCCGACCTTCCGTGCCCGGTTCCGCCGCGAGGCCGCGCTCGCCGGACGGCTCACCGGGCGCTGGACGGTGCCGGTGCGGGCGGCCGACGCCGAGGCCAGGGAACCCTGGCTGACCACTGACTTCGTGGCGGGCCCGTCCCTGTCGGAGGCGGTCACGGCGTGCGGACCGCTGCCCGTCGTCTCGGTCCTGACCCTCGGCGCACGGCTTGCCGAGACCCTGGCCGAACTGCACACCGCCGGCCTCGTGCACCGGGACGTGAAGCCGGGCAACCTGCTGCTGACCCGTGACGGCCCGCGGCTGATCGACTTCGGCATCGTGCGGGGCGCCGGAGCGACCGCGCTCACCTCCGCGGACACCATCGTCGGCACACCCGGCTACCTCTCGCCCGAACAGGCCCGGCAGTACGGCGGTGAGGTCGGACCGCCGAGCGACATGTTCTCCCTCGGCTGTGTGCTGGCGTACGCCGTGAGCGGCCGGCCCCCCTTCGGCGCGGGCGACGCGCTCGCCGTCCTCTACCGCACGCTGCACGAGGAGCCCGATCTCGACGGACTGCGTCAACTGCCGTCGTCGGCACGGGAGATGGTCTCGCGCTGCCTGTCGCGCGACGCCGCCGCCCGGCCCACGGCGCCCGAGTTCGCGGAGGCGCTGTCGGCCACGCGACCCACTCCCGACCCGCGCCGCTCGGGGGTCTGGGGATCGGCGGCGGGACCGGACCGGGTCCCGACCGGGACAGGGGCGACCGCCGACGCTCCCGCGGACGCACCCCCGGGCCCCGACGCCGCAGCAACCGACTGGCTCCCTCCCACAGTCCTGCGACTGGTCGCCGACCGCGCCGCGCGCGCCCTCGACCCACCGCCGCGCGCCCACCAGGCGACGGCGCCGACAGTCGCGGAGCACCCCGTCACCGCCCGGCCCGTGACCGCGCGCCGCCGGTTTCTGCTGGCGGGCGGCGCGGGAGCCGTATCGCTCGCGGTGTCCGGCACGGCGGCCGGGGTGTTCCTCAGCCGCCGTTCGTCCGGGAAGGAGGACACCCGCCCCCTGTACACACTCGGGCTGCACGCCGACCTCACCGGCCCCGGCAAGGCCACGGGGGAGGCGACCCGCCGGGGTGCCCTGCTCGCCGTGGAGGACCACAACGCCCGTTCCGGTGTGCCGTTCAGGCTCGCGCTGCGCCCGGCCGACGACCGTGGTGAGGCGGGCCGGGCCGCCGCCGCCGCCCGGGGGCTGCTGTCCGGCGCGTCCCCCGTCGCGGCCGTGATCGGCCCCATGTCCGAGGCGACCCTGACCGCCGCCGAGCCGGTGTACACGGCGGCCGGGGCGGCGATGGTGCTGGTGTCCTGCGACGGCGGCGGCCTGTCACCGCTGGCGAAACCCACCCTGTACGTGACCCGGGCGACCCAGGCGATGCAGGCGATGCCTGTGCTGTACTACCTGGCGGGCGTGCGCTCGGTGAGCCGGGTCGCCGTCGTACGGGATCGCGCGGGCGGCACGGTCGCCGAGGGCCTGACCGCCGACCTGATGGAGGCGCCGCCCTCGGAGGGGACGACCACGGTGCACCCCGTGGACGCCGGGGACGACGTCACGGCAGCCGTCGCCGCGGCGCTGGCCACACGCCCCGGCGGGATCGTCTACGCCGGTACATCGCCCGAGCGCGCCGCCCAGGTCGCCCGGCAACTGGCCGACGCGCGCTTCACCGGGGCGAAGGTGACGGTCGACCAGGTCATGGACCCGGTCTTCCTCAGCGAGGCGAAGGACGCCGCCGAGGGCTGGGTCTTCGGCTCCGCCCGCACCGCCACGACCGCGGCCACCTCCGGCCCCGCCGCCCGGTTCGCCACCGCCCACCGCGAACGCTGGGGCGCGCAGCCGGCGCCCTGGTCGGCCGAGGCGTACGACGCCGTGGGCCTGCTCGCGCAGACGCTCACCGGACTGGCCGGCGACGACCAGGAGGACCAGGCGGGCCGCGGCGTCCTCGCCGAGGCGGTGTTCCGCCAGCGCTATGAGGGCGTGGCCAAACCGATCAGCTTCGACCCGGGAACCCGCCTCCTCGTCGCGGAGAACTCGGGCTTCCTCTACGAGACCCGCGACGGCGCGTTCCGCTACCTGGGACGCTATGACCAGGTACGGAAGGACTGAGAGCAAGCCCCCGACGCCGCATCCGGTGCCGGACGGCACGACGGCAGCCGACCCGGTCGGGACGCGCACGCTCCCGCGCCGTTGTCAGTCCCGCGTGAGAGGCTGCCGACGGCCGAGCAGGTGAACGGAGGGCGCCCGGATGGGTTTCGACGGTGATGTCTGGCGACTCATGCGCCAGGAGGAGTTGCTCGGCGAGATCGTGATCGAAGAGGCCGACTTCCCCTGGCTGAGCGGACGTTTCGTTCCGGCGCCGGCGTTCGGAGAGGTGAAGCCGTGGTTCGACGAGACCCTGGCTCTCCTGGAGGCGGAGGAGTACGAGCGGTTCGACGCGTCCTACGACCGGATCGCGAACGCCTTGACGCTGGTCGCCCCGTCGGGCCCTGTCGCGGAGTTCCTCCTGCACGTCAGCGAGGCACACGCCTGGTTCAGATGGAGCGACGAACCCTTCGACGAGGCCTGAGCCCGCATCGGCGAGCCGCCCGTCCGCCGTCGTGGGGTCAGGTGGTCCGGCGGGCGTAGGCGCGGGCCGCGCGGGCGCGGTCGCCGCAGCGGGTGGAGCACCACTGGCGGCGGCCGTGGCGCAGCAGGTAGCGGTTGCAGGGGGCGGAGCCGCAGGCGGTGAGGCGTTCGGCGTCGGGGCCGGTGAGCAGGTCGGCGGCGTCGCCGGCCAGGGTGGCGAGGGCGTGGTCGACGATCTCGGTGGTGGGGTGCGGGGTGGCGCGGTAGGGGCCGGTCTTGTCGTCCCAGCGCAGCACGTACGTGGTGGAGACACGGGTCATGGCGTCGTTCACGGCCATGACGGCGGCGGGGAGGGCGGGAACCCCGGCCGCGTAGGCGGACAGCAGTGACCTGATCTGTTCGCGCAGCGAGCGCAGTTGTGCCGCGCACATGTCCTGCATGCCGATGTCGACGGGCGCGAGCCCGCGCGCGGTCAGCCACCGGTTCGCCTGCGGGGGAGTGCCCAGGAGGTCGACCGTGTGGCCGCCGGGCAGCGCGATCGCGCTGTTGGCCAGGGCGAGGGAGGGGTGTTCCTCCTCGCCCTGCGCGGGCGGCAGCACGGGTTCTTCCGTCGCGGGCTCGTTCATGGACCTCATGGTACGGCTTGCGCTTATCCGTGAGAAAGAACTACGGTCATCTCACGGTTCAAGCGAATCTATCCGTGAGGTGTGTGCTTCGTGTCTTCTCTCCCGGCAGCGGCCGACTCTTCTCTCCCGGCGGCGACGGCGGCGGCCGATCAGTTCCCGGTCCGCGCCTTCGGCGGCCCGACCGCCCTGTTCGAGTACGGCGGCCTGCGCTTTCTGACCGACCCGACCTTCGACGGCCCCGGCGACTACCCTCCCGTCCTCACCAAGACCGCGCCCTCCACCGCCGACCCCGCCGAACTCGGCCCCGTCGACGTGGTCCTCCTCTCGCACGACGAACACGCCGACAACCTCGACACCTCCGGCCGCGCCCTGCTCGCCGGCGTGCCCCTCACCCTCACCACCCCGGGCGGCGGGCAGCGGCTCGGCGGGAAGGCGAAGGGTCTGGCCGACTGGGAGTCCGTCGAACTGGAGCGCCCCGACGGCGGCACGCTGACCGTGACCGGCGTCCCCGCGATCCACGGACCCGGCCCGCGTGAGGAGGTCGAGAGCGTCCTCGGGCAGGTCGTGGGCTTCGTCCTCACCGGCGAGGGCCTGCCCACCGTCTACGTCAGCGGCGACAACGCCTCGCTCGACGCGGTGCAGGAGATCGCCGCCCGCTTCGGCCCGGTCGACACCGCCGTACTCTTCGCGGGCGCGCCGCGCTTCCCGGTTCTCTTCGACGGCCGGTGCATCGTCCTGGACAGCGCCCAGGCCGCCGAGGCCGCTCGGATACTCGGGGCCCGCCGCGTGGTTCCGGTCCACTACGACAGCTGGGCCCACTTCACCGAGGGCGGCGACGAACTGGCGGCGGCCTTCGGCGAAGCGGGCCTGGCCGACCGCCTGGACTGGGGCCGAAGTCACTGATCCCGGGCGGACAGGCGGGGCTCATGGCTCGGGCGCGGACGGAAGGGCGACCTCGATGTCGAGGCCGCCCTCCGGCCGGGTGTGCGCGCTGAGTCCGGCCCGGTGCGCGTCCGCGACGGCACGGACGACGGCCGGCCGGAGCCCATGGCCGTCGGCGTGCCACGCTCCCGGCCGACGCGGCGGAACGGCTGGAACGCCCGCCAAACCTCCTCGGGGCGGACGACCGGCCCGGTGTTGCGGCTGCCGCGCGTGACGTCGGCAGCTGGCTTCGCCGTTCGGCAGAGCGTGCCGGACCACGCCCACGTGACCGGGGCGGGGCTGCCGCAGGAGGGCTACTACCCGCTCGCTCCCTGGCCGGGTGTGGTGGTGCCTGCGCGTTCGCCGTCGCGGCGCTCGTCGCGCGTGGCGGACGCGTGACGGAGGACGTGGTCGCGGTCGGTCAGCCGACCGGGGTGATCCGTACGGTCTCCGCCCAGGCGGGCGGCTGCGGGGCGTCCTCGCCGATCAGCGCCACGATGAGCCGGCAGGACACGGGCTCCGCGGGCCAGGGCGTGTACCCGTCGGTGAGGACGACGACGATCTGCGGGGGTTCGGGCGCGGCGAGCGCGGTACGGATGCCCACGGTCATGTCCGTCCCGCCGCCGCCCGCGAGTTCCACCTCGGACACGGCCGACACCCGGGCGACGGCCTGTACGTCGGCGTCGCACGCGAGGACGGCGACCCGGTTGCCGCCGACGCCCACCTCGCGCAGCACACCGGACACCTCGGCCAGCGCGGCGGCCAGGTCGTCGTCGCCCATCGAGCCGGAGGTGTCGACGACGATCGCCACGCGCGGCAGCGGCCGGCGCAGGCTGGGCAGCACCACGCGGCCGCCCAGGGCGGGAGTGCGGCGCGAGGGGCGGCGGTAGGTGTAGTCGACGGCGCCGCCCGCCCAGGCGGCGGCCTCGCGGACGGCCCCGGTCAGCGCCTTGCGCCAGTCGACGGTGGGTTCCAGGACCTCCTCCGCCCAGCGCCGCCAGCCCGCCGGTACCGATCCCCGGGAGCGCTGGTGGGCGCGGACGGCCTGGGCGGTCTGCCGGCGCAGCGCCTCGGCCTCGACGGGGCCGAGCCCGGCCACGCCGTCACCGCTCTGTCCCAGGTCCCAGGGCGCGGGCACCCCGTGCGCGCCGGACCCGCAGTCCACGTGGTGCGGGGGAGAGGGCGGTATGCCGGGCAGGTAGCCCTCGAAGAGCTCGCCCTCGAGCAGCCCGAACAGGCGCGGCTCCATGCGTCCTTCGGGCAGCCGCAGCCCGTCGGACAGGAGGTCGTCGTTGATCTCGCAGTCCTGGGCGATGTTCACCCGCAGCCGGTCGCGCTGGTCGGCCGCCGGCAGCCGGTCGGCCCGGCCGTGATGGTCGCGCAGCAGGTGCGCGGCCTCGTGGATCCACACCCCGGCCAGGTCCTCGACGTCGGTGGCCTCGACGAACTCCGGCGCGACGTAGCAGCGCCAGTACCGGTCGACGGCCATCGTGCGCACCTGCCGCGAGGCCACGACGGTGAGCGCGTACAGGGCCGAGGCCAGGTACGGGCGTGCCTCGGCCGCCTTGTAGCGGGCGGCCAGCAGCTTGGCGCGGTCCAGTTCCCCGGCCGGGCCCCCGGTGGCGGTCACGGGGCGGCCGGTCAGCGCGCGCCCGGCAGGGCGCCGGCCAGCTGCAGCAGTTCCAGGAAGGCGTCGATGCCCGGCGGGATCGGCCAGTCCGGCTCGCGCATCACGGCGAGGTCGCGGGCGGCCCGCGCGGCCACGTCCGGCACCCCGGCGTCCACGGCCTTGGCGAGGACCTCCCAGCCCGCCTCCCAGCGGGGCAGGGTGGGCTCGCTCTGCACGGCGGCGACCACGGCGATGAGGAACGCCAGCTGCCGGTCACCGCGCTCGGGCAGCGCGAAGGCGGACGGGTCGGCGAGCACCCGGTCGGGGTCGGGCAGGTCGAGGTTCTCCAGGTACGACAGCAGCTCGATACCCGCGGCGTCGCCGACCGCGCCCGTCACGGCGGCGGCCTGCGCCTCGTGTCCGGCGCCGGAGGCGTAACCGGCGGCGAGCAGCCGCAGCGCCATCTCCCAGGTGCGCGGCGAGGGCCAGGCGCGGCCGCGGCCCTCGGCCTCCTTCGGCATGTGGTGCACCAGACCGGGCCGGGCGGTGAGGAAGCCGGAGATCACACCGCGGGCACGGGCCACCGCGCCGGGCGCCCGCGCCGGGTCCACCCTGGGCAGCACGGTCTCGGGCCAGGTGCCCGCCATGCCGCGGGCGACGGTGCGCGGGTCGTGCGTCCAGTCGAGGTGGACGAAGCGGTTGGCGAGCGGCGGGGTGAGGTGCCAGCCGTCGGCCGCGCTGGAGGGCGGGTTGGCGGCGGCGACGATCCGTACCGACTCGGGCAGGACCAGGCTGCCGACCCGGCGTTCCAGGACGACGCGCAGCAGGGCGGCCTGCACGGCGGGCGGCGCCGAGGACAACTCGTCGAAGAACAGCAGCCCGTGTCCGGTACGGGCCAGACGCACGGCCCAGTCCGGCGGGGCCATCGGCACACCCGAGGCGGCCGGGTCGTCGCCCACGATCGGCAGCCCGGCGAAGTCCGACGGCTCGTGGACGCTGGCGACGACCGTCTCCAGGCGGACGCCGAGTGCGTCGGCGAGCTGTTCCATGCCGGCGGACTTGCCGATGCCCGGCTCACCCCACAGCAGGACGGGCTGATTGGCCGTCACCGCCAGTGCGAGCGCCTCCAGTTGGGTGTTGCCCGCCGACTCGCTGCGGGTGACGCGCAGACGGGCGTTCAGCGCGTCGGCCGCCGCGAGGGCCGCGGGCACGGCGGGGGAAGTGGTCATGCGTGCGGGTCCTCGTCCTCGGGAGGCGGCATGTCGTCCTCGTCCCAGTCGGGCTCGGAGTCCCGCTCGCTCATGTAGTCGTCGAACCACTCGGAGCCGATGCCGGGGTGTTCGTCGAGCACGCGGCGGCGCAGGAACATCAGGTCGGTGCGCTCGTAGCGGCGCACGACCTGGGCGAGGGACAGCTCCATCTCGTCGATCACGTCGATGCGGGCACCGGCGGCGATGAAGTCCTTGACCAGAGCGGCCGATCCGCCGCTGTGGACGGCGTTCTGCAGCGGTGTGCGGTCCGTCTTGTCGTGCGCCTCCAGGTCCAGCCCGGCGGCCAGCAGCCGCGGCAGCAGCTCACGGTGGTCGAGCAGGTGCAGGAGGTGGAGCAGACCGCGTCCCCGGCCGTCGCGCACATGCGGGTCCGTACCGGCGTCGAGCAGGTCCAGCACGGCGGCGGTGTCGCCGTGCTGGACGTGCAGGAACAGCTCGCGCCGCTGGTCGCGCAGCGCGCGCGGCAGCCGTCCCTCGCCGCTGGTCCAGGCGTGCCGGGCGGCGAAGCAGCCGGTCACCTTCCCGCCGAAGGCGCGCAGGGCGAGTTCGCGCTGCTGCTCCTGCGGGGAGTGCGGGATGTCCAGGGCACCGTCCCGGGAGACGACCTCGTGCCAGTCCCGGCCGCAGCGGACCCGGACCGGTGCGGGCACCGCCGGGCCGGACGGACCGACGGCGGGCCCGGACTTCGGGAACAGGGCGGCGGCGACCAGCGGGTGCAGTTCCTCGGGCCGGACCCGGCCGCCGCGCAGCAGCCCGATGTCGGGCAGTCGCTGCCAGACGTACGAGGGCAGCATCGGGACGTCGTCCTCCTGACCGCGGTCCCGTCCGCTGACGCGCACCTTCGCGGTCCCGGCCTCGCCGGGGGCGAGTTCGAACCGCAGATGGCCCTGCCAGCCGACAGGGAGGCGGAACACCGGGCCGCGTCCGGCGCGTTCGAGGAGCCGGATCTCCGGGGACATGCGGGTCAGGTCGGGGGAGACGCGGGTGACCAGCTCGGCCACGTCCAGGTCCCGGTAGGAACGAGGGCCCCGGGGCGGCGTGGTGAGGTCGAGGTCGAGCCCGGCCGCCGCGTACGCCTCCACATGGGCGCCACGGGACTGGAGCAGGGCGACCCACTCGGCGTGCGCGGCCGGGTCGTTGTCGCCCGGGTCCTCGGCCGGCAGTTCCCCCGGGGCGAGCGGGGTGCCGTCCGGGCGCAGGAACGGCAGCCGGTCGCAGCCCACCGGGCCCGCGCTGTAACGGAGTTCGCCGGTGCGGCGGGCGTCCCAGAAGCGCCGGGCCGCCGTCCAGTCCTCGGTGGTGTACGTCAGCCCGTGCAGCCGGTCCTTCCCGGGCGGTACGGCGGGCCCGATGTGCAGGCGCAGCCGCTGGGGGCCTTCCAGCATCGGGGTCGTGGTCACCGACAGCACCGGGCCGAGGGTGCCGTACGAGGCGAGGACGACACGCCGGGCGGGGGCGAGTGTGGTGTGGCCGCCGAGGGCGCGCGGCAGATGCCAGCGCAGCAGGTCCGGGACCAGATGGAGCAGGTCGTCGGCGACTCGGGCGGCGGCCTCGGGGCCGTACTCGGCGGCGACGCGTTCCGGGTCGAGACCGTCGGGCACGTCCAGCGCGGCCGCGGCGCAGGCGGCACGCCAGTCCCCGGCCAGCCGTGCCTGCGTGGCGGCCTCGATCATCCGGCGCGGGACGGCGTAGCGGCGGACGCGGGCCCAGGCGGAGGCGTCGTCGGGCGAGAGGGCCGCGGGTGACACCGGCTGCGGGTTCATCGGTACAGGCTGCCTATCGCGCGTACGTCGGGGTGGGTGGGCCGGGCGGGGCACAGCCGCTCGGTGAACGACCGCTTGACCCGGCGCGGCAGGCCGGGGCCGAGACCGACGTACTCGAGGCGGTGCCCGTCGGGCAGGGCGGCGAGCAGGGTCTTGGCGCCGCGCCCCGTGATGCCGGTGTGGCGCAGTTCGAGGCGGCGCAGCGGGCTGCCCGGCAGGGCGGTGGCCAGGGCGTGGGCGCCCTCGTCGCCGGTGGCGTTGCCGGGGGCGCCGAGGCTGCGCTCGGACATGGCCCGGCCGAGGTCGAGGGTCTCGATGCCGTCGAGCGCGTCGGCGAGGGCGCGGGCCCCGTCGGGGCCGATGCCGTTGCCGCCGAGGCCGAGCCGGACGGGCCGTGCCGCGTCGGTCGCGGCGGCCAGCACGGCGGTGCCCTCGTCGCCGAGGTGGTTGGCCGTCAGGTACAGCTCGCGGACACCGGCGTCCCGGACGAGGGCGGCGAGCAGCGGCGCGTCGGCGGGGGTGAGCCCGTTGCCGCCGATGAAGAGGCGTTCGAGCGGGGCGTCCCGGTCGAGCAGGGCGTCCAGCAAGTGCCGTACGCCCGCGCCACCGAGACCGGTGTTGAAGAGGTCGAGCGTGCGCAGGCCGGTGTTACGGCGCAGCAGCCCGGCGAGGGCGCGGGCCCCGGCCTCACCGACGGGGTTGCGCTTGAGCCACAGGGCGCGCGGCGCGCTGTCGTCGTCGAGCGCCGCGGCGAGGGCGTTCACGCCGTCCGGGCCGATGCGGTTGCAGCCGAGGTAGAGGGTGCGGACGCCGTGCGGGGTGCCGCCGTCACGGGCCGCCACCAGCGCGTCGGCCACCGACCGGACACCGGCGTCGCCCAGGGAGTTGGTGCCCAGCAGCAGATGCGCGGCGTGCGGGGAGGCGGCGGCGACGGGCAGCAGCCGGGCGGCGCCCTCGGGGCCGAGCCCCTGCTTGCACAGATCCACGCGGCCGTCGGCGCGCAGGGTGCCGAGCGGGAAGGTCTCGTCCTCGGTCACGGGCCGTGCGTCGGCCAGGCGGGCCACCAGGGGACCGAGCGCCGCCGGGTCGGCGAGCGGCAGGTCCGGGTGTTCGATCGCGGGGCAGCGTACGGGCGTTGTCGGCTGGTTCATCACCACTCCACCGGTCCTGCGCCGGTGCCCGGCGTCCGCGTCGACATCAAGTAGACGCAAGACCGGTCGGATTCGAACCGACGTCCTCCAGCTCGATGCGTGGGCGCGACGACCTCTGCGCTACGGCCTTGCTGCGGAGGATCATAACCACACTGGCCTTCGAATGTGGGCCGGGGTTCACGGGAGGCGCCGGCGAACCCGCCCGCAAGCCGGCGGTCCGTGCCTGGAGACGCCCGCCGAACCAGCCCCGCCCTGGGCCGCCCTGACACCCCTGTCGCGAGACCCGCCCGCCGCCACCGGCATCCCGGTCCGGCGTCGGCGACAGCCGTACGATCAGGTCGCCCGGACCTGCCCACGACCGACGAGTCCTCGACGCGCGACCGGTCACCGACCATGACGGATCAGCTCGCAAAAGGTAGGAGATCCTGATGCCTGGCCCGAGGGCGAACCTCTTCACGACCACCGTCCGCCGCTCCGCCGCGTCGAGCCTGGCGTCATGCTGATCTACTCGATGAGCGTCTCGGTGGACGGCTTCGTCACCGACCGCGAGGGCGACTTCGGCTGGACCGCCCCCAGCGAGGACCTGTTCGGCTTCCACGTCGAGCAGGTCCGTGGACTCGGCGCCTATCTGTGCGGCCGCAGGCTCTACGAGTCCATGCTCCCGTGGGAGACGGATCCCTCGATGCGCGACGGCGAACGCAGGGCCGAGTTCGCCGACATCTGGGCCTCCCTCCCGAAGGTCGTCTTCAGCCGCACGCTCGACAGCGTCGAGGGCAACGCCAGGCTCGCCCGGACGTCGGTGACCGAGGAGGTCGGCGCGGCACTCGACGCGACCGACAAGGACGTCTCGATCGGCGGCGCCGCCCTGGCCGCGTCGGCGATCGAACTCGGCCTGGTCGACGAACTGCGCATGTTCCGCTACCCGATCGCGGTCGGCGGCGGCACCCCGTACCTGCCCCCGGTCACCGAGGCCGTCCGGCTGGACCTCGTCGAGACCAGGACGTTCGGCGCACGCGTGATCTTCGAGCGCTACAGGCGCGTCCGCGACAGGCCGAACTGACCCGACCGCCGGAGGCAGCGGTCGCCGTCCGGGGCGAATCCGGCCACGCGCGGGAGCCTGGACGGGCCTGAAAGGCCCGGCGACCGGCGGCCGCCCGTCGATGTCAGTGGCGTCCGCTTGGATGGGCCCATGACCGTGTACGACGTAGCCCGCCGGCTTCCCGGTATCCCCGGCCTCCGGGACCTCTGCCGTTCGCTCGCGATGCTGGACGCGATCCTGAGCCCGGAGTGGGAGAACCGGTACCACTCCTTCGACGCCGCGTGGGCCGAGGGCGAGGAGATGGCCTCGATGCGCAACGGCTCGGGGGACGAGTACTCCATCGTGTTCTCCCCGGCCGGGGCCTACATCCGCGGCTTCGGCCATGAGTCGCCGATGAGCCCGTACGGACACGACGGCGAGCCCTGGCCCGGAGTGATCGACGAGGTTCCCGAGGTCTTCAAGGCCCTCGTCGAGGAGCCCGCGTTCACCGACGAGTACGGTGTGCCCGTCGTGACGGCCTGCCTGTGGCGGCGGACGACGGACGACCGGTGGAGACACGGCACGATCGGCTTTCCGTCGGACCACCCCGACTCCGATGCCGCCACGAGCCTGTTCCGCCTCCTCGTCGACCGCTCACCCGAGGCGTTCCAGCGCTTCGCCGAGGACCACTACGAGGTGTCCGTGGACCTGGCGGCGGTGAGTGCCGTGTACGCCCTGCGGCCGCTCGACCAGGAACTCGTGTCGTCCCTGAACGAAGAGGTCACCTTGACGGAGCTGGCCCGGGACATCTCCGAGACCGGCTATCCGCAGGTCCACTGACAGTCGGCATGTCTACCCGTCGGCCTGATCGACGTACTCGACGGTCTGCATCATGCCCAGGTCCTCGTGGTGCAGTTGATGGCAGTGGGCGACGGCTCGGCCGGTGAAGTCCTCGTACCTGACCAGGAAGGTGGCGGAGTCGCCGGGCTCGCCGCCGGCCAGGCCGATGGTGTCGTGCCAGACCGGCGGGTCCAGCCGTTCGCCGTTGCGGTGGGTGAGGAGCAGTTGGTTGGTGTGCAGATGGAAGGGATGGTTGAACGCCGGCACGGTCTCGTCGGTGCGGACGGTCCAGCGTTCGACGGTGCCGAGGCGCAGAGTGTGGTTGGTGAACCCGGGATCGAACAGCCCGTAGGCGGGGTCGCGGGTGAGGTCGCCCTCGGGGTCCGCCGCGGGGGTCGCGTGGGTGCCGAGCATGCGCATGGCGTTGGGGAACGCCCCGGGGAAGACGCCCGGGTCGGCGTGGAAGACGACTTCCCGGTCCGCGTCGGGGTCGGTGATGTCGCTCTCGTCGAGGAACGGCCTGCCCGGCGGCAGCGAGACGGGCAGGTCCATCGGCGGCTCGACGGGCTCCCCCGCGACCTCGATCGTCATCAGCGGCCCGGGCACCGAGAAGGCGCGCAGCTCGAACCTGCCGGGCGCGTCGGCGCGGACCAGGACGTCGGCGCGGTTGCCCATGGTCATCTCCATGATGCTCCGGGCGACGGGTGCGGAGAAGGTGACGCCGTCCTGCGCGATCTGGTGCATCGTCGGGCGGCCGGGGTCGGCGGTGATGTGAAGGCGCAGGGCGTTGAACGCGGTCGCGGCGACCAGCCGCCACCGCTGCACCTCGCCGGGGCGCATCCGGATGGTGGGGTCGACGGTGCCGTTGACCGTGAAGGTGGAGGGAACGCCGGCCACCCAGTCGCCCGACGTGAAGGCGGGGACCCTGCCGTCCTTGAGCTTGAGTTCGTTGACACAGACGACGACGTCGGCGGCCTGCCTGATCTCCGGGACCTCGTCCACGTCGCCTTCGACGATGATCACCCCGGCCATGCCTCCGACGATCTGCTCGGCGGTGGATCCGTGCAGATGCGGGTGGTACCAGTACGTACCGGCGGGGTGGTCGGCCGGGACATGGAGGGCCGTCACGTACTGCGGCTCCGCAACGCCCGCGGCGGCCTCGTCGGCGGAGCGCGGGGCGAATTCGCGCAGGACGTTGTCGGCCGATCCGGACGGGGAGACGTGCATCCCGTGGGTGTGCAGGTTGAAGCTGTTGGGGTGGTGCGGGGCGTGGGGGTCGTCGCTGTGGGGCGGGTTGGGCGGCAGGCCGTTGATGTGCGTCAGATACAGGGTGTCCCCGCCGCGCACCCGCAGCGTCGGCCCGGGGATCGCCCCGTTGTAGGTACGGGTGGTGACCCGGCCGTAGCCCGGGATGTCGACGTCCGTGAAACGGACGTCGAGCGTCTGCTCGGTCACCGACCATGTCCCGGCGGGTCCTGGTCGTGATGCCGAGACGGGCGGCTGCGGAAAGTCCGTCGGCGCGGCCGCCGCGCGTTGCCCGGCCAGGATGCCGCCGGGCGCCGCCACCAGGCCGGCGACGGGGATGGCCTTGAGTACCAGCCGACGACTGATTCCGCCGTTTTCTCCCATAAGTGGGCAATTTAGATCAGTCCGGCCAAGGCCCATGGGCGGCACACCGTGGCGGTTGTCTACGCTCTCGGGGTGCGGCGCGGCGATGTCGCACGGGACGACGGTACGTGGATCGGGCTGGCCCTGGCCATGCACCCGTGGATGCGTTCTCCCTCGTAAAGCGTTGGCGAGGCCGAGGCTGCTCGAGTACAACGACCGCTGTGAGCTGGGTGGCGAACGTGATGATCTCGGTCGGCATGGACGACGTTGCGAATGTCGAGGCGCTGAGCCGGTGGTTGCGGACCGAGGCACCGAGGCGTGCTCAGCCGGAGGTTCGCGGTGTGGGGTTCCTGAAGCCGATCACCAACGTCGAGAGCAACCCGTGGGGCGGTTGGAAGCACCCCGAGTGCGAGGTGTGGGCCGGTGCCTTGAACCATGCCGACCTCGACGCCCTTGGGCAACGGGTGTTCGAGACGTCATGGCGTGAGCCGAACCAGGTCCAGCTCCTGGTGATGGATCAGGAGGAGGGCTTCTTCCGCCTGTGGATGATCCGCGGCAATGAACTGCGTCGGTTCGCCCCCCTGGAGCCGAACGAAGAGGACGAGGGGTGACGAGGGGTTCTGTCTCGGGTGACAGGGCGGTGCCACGCTCACCCTCGTGCACGGCTCCCGGGTGGCGGTCCCACCGGTGTGGGCGCCGGTGGGACCGCCGAAGGGGTGATCAGGTCGGGGGAGTGCCCCAGGCCGGGGTGGTGCCGGTGTAGGCGGGTACGGCCGGGGCGTCGGCGTAGGAGGGGGACGTCGTGCGGCTGTAGTCGTTCGTCTCGTCGAAGTTCGTCCAGTCCGCCTTGCTCATCCGCAGCTGGATGTCACCGCTGTCCCCGCCGACGGGCACCGAGCCCCCGGAGAAGGTCACCTCCAGGTACGCGTCCGCGCCCGTCACCGGTGACGGCAGCGGTACGACTCTCAGCTTCACCTGGCCGCAGCCGACCGCGGCGTAGTCGCACCAGGCGTTGACGGAGGCCGAACCGTCACGCGTGAAGTAGTACCGCATCGAGACGGTGGTCAGGCCGGCGGCGGAGGCGCCGGTGTTGACCAGCCGCAACGAGTGCCGGATGGCGTTGTCCGTCGCGGATGTGTCGTCGTTCTTGTACCGCACCTTCACGGCTCCGGTAGGTGTCCCGGACGGCGGCGTCGTCACCGTCAGGGCGGCCGAGGCCGGTGAGACATTGCCCGCCGCGTCCCGGGCGCGCACGGTGTACTGGTACGCCGTGGCAGGAGTGAGCCCGGAGTCGGTCCAGGTCGTGCCGGTCACCGGCGTGGCCGTCACCTTGGCCGAGCCCCGGTAGACGTCGTACCCGGTGACGCGGACGTTGTCGGTGGACGGCGTCCAGGACAGCGTGACGCCGGTCGAGGTCACGGCACTGTTCGTCAGTCCCGTCGGAGCGGTCGGGGCCTGCGTGTCCGTCGGGTCGCCGGGGCCTCCGCCATGGACATCGCTGACGCTGACGCCGGTGGTGCTTCCGGCGCCGCCGAGCGGAACCTCGTGGTCGAGACTGACGAACTTGCCACCGTGCTGCCACAGGGCAGGCTTGAGCAGGGCGTACTTCGCCTCGTCCCAGGTCTTCCAGTCGTTCAGCAACAGACCCCCGGTGTCACCGGAGTTGGGGTTGAGGCACCAGAACGTCTGGTGGATACGGTTCTCCGTGACGAGGTCGCGCAGCGCCGTCATCCACTTCTGGTTGGGGCCGTTGTCGAGGAAGCCGCCCCATTCACCGATCAGCAGCGGCGCTTTGTTCTCCTTGTGGAGATAGAGCCAGTTGGGGTCCCAGACGTCGCGTTCGAGCGTCGTGCGGTTCCAGTCGCCGGTGAACCAGGGCTGCTGGAAGACGAGAGGGCCGTAGTCGTGCGGCGAGTAGACCAGTTGGTCGTTCTGCGCGCCGAGGTCGACGGGGTGGTCGCGCACTCCGCGCAGGTTGCCGCCCCACCAGGTCGAGTGGAAGTCGGTCGGGGTCGTGGACGTCCAGCTCACGCCCGCCTTGGGGTAGATCTCGATGCCCTCGCAGAGCACCAGCAGGTTCGGGTTGACGGCGAGCATGCGCCTGCCGGCGGTCTCGCAGGCGTACTTGAAGTTGTCCTGGTCCGTCGAGCCGTCCCACTTGGCGCGCGGACTGGTGTCGGCGGTGCCGTGCGGTTCGTTCTTCACGTCCACGGCGACGACGGTGTCGTCGTTCCTGTACCGGGCCGCCACCCATTCCCACGCCGTGTGGAAGTCCGCGGTGGTGACGGTGCCCTTCCACCACACCGGGTACACATGGCCGGAGTTGTCCGCCTCGGCGCTGTGCACGTCGAGCAGAACCTTGATGCCGTACTGCTTGCACAGCGCGAGCCAGTGGTCGAAGACCTGGAGGGAGGTCATGCCGGTGAGTTCGGGGTTGGCGTAGGTGTTCACGCCGCTGGGGACGGTGGCCCGGCCGGTCCTCCACTCCAGCAGCAGCTGGGTGGAGAGGGGAACGCGGACGATGTTGACGCCCCGGTCGGCCATGGACCGGGTGACCTCCGTGAGGTTCGCGGACCACAGTCCGTGGAAGACCCGTTCCGTCGCGTTGAAGCCGAACCAGTTGACGCCGGTGAGCCAGACCTCGTCGCCGTTCGCGTCGACGATCCTGTTGCCCTGTGTGTGCAGCCAGTCGTCGCCGGAGGCGGCGGCTGCCGCGGTGGTGGCCGCTGAATCGGCGGGGGCGGCGACGGGCGCAGCCGCCGCTCCCGCGGACCCCCAGGCCGCAGGCGCCGTCGCTGACAGCAGCCCGGCGGCCAGCGCCGCGGCGAGCAGGGATCTCACGCGCCGGAGCCGGCCGCGAAGTCGGCTCCGACCTGGTGACTGTCCCACGGTGTGCCCTTCTGTCGTCTGGCAGGAACGAGCGGCACGTGCGGTTTGGGAGCGCTCCCATCCTTGCGCAGTTCATGAAGCCAGGCGCCTGACGCGCTGTCAACCGTTGTGGCGGAAGCGGCTGTTCGCGGCTGCTGGAGCGCCGGAGGCGGGGCTCCCCGGGATGTCTGCCGCGGCATCGGGGCACAGGGCGTGGTGCGGTACGCCGACGCCGTCGGAAGACACCTCGCGGAGCACGGCGACCGTCGCCGTGCTCCGCGAGGTGGTGCCTACGGTTTCGCCTCGGACCTCAGGGCGTCATCTCGTACGTGCCCGACAGGGCCTCGACGCGCTGCCAGACGCGCTCCGAACGCGCCTCGTCGACGACCGGGCGCCGGACCGCGCCGAGCGCCCAAGCCTGCTGCTCCTCGGTCGCGGAGTCCTTGCCGTGCAGCTCGACCGCGTGCGCGGAGAAGTCCCGCACGAGGACGGCGAACAACTCGTCGAGGACGTCCTCGTCGACGCCCGCCAGTGCCGCCTGCTCGAGGACCAGCTGTCCGTGCACGACGAGCGCGAAGAGCTGCCCGACGGCGAGGAGCAGGTCGAGGTCGCGGCTCTGCTTCTCGTCGGGCGCCGCCGTGCGGACGAACTCGCAGAGCGCGTCGGCCTGTTCGCGGAACCGGGCGACGTTGGCGAGGCGGGCGTACGCGTCGAAGGCCGGCCGCCAGTCGTGGAAGCGTACCGAGCCGAGGCCGCGGGCGGGCCCCTGCCGGAAGAGGAAGTCGTCGTCGGCGGCGTCCAGGCGCGTCGGGACGGGCTCGTACCCGACCGGGTCGAGCAGGTGGTTGCGCATGAACTTGAGGATCAGCGCCAGGTTGACGTGGACGGTGCCCTCGAGCTTCGGCAGGCCGCGGATCTCGACGGCGGCCTGCGCGAAGTAGTTGTCCTTCTCGAAGCCCTTGGCGGCGATGACGTCCCACATCAGGTCGATGACCTTCTCGCCCTCGGTGGTCACCTTCATCTTCGTCATGGGGTTGAAGAGGAGGTAACGGCGGTCGTCGGGGCCCGCTGTGCGGAAGTAGTCGACGGCGCGGTCGCTGAACAGCTTCATGCCGACGAGCCGGACGTACGCGTCGGCCAACTCGCGTCGCACGTGCGGGAAGGCGGTGACGGGGCGGCCGTAGAGGATGCGGTTCTGGGCGTGGGTGACGGCCTCGTACATCGCGTGCTCGCAGATGCCGATCGAGGCGGTGCACAGGTTGAACTTGCCCACGTTGACGGTGTTGAGGGCGGCGTCGAAGGCGGCGCGGCCGGTGTGCAGCACGTCCCCGGCGGCGACCGGGTAGTCCTCCAGGCGGAACTCGCTGACGTACTTGGAGGAGTCGACGACGTTCTTCACCAGATGGTAGTTCGCGTGACGGCTGTCGGCGGCGAAGAAGACGTAGCCGTCGGGGCCCTCGACGTCCGTGCGGCGGCCGAAGACGGAGACGAGCCCGGCGGCGTTGCCGTTGCCGATGTAGTACTTGGAGCCGGTCGCCCGGAAACCGCCCGAGCCGTCGGGCTCCAGCAGCATGTCGGTGGAGTAGATGTCGGCTCCGTGGGCCTTCTCGGACAGCCCGAAGGCGAACACCTCACCCTGCGACAGCAGTTCCGCGGCGCGGGCCCGGGCGGCGGCGTTGTCGCTCTGCCAGACGGGGCCGAGGCCGAGGATGGTGACCTGCCAGGCGTACCAGTAGTCCAGGCCGTAGAAGCCGAGGATCTCGTTGAGCGCGGCTATACGGGCGGTGTCCCAGCGCTTGTCGCCCTCACCCTCCCCGGCGGCGGAGGCGGGCGTGAGGAACGTCGCGAAGAGCCCCTCCTTGGCGGCGAAGGCGAGGAAGTCGCCGAGCCAGGCGCGGGTCCGGTAGTCCTCGATCAGCTGTCGCTTGCCCCGCTCCTCGAACCAGTCGACGGTGGCGCGCAGCAGCCTGCGGGTCTCCGGGTCGAAGTGCGCGGGGTCGTACGTCCGCGGGTTGAAGAGCAGCGCGTCGGTCATGGGAGCCGCCTTTCGGCTGGGAGGGGGTGAGGGTTTGTCCGGGCAAGGGCCCGGGGCCTGCTCGGTGGCCGGTGCCGGTGCCGGTGCCGGTGCCAGTGCCAGTGGCCTGTGGGTCGGCGATCGGTGCTCAGTGATCGGTGCTCAGTGATCGGTGGTCTGTGATCCGTGAGCGGTACCGAAGCCGGCGAGTGTGGCGAGGACGTCGTCGAGCCAGGCGATCATCATGCGTTCGTAGGCGATGCCGCCGCGCAGGACGACGTGCTGGAGTTCCCGCTCGGCGTCGGGCGGGCCGTCCGCCGCGGGTTCCCCGAAGTCGCGGGCCTCGCCCGCGAGGTAGTGGGCGAGACGGTCCGTGTGCGCCTGCCGGTGCCGCTCGACCTCGCCGATCAGCGCGGCCGGGTCGTCGAAGGCAGCGCCCCGGACCTTCACCGCCAGGTCGTGCCGCACGCTCTCGGGTTCGGTCGGTTCGTGGAGCCACGCGGAGAGCGCGTCCCTTCCGGGCCCGGCGACGGAGTACTCCTTCTTGTCCGGACGCCCGTACTGCGGAACGTCCCGGACGTCGACCCAGCCGTCGGTCTCCATGCGCTTGAGGACGCGGTAGATCTGCTGGTGGGTGGCGTTCCAGAAGTACCCGATGGACCGCTCGAAGCGCCGGGCCAGCTCATAGCCGGAGCCCGGCTTCTCCAGCAGGGACACGAGGATCGCGTGGTCGAGCGCCATGCTCCCGATCCTCCTATGCACCTCGTTGCATAGCAACCTGGGCGTGGTGAGACACGGCTCACCTGGCGCGGGTCGCGTGGACGGTCGGCGGTAGCGGTGGGGGTGGGCGGCGCCGGGGACGGGTGGCGTGGGGACCGAAGGGCTGCCAGCCCCGTCCCCCGTACGGCCCGTACACCGGATCCGGTTAGCATGCGCTGCGCGCTGCCCCGAGGGCGGTGCGGGGGTTCGTTTCCGAGGGGGAGAAACACTGTGTTCGTACTGTCCATACTGCTGCTCGTCGCGGCGGTCGTGCTCTACTTCGTCGGCCGCGGCGGCAACGCCGGCGGCTGGCGGATCGGGGCGGTGCTCAGCGGCCTGGGAGGCGTGCTCGCAGGCGTCTTCGCCTGTGTCCATGTCGTGAGCGCCTACGAGGTCGGCGTGCCCGTGACCTTCGGGAAGATCGGCTCACCGCTCTCCTCCGGCGTCCACTTCACGTCGCCGTTCACCGACATCACGTCGTTCTCCACCCGCCCGGTGGACCTCAACCTGAACGACAAGGACGTCGTCGAGGTCCGTTCCTCCCAGGGCGGCGTGCTCTACGCCGACGTCACCGTCAAGTGGTCCGTGGTGCCCGGCAAGGCCGTCGCGCTGTACCGGCTGGCGGGCAGTGAGGAGGCCATCCAGGAGCGTCTGGTGCTGGCGGACAGCCGTGAGGTCATCCGCAACGTCTTCGCCAAGCACACCAGTGAGGAGGGCTACGCCTCCGCCCGTGAGCAGATCGGCGCGGAGATCGAGTCCCTCATCAAGGAGCGCCTGGCCCCGCGCGGGATCGACGTCACTGCCGTCAACCTGCGCAATGTGCGGCCGTCGAAGAAGCTCCAGGAGCAGATCGACAAGAAGATCCAGCAGGAGCAGGCCACCGAACGGGCCGTCGAGGCCTCGCGCACCGCCAAGGCGCAGGCCGAGCGCAAGCGGATCGAGGCGGAGGGCACCGCCCGCGCCAACAAGATCATCGAGCAGTCCCTCAGCGACAAGGTGCTGTACAACCAGTGCCTGGAGGCGTACAGGGAGGCCGCGAAGGCTCACCCGGTGTACGCGGTGCCGTGCGGCACGAACGCCAACGGCACGCCGGTGATCGTCGACAGCACCAAGAACTAGCCGCGGTCATCTCCGTGGAGCACGGTCGGGCCGCCGGATCGTCGTGATGCGGCTGCCCGACCGCGACCGGCGGCGCGGTCGTACGGCGTCCTGCCCGACCGCCCGCAGTCGTTCAGTCCTGTCGGCCCGCCCGGAGGAGCCGGCCGACGAACTCCGCGGCCTGCTCGGAGTGTTCCTCGAACCAGTCGGCGAGGTGCTCGCGGACGGACTCGGCGACACAGAGCCGGACTTCGGTGTTGCCCAACTGCCCGCGCGTGGAGCCCCGGAACTCGGGCTGGTCGAGCGCGACCGACACAACAGCCGTGAGGCCGTCGGTGATCCGGTCGGCGTCGGGACCGGGGTCCCCTGCCGCGAGCAGGCGCTGTTCACGTGCGTACGCGGTGACGGCGGCCGCCACTCCGTCGCGGAAGCCGTCCAGATGCGTGCCGCCCTCGGGAGTGGCCCGGCTGTTGGCGAAGCCGCGCACCCGTCCCTCGCGGGAACCGCTCCACAGCAGGGCCACCTCCATGCGCCCCGCCATCCGCGTGTCCTCGCGCTCGAAACCGATGACCCCGGGATCCAGAGCCGACCCGGTCTCGGCGGCGAGGGCGGCCACGAAGTCCCTTACTCCGTCCGGGAATCGGAACCGCACCGCCCGCGTCCCGCCCGCCGGGCGCTCGTCGGTCAGCGAGATCCCCAGGCCCCGGTTGAGGAAGGCGATCTGCCGGAAGCGCTCCGCCAGAACGGCGAACGAGCACCGCGTCGTCTCGAAGATCTCGGAGTCGGGCCAGAAGGCGATGGCCGTCCCGTGTCCGCTCGCGGGTCCCGCGGCGGCCGGCGAGGTGACGGCGACACCTCGCGCGTGCACCTGGACCCGGCGCTCTCCCGCGCACCGCACCTCGGCCGTCAGCCGGCTCGACAGGGCGTTGGCGACGAAGAGGCCCGTACCGATACCCACATGCGCGACGCGGCGGTCAACCGGTGCGCGGCACCCCATGTGCAAGGTGGTCAGCAACGCTTCGAGGCCCGGCCCGGCGGAGTCCGCCGCGGCCTCGAAGGAACCGCCCGGCGCGTCGTCGGTGACCCGCACACCACCGTCGGGCGTGAGCGTGACGTCGATCGAGTCGCCGCCCTCGGCCAGGACCTGGTTCACCGCCCGGCCGACTACCGCGAACACCAGCTCATGCAGACCGCGTTCGCCGGTCGAACCGACATACATCCCGGGCCGTCTCCGAACGGCTTCCCGCCCCTCCAGCACCTCGATCCGGGCAGCGTCGTACCCCGTGCCTTCCCCACTCACGAAGACCCCTCCCATGGCGTCCGGCAGATGCCCTCAGCCTAGGCCGAAATGAAGAAAACACCAGGTCAAAACGGTTTCGCCAAAGCTGTGGACGGCCACTGGCCGACCTGCCGCGCACCGGCCGCCCCAGGGCTCCCGAACCGGCCCGAGAGAGGGCACGGGTGCCTGCCGAAGCGGCGGACGACCCCTTCCTGAGTGCCCCTCGGGCCTCCAACTCGGATGGCAGGTGCGTAGCCGGACAGGGCAGGGTGCCGGGTGATGAGTGACGAGGACGAGATGGTCTACGCCCGCTCCGATTCCGCCGAGGGGCTGCTGCAACGAGGCCGGGGGCTCGGCGCGGTGCGGGCGTTGCGGGATCCGCGGGGATCCGCCGCGTTCGTGTACGACGGGATCCGCCGTGACTGGCGGTGGGACGGGACCGACGATCGGTCGCTGTACCTGGCGCGGCTGGTTCAGGATCTGAAGTTGTCACTCACACCGCTCGTGGACCAGCTGACGAGCGACGAGGAAGCCTGCATGCGGGCCTGCGAGGTGCTGGAGCTGCTGGCTCTCGCGGGGTCCGACGAGGCCAGGGACGGGCTTCGGGCGTACGTCGGCAAGGGCGAGCACTGGGTGGAGGTGCTCGAGTCGATGGCGGCCGACTGGCCGGTGCCGTGGTGGGAGGACCTCGGTGACGTGGCGCGCGCTCGGATCGGCGCCGAAGCCGAGCTTCCGTGGTCGTCCGAGCCGTGGACGCGGTTCGGGATCGAGGTGCGGAGCCGTCCAAGCGCCCCGCGGCCGTCCCTGGCCGGGCTGAGCACCGTGGAACTGCTCGCCCTGCTCGCCGACTCCCGTACCGAAGTCGCCACCAAGGTGGACGCGTTGAGGGCGCTGAACGGCCGAGAGCCCGTAGCCGAGGAACTGATCCCGCTGGTTGCCTCGTTGGGGACCCCGGACGGCCGCCGCCCACTGCCTCTGCTCAGGCGAGCCGTCGAACGCCTCGGCGCCCTCGCCGTACCGGCGGCACGCGACTGGGCGCGAGATGACTGCACTTGGCTGGCCGAGCTGGGTGCGGACGTCCTCGCCGATCACTGCGGCCCCGAGGCCCTGCCTGGTCTCGTTGCGGAACTCGCCGGACAGTGGGAGGCACGGACCTGGTGCGGACCCGACCGCACGGCCCGGCGCCTGGCCCGGTTCGGGCCCGGCGCCGCCCGCGCGGTGCCCTACCTGCGGCGCTTCTGGCTGCACACCCCACACTCGTACGAGCGCGTCGCCTACCTGGAAGCACTGACCGCCATCGACCGTGACGGCCTGGACTACGTGTTCACCGAGTCCCTCTGGGACTGCGAGGAGGGTTCCCGACTGATCGGGATCGCCTCGGCACCCGCCAACTCGGATGTACTGGACCGGATCGCCGTACTACGCGACGACCCGATGGAGGCACCGGAGGTCAGATCCGCCGCCCAGGCCCGGTTGGTGCCCCCTCCCAGCCCCTATCCGTCCTGAGCCGCGTCAGTCGGGGCGATTCATCTACGACCACTCCTCCCATGGCGTCGCGCATCCAGGAGGCCTGCTGGCGGACGGCCTCGGGCAGAAACTTTTCGCTCTAGGTGGCTATGTCGGGGAAGTGATTCGTCGACAGGGCGGAGGAGCGTGGCGGGTCGATGACAACGACCCTCGTGGAGAGACCAACGTCGAGATCCACCTCCCCGACGGCGCGGTCGTCTGGCCGGTGCAGCGGGTCATGAAGCGCTTCAGCAACGGGTCGGAGGACAGCATCGCCGGGTACGGCGCTGTGCTCGGGCGGTGAATACGCGCGGGCTGCCGTCGTTCGGTATCGCTTCAGGGGCCGCGCCGACTGTCAGTCCCTGGGCATGGACACTCATTGCCTCGTCACCCGCGACCAGGGCACCGCCTACGGCTGTGTACGGGAAGTGGAGTTGAGCGGCGATGTGCTGCGAGTGACCGTGGATCCCGGAGCGTTGGAGGATCTCGGCCTGACCGATCCCGTGGTCGAGGCCCTGCTCCGCGCGCCGCAGGAGGACGTGACGCGGATGCGTGAGGTACTGTCGCGGATCCTGGCGTACGGCCGCCCGGAGGCCCGCCCGAGCCGGGTCGGGGTGTGACGGGTACGGCGTCGGCCAGGGGGCGAGCGGACGACTGCGCACCGCACTCGTACACCCCGGGTGGTCACTCCTCCCCCTCATCCCCACCTGAGTCCGGCCCACCTCCCTGCGGCCAGCTGTGCTCAACCGGAGGCGCAGGCCTCCGCGTGTCCCCGACACGAGGCGCCTCGCGGACGGTCGGACCGGCTTCAAACCCGCGATCCGGAGCCCGTGCGTTGTCCAGCACCAGCTGACCTTGCTTGTCGAGCGCGCGTGTCACGGACTCCTGAAGCAGCCCGAACACGGCAGCCCAGGCCAGTATCTGTGTATCTGAATCAAGAGCGGTCAGCCCCGGAATGAATTCACCTCTTATCAGCAGGATTCCCAGGATCGCAGAAAGGGCGCCCACCGGAAGCCTCAAAGCGAGTAGTAGGGCTGATATGTGGTAAGGGCCGGCGGTGCCGCGCATCTTCTTGAGCGAAGCCGTTCCCGCCAAGGCGGCTGCGAGCATTCCTGAAAATTCCACAAAAAGGACATCGCTGCCCTCGGGTGTGGCGCCGATGGGACAGACTCTGGGGCGGGACTCGGATGGGAAGCAGAACTTGGAAGCGACTCCTTCTGGATCGATGAAGCCCCATACCGTGAACGCGGTAGCCAGGGCCGTCATGATCACAATGGAGAATCCTACGATGTGTCCAAAGCTGCGAACCCGGGCCCTCTCGGATTCTTTGGCTCGGAAAGCTTCATGCAATGTGCCGGCAGCAAGCTCCCTCGACTTGGCGGTCAAGGAGCCCTTTCCAACTCGCTTTTAGGGTGGTGCAGTTGGGCTGACAACGTGTAAAGCCTCTGGTAGATGGGTTTTCGACCAAGAGAACCGGCTCCACCAGAGGCTTCACATGCTTGTCTACCCGTCGGGTGTCGACGTGTCCAGTTCTGCTCTCCGCTTCCTCACGCAGCAGTTGCGGCGCCACCGCCGTGCGATCGGCTCCCGGTGGCGGCGCCTGGCCGTCGGCCGCCAGGCCCTGCTCACCCTGGCCCATCTACGGATGGGGCACACCTATGCCCAGCTCGCTGCTGGGTTCGGCATCGGCACCACGACGGCTTATCGCTACGTCACTGAGGCGGTCGGGCTCCTGGCCGCTCTCGCCCCGAGTCTGGACGGCGCGGTGCGGGCCGCGTCGGCGAAGGTGTATCTGGTCTTGGACGGCACCCTCCTGCCGATCGACCGCGTCGCCGCGGACCGGCCGTTCTACTCCGGCAAGCACAAGAGGCACGGGATGAACGTGCAGGTCATCGCCGACCCCTTCGGCCGGCTGCTGTGGGCCTCACCGGCCCTGCCCGGTGCCGTCCACGATATCCGCGCGGCCCGCGAGCACGGCATCGTCGATGCTCTCGCCGAGGCCGACATCCGGTGCTGGGCCGACAAGGGCTACCGAGGTGCCGGCGGCACGGTCTGCACCCCGTACTGGGGACGCTGGGAGACCCTCTCCGCAGGCCAGCAGGCGGTCAACCGGTCCCACGCGAAGATCCGGGCCTTGGTCGAGCAGGCCGTCGCCACCCTCAAGTCCTGGCGGCTTCTTCGCAAACTACGGTGCTCGACCACCCGGATCACCAGCCTCGTTCAGGCCGTCCTCACCCTGCATCTGACCAGCTCAGAGTGAAGATGGAAAAGGCTCAAGGGCGCGTAGCCCTGCTGCAACTCGTTCCCCAGCCGCTTCAATCCCAAGTCGTTCGGATGCAGATGAAGTATGCACTGACTCAGCACCCGAACGCCGCGCCACCTCAGCTCCTCCTCCGGCATGATGCGCAGTAGTTCGATCTCGGCCTCGTGTATGTTGGCCATCGCCCGGTCGTGGGCGGCACCAGTAACGCGAGCCCACCAGCCGCCCGTCAGGGCTTCGCGTGCCGCGGCCAACTGTACGCGCGCCTTTTTTGCGATTTCTGCGTCCGCAGGCGACAGTTCGCCAGCCGCTTCCATTCGGTTGATCTGCGATTGAAGCTCGGCAATATGCGCACCAGCCCTCGCATACCACGATGCCCGCCGCTGACCCGCAACGTCTCCGTCATTCTCGGACATGGACAGCTCCGCTCGCGACGTTCGCGGTCCCCTTAATCACCATACGGCCATGGGTGGCGCGACTCGAACGCAGCGGGGAACCGCAAGCGGTGAGCGGGAGCCTCTCCCGGCCTGATGGGTGTGCGGTACGGTCGGGTGCCGGTTCGACTTGGTGCGCATGCCTCGTGATCCCGATCCCGATCGCGTACTCGGACGAGCCGCATCCCTCGGAAGACCGCGGGAAGGGACCGGGCGCCTGACAGACGGCGCCCACCTGGGGGGAGAACGTCGTGCCGGATGAACTGACCGTCCGCCGGATACTCGGGGACCAGCCTTTCGCCGAGATCGGCCGGCCCGTGTGGGCGGTGACCGACACACGTCACGGCTGCGTCATCGCGGCCGGTGACCTCGGGTACGTCAGGTGGCGCGGCAGCGGCCAGTGGCTCAGCCATCGGATCGGCGTGTACGAGGCCGACACCCTGCTCCCGCGCCATGTCATCGCCTCCCGCCACTCCGTGTGTGCCATCGAGCCCCACCCCGAGCTGCCCCTCGTCGCCATCGGCACCGGCCGCTACGACGGCTCGTGGGACTTCGAGGGGCAGCTGCTCCTGCTTCACCTGGAGACCGGGCAGGTGACGGACCTGCTGAGCAGGAGCCGCCAAGTGCGCCACCTGCGCTGGCTGGAGGACGGCAGGCTCGCGATGCTGCTCTCCCCCGAGGACAAGGACGGCGGCTTCCACAAGGGCTTCGAGCTGGCCGTCGCGGCGGACGACTGGCTGTCCGCCCCGGCCGGTCTGGTCGACCCCCGCGACGCACGCCACCCGATGGTCGAGAGCGGGCTCCTTCACGATCCGCAGGTGGAGGACGTACTCGCGCGGTTGACGGAAGGCCGGTGGCGGCGGCGCGGGGAGGTGCGGGACCTCGCGGTGCCGGCCGACGGCCGGGTGCTCGCCACCGGCCGGCACACGGACCTCGAATGCTGGGATCCGTCGGGCGCGCTTAAGTGGGCCCTGCCTGCGGACGGGGAGGGCAGTGTCCGAGTCGAGGCCGCTCCGGACGGCGAGTCGGCGTGGGTGACGTACCAGGGCTACCGGCGCGACGAGGTGACGGGCCGACTGGTCGACCGCGCGACCACCGCCCGGCGGATATCGACGGCCGACGGCGGCGCGCTGGACGACGTGGACGTGCCGTCGGCCCCCGCACTGTGTGCCACGGACGAAGGCTGGCTCGCCCTGCGCCCGCAGGGCCGCGACGCGGACGCCGCGCTGCTGTTCGCCCCCACGCACCAGGAGGCGGCCCGCCTCGGCCTCGCCCCCAGCCGCTCCAACTCCCCGGCCCTGCGCGTCCGACACAGCGCCCGCCTGCTGTACGTGGACGGCCCCTGCCCGGACGATGACGCGCCGTGGATCCACGCGATCGATCCTCCGGGCGCCCACGGCCCCGCCACGCTGCGCCCCCTCTTCCCCTTGCGCTGGGACCCGGAGTCCGCACTCCAGCCCTGGGCCGGCCCCGCCGTCGAGCTGACGGACACCCTCGTCCACGCGGGCCGGTCCTACGAACGGGGCGCCACCTACACGGACTCCCGCGAGGGCACGTACGTGGTGAGCCGCCGGCTGCCGGACGGAGAGGCGCGCTGGGTGTACGTCACCGACAAACCGCTCGCCGATCTCGACGGCGACGAGCGGAGCTTGTACGTCGTGTACGTCACCGGCGAGGTGGAGACCCTGGACACGGCGACGGGCGAGGTGCGAGCCCGGCACACCCTGCGCGCGCACGGCCACCAGGTCACGCCGTTGTCCGCGGCGTACCGGGCGGAGCAGCAGCGGCTGGTCGTGGGGACGGTGGACGGCCGGATCCTGGACTGCTCGGTCCGGGACTGACCGACGGGGACGGCAGGGAGACGCAGGGGGCGGTGGCGACCGGCCGCAGCACCCTGCCGCCGAGCCACACGCCCGTCCCCGCGGTCGTCAGCGGAAGTCCTCCCGCCGTCGTCCGCGAAGTCTCGCCCCCGCACAACTTTTCGCCCCACTCCCGGGTCCAACAGAGGACGGCGGGGACGGGCGCCTCGCCGGGCTGCGCCCCTTCGGGCCCGGCCGGTACCGCGATCCCGGTTCCCGTCCGGCCGCTACACCTTCACCGCGCAGAACGCGGGCCATGAACCCACGCGCTCGAGGTCGACGGCGCGGGCGGCGAGCATCGTACGAAGACCCTGGAACCGGGGCGGTCCACGACCCTCACGGTGACGCTGAAGCCGGGCTCGTACGAGATCGAATGCCCGGTCGACGGGCACAAGGACCGAGGCATGAAGACGGAGATCACCGTCGGCGGAGGCTCGGCGCCCGCCGACCGCACCACTCCTCCCGGCAGCGGCTACTGAGGCTGCGGGCCGCGGCAGGCGGCGGGGGAAGCCCCCTGCGGGCCGCGGCAGGCGGCCGGGGAAGCCCCGTGCGGGCAGGACTGCGCACCCTCGGTAATGTCGGTCCTTGCATGATCATCCGATCGCGCGTTGTCCGTATGGGGGGCCTTGCATGTCCGGACCGAGATTCTCACTGAGCCGCAGGGCGGCCCTGACCGCCCTCGCCGGAGCGGCGACGGGCAGCGCCCTGCCGCTCGCCGCGGCGCCGACCGCGAACGCCGCTCCGGCCGCCGCTGCGACGGCTGCGTCGGCCGGTGCCGCGGCGCAGGTGCCCGGGCTCCGGGGTCCGGTGCTGACCGACCCGACCGACCCCTGGCACTACGCCCCGCACCCGGCGGGCGCGCTGAGCACCCGTACCGTCGCCGACGGCCTGGAGGTGTCGGACGGCGCGGGCGTGCTCGCGACGCTCACCACGGGGGCGCGGACGGTGACTCTGCGCGGGGCGCGGCGCTGGTTCACCGAGCAGAAGAAGCCCGTCCAGGACGCCTTCGACCGGACCCCGCCCACCGGCGGCTGGGGCATGTCGCCCGGCGGCGGCTCATGGTCCCACCACAACGGCGCCGCCACGGACTACTTCGTCGAGAGCGGCCGGGCCGCGATCACGCTCGCCGCCGGCAAGAGCCGCTACTCGCTGCTTCCCGACGACGGCATCGGCGACGTCTACGCCGCCGCCCGGTTCTCCTTCGACAAGCTGCCCGTCGGGGCGCCCGCCTCGCTCGGCCTCGTCTTCGCCGCCCAGGACGTCAACAACCACTACCGGGCGCGGCTGATCGTCACCCCCGCCGGAGAGATCCAGCTCGTCCTGGAGAAGGAGATCGCCGACGCACCGGCCGTCCTGAGCGACACCGTCACGGTCGGCACCGGTTTCAAGGCGTACGACCACTGGTGGGTCCGGGTCGAGAAGTCCGGTGACATCCTGCGCGCCCGCGCCTGGCGGCACGTCACGACCGGTGTGGACGACGAACCCACGACCTTGTGGCACCACAGCGTCCGCGACCCCGAGAAGGCCCCCGACGCCGTCTTCCGCTCGGGCAGGGTCGGCGTCCGGGCTCTCGGCTCCACCGGTGCCACGGTCCTTCCGCAGGCGAGGGTCTACGACTTCAGGATCGACACGGCCGTCTGGACCGACCCGCCGGTCGTCACCCACGACACCTGGGTACGGGTCCTCCCGGAACCCTTCGACGGTACGTGGACGGCCGCCGTGGAGCAGCGGATCCGGGCGTGGGCGGGCGACACCTCGCCCGACGCCCTGACGTACTCCTCGATGTACCGGCCGTTCGCCCCGGCCGTCACCGACCCCGCGCGCCAGAACGCGCGGGTGCTCGGCGAGTCCGGGTACAGCGGGCTGCTGGCCACCGGACTGCGCGAGGTGGGCGCCGACTTCCACGAGTACATGGGGCTGCCCTGGACGTTCCCCAGCGGCGAGCGCGTCACGCAGACCCCGGACCCGAAGTGGCTCGGGAATCTCGACTGCTCCGGTTTCGTGCGGATGGTCTACGGCTACCACCTGGGCGTTCCCCTGGGCCTCGCGGAGGACCCGCAGCGCCGGTACCTGCCGCGCACGTCGCAGCGGCAGGCCGCCTCCAGTCCCGGTGTCGTCGTCGCCCAGGCCACCGACGCGCCGCCCCCGCTCGACGCGCTGCGGATCGGCGACGTGCTCTTCTGGAACGACCCCGACGACGGGGCCGTCTCCCACACCGGCATCTACCTGGGCGTCGACCAGAACGGAAAGCGCCGCTTCGTCTCCAGCCGCAAGACGCCGAACGGGCCGACCATGGCCGACGTCGGCGGGAAGTCGGTCATCGACGGGGCGGCGAGCGACCTCTACACGGGGCAGTTGCGGGTGATCCGGCGCCTTTGACGGGCGCGCCGCTCCATGGGCCGGAAGTCTCCCCGTACGACCGCGACCGGGCTGTGCGCGTGACGGAGGCCGGCCTGGCTCACCGAACCGAGCAGGAGGCCCTTGAAGCCGCCGCGGCCGCGCGAGCCCACTACGGTGGGCCGGGCGGCGGCGCTCGCCTCGATCAGCGCCTCCCGGGTCGGTGAGTGCGCCGTCCTGCGCTCGACCTCCACGTCCGGCCAGCGCTCGCACCGCCGGGTTCCCCGGCACCAGCCTGGCCGGGGTGCCGGGGAGCGCGCGAGGGCCGAGCGGGGAACAGCCGTCCGGCCGGGCGACCCCTCCGGCATGCGACGCCCCGTCCCCGGGGGACCGAAGGTCCCGGCCGGGGCGGGCCGTGCAGGACCGCAGGATGCCCCCTCCGGCACTCCTCGTTCCCGCTTCCGCTCGCGAGGATCGGTCCTGAGAGCCCCTGAGGGAGAGGACCCGTGATGACCGCGACGGTGACAGCCGGCAGCCGGACCGCCGAAGCCTGGCGAGACTTCGCCGGGACGACCTGGCGGGAGCGGATCGACGTACGCGACTTCGTCCAGGCGAACTACACGCCGTACGAAGGGGACGCGGCCTTCCTCACCGGTCCCACGGACCGGACGCGGGCCGTCTGGGAGCAGGTCGGCGCGCTGTTCCCCGAGGAGCGGCGCCGTGGCGTCCTCGACGTCGACACGGCCACCCCCTCGACGATCACCTCGCACGCGGCCGGCTACATCGACCGGGCGCGGGAACTGATCGTCGGCCTCCAGACGGATGCCCCGCTCAAGCGCGCGATCATGCCGAACGGTGGCCTGCGGATGGTGGAGAACGGGCTGAAGGCGTACGGCTACGAGCCCGACCCGTTCGTCCGGCGCGTGTTCGGCACGTACCGCAAGACCCACAACGACGGTGTCTTCGACGCCTACACCGCCGAGATGCGCGCGGTGCGCAAGGCCGGGATCGTCACCGGTCTGCCCGACGCGTACGGCCGCGGCCGGATCATCGGCGACTACCGGCGCGTCGCGCTGTACGGCACCGACCGGCTGATCGAGGCCAAGCGGGCCGAGCGGGCGCTGCTGGACGCGCGGCCCTCGAGCCCGGACGTGATCCGGGACCGGGAGGAACTGGCCGAGCAGATCAGGGCGTTGGGCGAGCTGACCGAGATGGCCGCCTCGTACGGCTGTGACGTCTCGCGCCCCGCCGCCACCGCGCACGAGGCCGTGCAGTGGCTCTACCTCGGCTACCTGGCCGCGGTGAAGGAGCAGAACGGCGCCGCGATGTCGCTGGGCCGCACGTCCACCTTCCTGGACGTCTACCTCGAGCGGGACCTGGCGGAGGGACTCGTCGACGAGTCCCGCGCCCAGGAACTGATCGACGACTTCGTGATCAAGCTGCGGATCGTCCGCTTCCTGCGCACGCCCGAGTACGACGCCCTGTTCTCCGGCGACCCGACCTGGGTGACGGAGAGCATCGGCGGCATCGGCACGGACGGCCGGCCCCTGGTCAGCCGCACCTCCTTCCGCTTCCTCCAGACCCTGTACAACCTGGGTCCGGCCCCCGAGCCCAACCTGACCGTCCTGTGGTCGCCGCGGCTGCCCGAGGGCTTCAAGAGGTTCTGCGCGCAGGTCTCCATCGACACCAGCGCGATCCAGTACGAGTCCGACGACCTGATGCGCCCGCGCACCGGCGACGACACCGCGATCGCCTGCTGTGTCTCCGCCATGGCGGTCGGCCGGCAGATGCAGTTCTTCGGGGCACGCGTCAACCTCGCCAAGGCCCTGCTCTACGCGGTCAACGGCGGCCGGGACGAGATGACCGGCGAGCAGATCGGCCCCGAGACGCCCCCGCTGGACGGCGAGTACCTGGACTACGACGAACTCTCCGCGACGTACGACCGTGTCCTGGACTGGCTGGCGGAGATCTACGTCAACACCCTCAACGTCATCCACTACATGCACGACAAGTACGCCTACGAACGCATCGAGATGGCGCTTCACGACCACCCGGTGCACCGGTTCATGGCGTGCGGGATCGCCGGGCTGTCGGTGGCCGGGGACAGTCTGTCCGCCGTGAAGTACGCCCGGGTGAAGGTGTTCCGCGACGCGAGCGGCCTGGCCGTGGACTTCGCGACCGAGGGCGAGTTCCCCGCGTACGGCAACAACGACGACCGGGCCGACTCCCTCGCCGTCGACCTGGTGAGGTCGTTCATGGCGAAGGTACGCAAGCACCCCGCCTACCGGGACGCCGAGCACACCCAGTCGGTGCTGACCATCACCTCCAACGTCGTCTACGGCAAGCACACCGGAAACACCCCCGACGGCCGGCGCGCCGGGCAGCCCTTCGCCCCCGGAGCCAACCCGATGAACGGCCGCGACCGGCACGGGGTCGTCGCCTCGGCGCTGTCGGTGGCGAAGCTGCCGTACGAGGAGGCCCGCGACGGGATCTCGCTGACGACCACCGTCACACCGGAGGGGCTGGGCCACGTCCCCGAGGAACGCCCGGCCCACCTGGTGGGCATCCTCGACGCCTATACGGCGAACGGCGGGTTCCACATGAACGTGAACGTCCTCGACCGGGCGACGCTCGAGGACGCCATGGAACACCCCGAGAAGTACCCGGAACTGACGATCCGGGTCTCCGGGTACGCGGTCAACTTCGTCCGTCTGACCCGTGAGCAGCAGCTCGACGTGATCAACCGCACCTTCCACGGATCGATGTGAGGACCGTGCGGGCGACCGGCCGGATCCACTCCTGGGACCTGTCCACCGGCGTGGACGGTCCCGGGACCCGGTTCGTGCTCTTCGTCAGCGGCTGCCCCCTGCGCTGTCTGTACTGCGCCAACCCGGACACCTGGCACATGAGGGACGGGCGTGAGGTGTCGGTCGACGAGGTGATGGCGGAGATCGAGCGGTACCGGGGCTTCGTCACCGCGGCCGGCGGCGGCGTCACCCTCACCGGCGGTGAGCCGCTGCTCCAGCCCGGCTTCACGGCCGCGGTCCTGCGCGCCTGCAAGGAGGCCGGGCTGCACACCGCCCTGGACACCTCGGGCTTCCTCGGCGTCCGCGCCACGGACGAGCTGCTCGCCGACACCGACCTGGTCCTGCTGGACATCAAGTCCTTCGACGCCGCCACCTACCGGCGGCTCACGGGCGGGACCCTCGGCCCCACCCGTGAGTTCGCCACCCGCCTCGACCGGCTCGGGGTGCGGATGTGGATCCGCCACGTCCTGGTACCGGGCTGGACCGACGACCCCGAGGCCGTCGAGGGCCTCGCACGCTTCGTGGCGGGTCTGGGGAGCGTCGACCGGGTGGACGTACTGCCGTTCCACAAGCTCGGCGCCGCGAAGTACGACGCCCTCGGTCTGCCCTTCCCGCTGCGCGACACCCCGACTCCCGGGCCGGAGCTGGTCCGGCGGGTGCGGGAACAGTTCCGCGCGCACGGAGTGAAGGCCTACTGACCTTCCTCGCCGTCCCACCGCCCCAGCCGCCCCGGCCGTCCCAGGCCGGGGCGGCTGTCCGCGCACGCCCGTCCGGTCCGGAACACCGGCGCCCCGGCCCTCCGGTCCGGAACGCCACGACCCGGCCCGGGGCATCGTCGCCCGGGCCGGGTCGCCGGCGGCCGGTCCGTGTCACCGGCGGCCGTAGTAGGCCTTGCGCATGAGCTCCTGCATGTCGTCGAGCATCGGCATCCGCGGGTTCGCGGGGGCGCACTGGTCCTCGTAGGCGTTGAGGGCCTGCTCGGGCAGGGAGCCCAGGAAGGCCTGCTCGTCGACGCCGAGGGCCTGGAAGGACGGCTCGATGCCCACGGCCTCGCGCAGGCGCTCCACCGCCTCCGCGAGCGACCGCACGCCCTCGGCCGGGGTGGCGGCGGGCAGTCCGAGGGCGCTGGCGATGTCCTGGAAGCGTTCGGGGGCCCGGTAGTCCTCGTACTTGGGCCAGCCGGTGAGCTTCGTCGGCACGGTGCCGTTGTAGCGGATGACGTGCGGCAGCAGGACCGCGTTGGTGCGGCCGTGCGCGATGTGGAACGTGGCGCCGAGGGTGTGGGACATGGCGTGGACGATGCCGAGGAAGGCGTTGCCGAAGGCCATGCCCGCGATGGTGCCGGCGTTGTGCATCTTCTCCCGGGCGTCCGGCCGCGCGGTGCCGTCGGTCACCGACGCCTCGATGTTCGCGAAGATCAGACGGATCGCGTGCAGGGCGAGGCCGTCGGTGAAGTCGTTGGCGTACACGGACACATACGCCTCGATGGCGTGGGTGAGGGCGTCGAAGCCGCTGTCGGCCGCCAGGGCGGCGGGCAGCCCGGCGGTGAGCGTCGGGTCGACGATGGCCACGCTCGGGGTGAGGGCGTAGTCGGCGAGCGGGTACTTCTTGCCCGTGGCCGGGTCGGAGATGACCGCGAAGGGCGTGACCTCGGCGCCGGTGCCGGACGTGGTCGGGACGCACACCAGACGGGCCAGCTTCCCGGGGACGGGGAAGCGGAAGGCGCGCTTGCGGATGTCGGAGAACTTCTGCCGCATGTCGGCGAAGTCGATGTCCACGCCGCTCGCGTGCTGCTCGTACAGCAGCCACATCACCTTGGCCGCGTCCATCGGTGAGCCGCCGCCCAGCGCGATGATCGTGTCCGGGCGGAAGTCGCCCATGAGCTTGGCGCCGCGGCGGACGGAGTCGATGCTGGGCTCGGGCTCGACGTTGTCGATGATCTGGAGGGTGACCGGGTCGTGGCGTCGCTGCAGGACGCGGGTGACACGGTCGACGAGGCCGAGGCGGGTCATGGTGGCGTCGGTGACGACGGTGACGCGGTGGACGTCCGGCATCGAGGCGAGGTAGCGGATGGCCTGCGGCTCGAAGTAGATCCTGGGCGGCACCTTGAACCACTGCAGGTTGTTGCGGCGCGTGCCGACTCGCTTGACGTTCAGCAGCTGGGCGGCGGAGACGTTGTTGGACACCGATGTGCTGCCCCAGGAGCCGCAGCCGAGGGTCAGCGACGGCAGCAGACCGTTGTAGATGCCGCCGATCGCGCCCTGTGAGGACGGGGCGTTGACGATGATCCGCACGGTCTTCATCCGCCGGCCGTACGCCTCGGCGAGCGCGCGGTCCTCGGTGTGGATGACGGCGCTGTGGCCCTGGCCGTGGAAGGCGACCATGTCGGCGGCGAGGTCGAAGCCCTGCTGCTCGGAGCCGGCGCGCAGGACGGCGAGCACGGGGCAGAGCTTCTCGCGGGTGAGGGGCTCGTCGGGTCCCACGTGGTCGGCCTCGACCAGGATGAGCGAGGTGCCGGCGGGCACGGTGAAGCCCGCCTGCTCGGCGATCCACTCCGGGCTCTGTCCTACGGCCGCGGAGTTGACCTTGGGCTCGCAGCCGCCGCCCGGTGCTTCGCCGGCGGGGAAGAGGAACTCCTCCAGCTTCGCCTTCTCCTCGGCGGTCGCCACATGGGCGTGCAGGGTGCGGAACCCGGCCAGGGCGTCGTCGTAGATCTCCGTGTCCAGGACGACGGCCTGCTCGGAGGCGCAGATCATGCCGTTGTCGAACGACTTGGACAGCACCAGGTCGTTGACGGCCCGGGCCAGCTTCGCGCTCCTGTGCACATAGGCGGGCACGTTGCCGGCGCCCACGCCCAGGGCGGGCTTGCCCGCCGAGTAGGCGGCCCTGACCATGGCGTTGCCGCCGGTGGCGAGGATCAGGGAGACACCCGGGTGACGCATCAGCGTGCCCGTGGCCTCGACCGACGGGGTCTCGATCCACTGGACGCAGTGCTCCGGGGCGCCGGCCGCGACCGCGGCGTCCCGGACGATCCGGGCGGCCTCCGCACTGCACTTCTGGGCGGAGGGGTGGAAGGCGAACACGACCGGGTTGCGGGTCTTCAGCGCGATGAGCGCCTTGAAGATCGTGGTGGAGGTCGGGTTGGTGACCGGGGTGACCGCGCACACCACGCCCACCGGCTCGGCGATCTCGACCATGTCCTCGATGTCGTCGCGGGCTATGACGCCGACGGTCTTCAGGGTGCTCATGCCGTGCGTGACGTGCTCGCACGCGAACATGTTCTTGACGGCCTTGTCCTCGAAGACGCCGCGGCCGGTCTCCTCCACGGCCAGGCGCGCCAGTGCCGTGTGCCGGTCGAGCGCGGCGACGGAGGCCTTCTTCACGATGTGGTCGACCTGGTCCTGGTCGAGGGCCTCGTAGTCGGCGAGCGCCTTCAGCCCGTTCGTCACGAGCAGGTCCACGGCGATGGCGGTGTCGGTCGGTGCCGGGGCGGGACCGGCGGCGGCGGTTCGGTCGTGGCGGGTCATGTGGCGTTGCCTCCGTCGCAGAGAGCTGAAACCGCTCGGTGGATGGTGCCGGGAGCACCGTGGGGACGGTGTCGCCCCCATCGGTAGCGTCGTCCGTCGAGGGCTCTCGCGCGCAGTCCCCGTTGGTCCTCGCCGGGGACCGTTGGGCCTTGCCGCCGTAGGGCCGTGCGGCCCGCCCGCCACCGGGCTACGCGGGATCGTTCCTCGAGGCGGAGTGCTTCTCCGAGGGCCGGGCGTCGTCGACACGGAACGTCAGGCCGTTGACCACCCCGACCACCCCGTCGACCCGGTAGGCGAGCCGGAGCAGCAGCGGGATGTCGCTGCGCCGTTCCAGGCGGCCCTCCAGGGTCGCCATGCCGTCGCGGACCGACACGACGATGTGGGGAGGCAGGCCCATGGCACGGTTCACCACCTCGTCGAGGATCTCCTGGCGGATCTCGTCGTCCGTGCGCAGGAAGACGCGCAGCAGGTCACGGCGCGTGGCGATGCCGATCAGGCGGTCCTCCTCGTCCACGACCGGGAGCCGCTCGACACCATGGCGTTCCATCATCCGCGCGGCGTCGGCGACGCGCTGTTCCGGGTGGACGGTGATCGCGGGCGACGTCATCAGGTCCTGCGCCGTGGTGGCGCGGGCGAGGGCGGCCCCGCGCCGGGCCGAGCGGCGCAGCGGGGGGATGCGCGTCCGCCGCGTCCGGCCGTGGGCGGCCCGGGCCGCCTGGCAGCGGATGAGATCGGTCTCGGAGATCACTCCCACGACCTTGTCGTCGCCGTCCACCACGGGCAGTCCGCTGATCCGGTTCCGGTACAGCAGCTGGGCCACGCTCTTGAACGGTGTCTCCCGGTGGGCTTCGACGACCTCGCGGGTCATCACCTCGCCGACGATGTGGGGCATCACGCTCACTGCCTTCCTCTGTGCTGTGCCGGTTCGCGACTTCTGTGGTGTGCCGGTCCGCGACGGGGCGAGGACCGTCGGCTCGCGGCGGTCACGGCGAGCCGTGCGCCGGCCCTCCGGGGCCCGACCTGGGCATCGGCCCGCGTATGTTCTCCAGGCTGCCTCGGCGGCGCGTGCCTGGGCAGGGCCGAATGTCCTTCCCATCGGGACGGGGCGGCCCCCGTCCGGGGCCCGCCCGGCCTCGGCCGGCCTCCCCGAACGCCGCGGCCGCCGCTATAGGCCGGGTTCCGCCCGGCGACGAGGACGTCAGGGACTTCGAGCACCGGCGGGTTGGGCCGGTCGGCCTCTTGTGAGGACCTGCGGCCCCCTGCCGTAGCCCGCCCCCAGGGACAAGGCTCGGACCAGTACCACGGCAGGACACGACAGCACCACGATCCGAACGGATCGCTTCGAAAGGTGGGGACCATGACCCGTACCGTCACCGTCGGCCTCGACGGCTCGCGGGAGAGCCGTGCGGCGGCCCGGATCGTGTTCGACCTCGGCGCGGGACGGTGAGGGCGGTGACGGTGGAGCCGCCGGTCGTCGTCGGTGTCGACGGCTCCGAGGCCGGGCTGCGGGCCGTGGACTGGGCCGTCGACGAGGCCGCGCTGCGCGGGGCGCCGCTGCGGCTGGTGTACGCCTCGCTGTGGGAGCGGTACGAGGGCGCGCACCTCGCCCGGGACCTCGGTGAGCCGGGCGGGAGGGTGCGGGCGGAGGACGTCGTCGCGTCCGCCGCCCGCCGCGCCGCGGGACGGCGCTCCGAGGTGAAGGTGACCACCGCCGTGGTGTCCGAGGAACCCGAGTACACGCTGGTGCGCGAGAGCCGCAACGCCGCCCTCCTGGTGACCGGCACCCGGGGGCGCGGCGGTATGGCCGAGGCGCTGCTGGGATCGGTCAGCCTGACCGTGGCGGGGCACGCGCACTGTCCGGTGGTCGTGGTGCGCGGCAGTCACGACAACCGGGCCGTGCCCGCCACCCACGGCCGTGTCGTCGTGGGTGTGGGCGAGCCTCCGGTGGCCTCGGCGGCCGTCCGTTTCGCCGTCGAGGAGGCGCGCCTGCGCGGGGCGGCCGTCAGCGCCGTACGGGCCTGGCGGCACCCGGTGCGCGAGGCTTCCGGCCACCGTGCCCCGGACTCCGTCAGGGGCGGCTCGGGGCGGTCGTACGAGCGGGAGGCGGTGGAGGCGCTCGCGAAGGCGCTCCGGGACGTTCCCGCCGACGTCGAGGTGCTCCGCAGCACGGTCGAGGGGCCCGCGCGGAGCGCGCTGGTGGACGCCTCGCACGACGCCGGTCTCCTGGTCCTCGGAGCACGCCGCAGGCACCGGCACTTCGGCCTCCAGCTGGGCCGCGTGGCCCACGGGGTGCTCCACCACTCGGCCTGCCCGGTGGCCGTCGTGCCCGAGTACGTGTGATCGCGGGCACAGCCGCGTCGCCGACCGGGGACGCGCCCGCGCGGTCGGCCACGCCGGGCTGGTGATCTCGGCACCAGGCCCGGTACGCGGCCACGGCCGCCGGCAGCGTGGGCAAGATCAGCCCGGCTCACACGGACTGCGCGAGCCCGTACGCGCCGAACTCGTCCAGGAGGTCCTGGTTGACGCGGGCCAGGGCGAACACGATGCCCCGGTCGGCGAGTTCGCGACGCAGCCCGTCCCGGCGGATCATCGCCGAGCACGAGCGTCCGGGCCGGCCCCGGGTGGAGATGCCGGCCCGGAGCGGCACGGGTCACGGAGCGACCGAGGCGCCACGCGGGCTGCTCCACCACCGCGACACGCTCGACGACGCGGGCCGTGTCACCCGACGCCCGCATCGTCCCGCCGACCGCCCAGAACCACGGTCCTGCCCGCCTCGCTGGTCGCCTCGCTCGGTATGGCGCTCGCGTACATCCCGGCGATATCGGGCGCCCCGCAGGAGCAGGCGGGCCTGGCCTCCGGCATCGTCGACACCACTTACCAGGTGGGCTCGGCGCTCGGCTGGCCGCCCTCACCGCCCTGGCCACCTCGCCCGTCGGCCCATGACGCACCGCTCGGCAGGGCCGATCGTGAAGGTGAGGCGGCCGGGAAGGCGTAGTCGTCAGCCCGGTCCACAGCCCACGAGGAAGCGGGTGACCGCGATGTTCTGGGACGACCACGATGTCAGCGGATGGGGCTGGTTCGACCCTCCCGCTACGGAACCCTCCTCGGCGAAGAGCCGTTCACCGTGACGTACGGACCCACGCCGCCGGCCGGCGCGGGTCACGGGGTGGGCCGTATGCGGGCGACGAGGAGGGCGATGTCGTCGTCGGCCGAGGCCGGGACGAGGCGGGCCAGGAGGCTGTCGCACATGGCGTTCAGGGAGGGACTGGGCTCGGCCAGGGCGTCCGTGAGTTCGCCGAGGCGTTCGTCGATGTCGCTGCTGCGCGATTCGATGAGCCCGTCGGTGTACAGCACGAGGACGCTGCCGGGCAGAAGGATGTGATCGGTGGTGGTGTAACGGGTGCCGCCGACGCCGAGGGGTGTCCCGGGCGGTACATCGAGGAGGCGGACTTCGCCGTCGGGGGTGACCAGCGCGGGAGGGGGATGGCCTGCCCGGGTGATGCGGCAGTGACCGGTGGCCGGGTCGACGACGGCGTACAGGAGGGTGGCGAGCATCGGCTCGGCCAGGTCCTCCAGGGCGGCTTCCAGCTGGGCCAGGATCTCCTTCGGTTCGAGGTCGAGGCGGGCCAGCGCCCGGATGCTCGCGGACAGCCGTCCCATGACGGCCGCGGCGACCATGCCGTGGCCCATGACGTCGCCGATCAGCAGAGCGCCCTTTCCGGCGGGCAGACGCAGCGCGTCGTACCAGTCGCCGCCGACCTCGTTGACGTCGCTGGCGGGCAGGTAGCGGTGGGCGACCTCGATGCCCGCCGGCGGCGTGATGTGCTGCGGAAGCATGCTGCGCTGCAGCGTGACGGCGGTGTCGTGTTCGCGCTGGTAGAGGCGGGCGTTGTCGATGCTGAGCGCGGCGCGGGCGGCGAGCTGGGCGGCGAGGGCGGCCTCGTCGCTGTCGAAGGGGCCGAGGGGCTGCGTGCGGTAGAAGGTGGCGACGCCCAGGACGAGGTCTCGGGCCACGAGCGGGATCATCATGAACGAGTGCACGCCCAGTGTCAGCAGGTGAGCGGGCCTGCCGGTGTGGCGTGCGGCCGGGGCGACGACGTCGGCGTCGAGGCGGGCCAGCAGGTACGGGTGCCGGCCGGCGAGGACCTGGCTGTAAGGGGCCGCGACCGGAAAGGAGAGCGTGCGGCCGAGCGGGGCCAGGGCGGCGATGACCGCGGAGCCGGTCAGCGGCGCTTTGCCCAGGCGGCGCAGCGCGACCCCGCCGGCCAGCCCCGGGCCCGGCTCGTCGCCGCGGGCGAGGGAGTCGAGCACATCGACGGTGACGGCGTCGGCCAGCCGGGGAACCGCGAGGTCGGCCAGCTCCTGGGCGGTGCGTTCCAGTTCCAGGCTGGAGCCGACCCGGATCGAGGCCTCGCTGAGCAGGGCGAGCCGACGGCGCCCGGCTTCCGCCTCGGTGTGGGCGCGCTGCTGCTCGGTGATGTCGAGCAGGGAGGCGATCACTCCGATCGGCCGGCCCGCGGGGTCCTCGACGCGGACGTAGGAGCACGACCAGACCTTGTCCCGGTCGGGGTCGGCCGGGGTGCGGCCGGCCCGGCGGCGATCGAGCACCGGCCGGCCGCTGGCCAGGACACTGCGCATCGCCTCTTCCATGTCGTGGGCGTTGACCTGCGGCAACAGCTGGGACAGGCGCCGGCCCACATGGGCGGACTCCGGCAGGCCGTTCATCCTCTCCAGCGCCGCGTTGACCCGCAGGAACCGCAGCTCGGTGTCGAGGACGGCGATGCCGACCGGGGAGCGGGCGAACAGCCCGTCCCACACGGCGGAGGAGCCGCGGATACGGCGGGCGGCGTGGGCGTCGGCGGCGAACACCACGACGGCGGAGGTGTCCTCGTGCCGGTCGGGCAGCGGACTGGCCCAGATCTCCAGCTCGACCGGGTGCCCGTCGGCGTGCCAGGCGGTGACGGTGCCCATCACGCCCCGGCCGGAGGCGGCCGCCTCCCACAGCGACCGTCCCAGACTCCGGTCCGCGCCGGGATGCAGCAGCTCGGCGATGTGCCGGCCGACCACGTGGTGCGGGCTGTGGCCCAGCAGTTCCTGCGCGGCGCGGTTCCAGCGCACGATGGTGCCGTCGGCGCTCGTGGCGACCTGTGCCACCGGCAGCGCCCCCATCCAGCCTCCCGCGTCCCGGGCGGCGCCGCTGACGAGTTCTTCCACGGGCTCGCTCACCGCGCGCTCCTCCGCTCGGCGGCCGAGGGCCCGTGCGCGGGCAGACCGTGGGGGCGGGCGCGTACGGGGAGCGCGGTCGCGTGAGCCGCTGTGCCCGGCCCGCTCTCGGGCATCCGCTGCACGCGGCGGCAGGTGTACGGCCGGGGAAGACCGGCTCGGAACCGTCGCGGAAGGCCTGTCCGGCGTGGGAGCGCCGGACAGCGACGCGGCATGCCGCTGCCCCGGGACAGGTGCGGTGCCGCGGTCGGCCCCTGCAGCCGTGGCGCCACGGCTGCCAGCCCCGCGTCCACATCCCCATGATCCGCCCGCCGGGCCGCACCCGCTTCCTGGGCCGCTTTGTCGACTGATCGGCAAGCGTGGGTGAATCCCGTGGGTGAATGCGGGATTCCGTTCAGTCGGAGGCCTTCGTCGCCCTGCCGACGCGGATCGTCACCGACTGCGGGATCGTCACCGACTGCGGACCGCCCGGGACCGGCCGCCCGGACCGGCCACCCTGCCCGCCCGGGACCGGCCGCCCGGACCGGCCACCCGGAAGCCCGCCCGGACCGCCTGCCCTGAAAGCCCGCCCGGACCGGCCACCCTGCCCGGATGGCCCGGATGGCCCGGACGGCGGTGAGGCGGCTCCTCGACCGAGATCGAGGAGCCGCCCGCCTTCGTCACCGCGCTCGGTGACTGGACGTCAGAGGGGTCTCAGGGCTTGCCGGAGAACACAACGCCCGGCAGATTCTGGGCCGTTGAGCCCCACACCTGGTCGTACAGCGAGGACTGGCCGACAAGTGTGTACAGCAGCCAGGCGGTTGTGACCCCCCGTGTGGCCTTCTGCTGTACCGCGCGGGAGATGCTGCCGCTGTCGCAGCCGAAGCCGGAGCTGTCCTCGAAGCCGCAGTGGAAACCGCCCGTGATGACGCGCAGTTGGGCGGGGGCCGGCTTCGCGGCGTACATCTTCTGCTGGTGGTCGGCGACTCCGGCGATGCTGTCCTCGCTGCCACCGAGGTACTGGGCGGGTGTCCTGAGCGTCCCCGAGGCGGCGACGGCCGACGGGTTCGTCTCCGCCGCCGCCAGCGTCGACACGCTCTTGACCGCGGGGTTGCGGCTCGCGGCCAGCAGGGCGGCGCCGCCGCCCATCGAGTGCCCGGAGACGCCCAGGCTGGAGGTGGCGACCGCGCCCGCGAAACGGGAGCCGCTGGTGCTGTTCTGTGTGGTGAGCCAGGTGAGCGCGGCGTTCAGGTCGTCCGCGAAGGCGGAGTGGTTGGGGAACAGGCCGCCTTGCGATTTGGGTACCACGGTGATGAATCCCCAGGACGCGTAATGCCTGAGCAGGGATTCGTACTGGGTGATGCCCTGGAAGAACCCGTGCCCGAAGGCCAGCCCCGGGTGGACGCCGGCCGCGACCGGCGCGTTCGCACCTGCCGAGGCTCCGGGATACCAGACACGTGCGCTGTACGACCGGCCGGAGGCCGACACGGTCAGATCCGTGTAGGCCACCGCGTGGACACCGGGTTCGGACAGGTCCTGCGGCGCTACGGGATCCGCTGTCGAGGCGCCGGCGGCGGGAGCGAATCCCAGGCCGGCCGCGACGGCCAGCAGCACGGCGGTGATGATCCGTACGGTGGAGCGGAGCATAGCCTCACCCTTCTGTGACGGAACGATTGGCGTGGCGCATGGCAGGAGGGGCGTCCGGGAGACGCGTGGAACTCAAGCGCCGGAACCGGAAACGCCTCTCACGCTTCGTGCGGCGTGAAGCTGCAGAGCAGGGGCGCGATGAGCCGCCGGAGGTTTTCTCGCCGAACCTGTGGAGGGACGTTCAGTAGAGGCATCGGGCCCGTCAGCCCGGGGGTGTGCGCGAGCAGCGCCAAGTTCGGCAGGATCGTCAGCAGGAGAGCGAGCAGGGCCTCCAGATCGGAGTCCTTCCGCAGATGGCCCAGGTCGACCGCTTGCTGTAGGAGTGGGCGCAGGCTCGTCATATAGAGGTCGTTCACGGGTGTGCGCACGGCGGCACGGACGGCCGGGTCCATTTCCATGTTGGTCGCTGCCGTGACACCGCGTTCCAGCGGGTGTTCCGCGAAATAGACCACCCAGGCATCCAGGGCATCGAGGAAATGGCCGGCGAAGCCGCGTGTGCCGTCATAGCTCTCGAGCCAGGGCCTGAGGTTCTCGTGCACGCGCAGAGAGGTCTGCTCGGCGACGTAGGTGAACAGATCCAGCTTTCCGGCGAAGTACTGGAACAGGGATCCCTTTGCGACGCCTGCCTCGCGGGCGATGACGTTCAGGCTGCCCGTCGAGTAGCCGTGCGTGCCGAACTCGTCCATCGCCGCGATGAGAATGCGCTCGCGGCGGGCCGGAGACAGGCGGGCCCAGGTAGGCGTTGGCATCGGCACTCCACAGGTGACCGGGTGGTCATATGACCACCCGGTCATAGTCGAGGCCGGCAAGGCGTGATGTCAATGCGTCTGTCACACCCGTTCCAGACGCCCCATGCCGACCTGGATGCCTTTCACGGCGCAGCCGACCCCGGTCGTCGCCGCTCTGCCCTGCATCCGGCGAGACGAGCCGAACCGAAGAAGGAGGTGCGGGAACGACACGGAGTGATCGGCGAGGTCGAGATCGCCCCAGCACCCGGGGTGAGTCGAGAGCGCCTCGGTACCGGGGGCAATTCGTAGCCGTGGATCCGTCGGTGGCCGACGGAGACAGAGGGCGAGGACCATGGAATGAGCGGCCGAGGATTCCTTCCCCGACGTGTCGCCCGGGTTTCCCGAAGTGTCGCCCGGCCCCCGAGCCCGCCCCTGGACGGCTCGCCCCTGCGTGGACGGGTCGCCGTCGTCACCGGGGCCGCCCGCGGGGTGGGCGCGGCGCTCGCCGTCGCTCTGAGTCATGCCGGCGCGCGGGTCGCACTTCTCGGCCGCGAGGAGGAGAGGCTGCGCGAGGCCACGGCGGGGATGTCCTCGCCCGGCCTGTGCGTGGAGGTGGACGTGACCGACCTCGGCGGCCTCGAGGCCGCGGCGAGGGAGGTCGAGGCTCGACTCGGCCCCGCCGACGTGGTGGTGGCGAATGCGGGGATCGCCGTCAGCGGGCCGTTCCGTGACACCGATCCCGACCTGTGGCGACGGGTTGTCGAGGTCAACCTGCTCGGTGCCGCGAACACCGCCAGGGCCTTCCTGCCCCACCTCACCCGCACCCGCGGCTACTTCCTGGAGATCGCCTCGACCGCCGCGTTCGGCTCCGCGCCCATGATGAGCGCCTACTGCGCCTCCAAGGCGGGCGCCGAGTCCTTCGCCCAGGCCCTGCGCGGCGAACTCGCGCCCGAGGGCATCGGCGTCGGCATCGCGTATCTGCACTGGACCGGAACCGACATGATCGACGGACTCGACGACAACCCGGTGCTCAGGGCCCTGCGCGCACATCAGCCCTGGTTCGCCCGGCGTGTGCAGACCCCGGCGCGGGTGGCCGGGCTGCTCACCGCCGGCATCGAGCGACGCGCCCCCGCCGTCTACGCGCCGCCCTGGCTGCGCTGGTGCCAGCCGCTGCGCCCGGTCTTCCCGATGCTGGTCACCCACATCTCCCGGCGGGAACTGCGGCAGCGCACCGGGCCGGATTTCGCCGTCGGCACCGGACTCCTCGGCGCGGGCGGCCTGGCCGACTGGAACGCGGGCCGGCCCTCGCCGCGCCACCGACGGGACGCATACGGAAATTGACATCCTCCCCTCCCTGAAGGACTTTCCTGAAGGGACGGGATTCCTGGCTCAGGCTGCCTCCGGGAGCAGCGCTCCCAAAGGTCTTACGCCCTCGGCACCAGCCGGGTTGAGACCAGCCCGGACCAGCATCACGCGGGCGGAGTTCTTGTCCCTGGGGGATACGGTTCCGCACGCGGTGCAGGTGTAGGTACGTTCCGAAAGAGGAAGTGCGTGCTTGGTTCTCGCTCCGCACGACGCGCAGTCCATGGTGGTGTGCGCGGGATGCACGAGACGGATGTCCCGCCCATGCTTGCGGCCCGTCTCGATCAGGGCCGTCTTGGTGGCGCCGATCGCCGCGTCGGCGGCTTTGCGGGCCATAGTGGTACGGCTGAGGAACTTCGGGCGGAAGTCCTCGACGGCGACCGCGTCATGGTCGCGGACAACACGCTTGGCCCACTTGCGGGCGGTGTCCTGCCGCTGCCGTGCGACCTTCTTGTGCACCTTGGCGGTCTGCCGCTGAGCTTCGCGGTAGCCCTTGGATGCGGCCTGTCCGCGCGTGGGCTTCCGGCGGGCCGTCATCCGCTGGTAGCGGGCGAGGCGCTGTGCGGCGCGCCTGCCGTGCTCGGCGTGGGGGAGGTCGTGCGCGGCGGACGTAGTGGTGGCGGTCTCCCTGACACCCCAGTCCACACCGAGCACGGCACCCGTGGCGGGGAGCGGCTGGGTCTCGGTGGCGACGACGAACGACGCGTACCAGTGCCCCAGGCTGTCCTGGTACACGCGCACGCTGGTGGGTGCGGCCGGGAGTTCGCGGGACCGGACGACCGTCAGGACGATGCCGCCCGCGACGTGCAGGCGCCCGTCTTTCAGGCGGAATCCGCGCCGGGTGTAGTTCAGTGTGGGCAGCGCCTCACGCTTCTTCTTCGGTTTCGGCATCCCGGCGCGCTGCCGGATCGGCAGCTTCGCCTTGATGTCCTTCATCGCCTTGGCGCGGGACTTGGCGAAGTCGCGGATGGTCTGCTGCTGCGGCACCGACGCGCCCTCACGCAGCCACCCCATTGCGGTGCGGGCCTCGGTCAGCATCTTGTCGAGTTGGGCCGGCCCGCACGTCGTCTTCCCAGCGGCGTCCTGGTTCGCGGCGTGGACCTTGCGGGACATGGCCACGCATTCGTTCCACACCCATCGGCAGCGCGCCCACTCGGCCATCAGGCCCGTGCGGGCGGTCGACGACACGCGGAGCCGGTAGGTGTACCGGGCATGCCCGGCATTCTCCTGGCGTTTCTCTGGTGTCGTCATGGCTTGATCCTAGCGTGGAAGACGAGAAGTGGATCTCTCTCCTCCTGCCAACGGAACTGCACACACGCCTTGTTGAGGAGGCCCGCGCCGACCGGCGGTCCCTCAACTCCGAGATCGTCCACCTGCGTGAGGTCGCTCTCGGCCCGGTGGGTGGAGACGACCCATCGCCCTGAAGGCGATTGCTCCTCCCTTGCTCTGCTCCGCAGGGGTCCGATTCCTCCCCGACCTGAAGGTCGGGGAGGAATCGGAGGTATCAGGTGAGACCGATCGTGCGGGAAGTGAAACCGATCGTGCGGGTGCGGCGGAATGTGTCCTCACAGTGCCAGTCATTCCTGAGCCGAAGGGACAGACCGCCATGAACGCACGTATGAAGAGCGCCGCCCTGGCCGCCGGAGCCGCCGCCGTCGTGTCCGTGACCGCCGCGGCACCCGCCTTCGCACTGCAGGGCGCCGCCGAGGACCAGGCCACCGTCACGGTCCTGCACGCCGTGCCCGGTCTCACTGTGGACGTCTACGCCGGTGACGACGAACTGATCCCCGACTTCAAGCCGGGCACGCTGACCGACCCGATGAAACTCGACGCCGGCTCCTACGACATCAAGATCTTCCCGGACGGTGAGGGGCCCGACGGCACACCGGCCATCGAGAAGACCGTCGACGTACCCGCGGGGGCGAACGCGACCCTCGTGGCCCATCTGACCGCCGACGGCGACCCCGCGCTGGACGCCTTCGTCAACGACACCTCCAAGGTTCCGGCCGGCCAGGCCCGACTGACCGTCCGCCACGTCGCGGCGGCGCCCGCGGTCGACGTACGCGCGGACGGCACACCGGTGTTCAAGGATCTGGTCAACCCGAAGGAGGCCAAGGGCGACGTCGCCGCCGGAACGGTCTCCGCGGACGTGGTCCTGGCGGGCACCGACACGGTCGCGATCGGTCCGGCCGATCTGAACCTGGCGGAGGGCACCAACACCGTCGTCTACGCCTGGGGCAGCGCCGATGACAAGAACCTGGCCCTCAAGACCCAGACCCTGAAGGGCATGCACTCGGCTCCGGGCGGCGTTCCCGCGGGCGAGAGCGGACAGGCCGCGGCACACAACGAGGGTCTCCCGCTCGGGGCGATCTCGCTCGGCGCGCTGTCCGCCCTCGGCGTCGCGGGCGTCCTGGTCCGGCTGCGCGCCACGGCGCGCTGAGCCCACCCGGCACCGACGGGCAGGCACCGCAGAACCTCTCCCCGGTCCGTGGTGTGCCGCGGGAGCCGACGGCACACCACGGACCACGAGCGAAGAGAAGACGCTGCATGATCATGAAGTCGTCTCGCCGGGTTCTCCTCGCCGCACTCGCTGTCGCGGTCGCGGGGCTCACCCTGTCGACCGTGTGGCTGGTGCGGGAGACGTCCCGGCAGACGGTGAGCGGACCGGCCGACTTCGGCCCCGCGCGGGCCGGCGCCGACAGCCGGTCACTGCCGTCCACGCCACGCGCGGACGTGTCAGCCGACGGGCCCGGGCGATCGCCCGCCGTCCCGGCGCAGGTCGCAGGGCCGCGGACGTTGACGCTCGCACGCCTCGGCGTGACGGCGCCGATCGATCCCGTCGCCGTCTCCGACGACGGACAGGTCGAAGTTCCCGACGATCCCCGGCGGGTCGGCTGGTACCGCTTCTCCCCGCCGCCGGGCTCGAAGCAGGGTTCCGCGGTGCTGGTCGGTCACGTCGACTCCGACGGCCGCGGGCTCGGCGTCCTCGTGGCCCTGAACGACGTGCGCTCGGGTGATCAGGTTCTGGTGGAGCGCGCCGACGGCAGCACGGTCGAGTACCGCGTCACCGCACGCCGCGCGATCGACAAGAGCGCGCTGGCCGGGTCCGGTGCGTTCCAGCGGGAGGGACCGGCGGTCCTCACCCTCATCACCTGCACCGGTGCCTACCTCCCCGCCGCCGGCGGGTACCAGCAGAACCTGGTCGTCACGGCCGTGGAAGAAGGAACGTGAGGGCGATGTGGGGCGGTGCCAAGGTGCTGGCCGCCACCGTGGCCCGCGTGACGGCCGTCTCCGACGACGAGCTCGGCGACGGGTTCACCGCGGGTGACGAGGCCTGCCTCAACGAGGCGTACCGGCGCTGGGGCGCACTCGTCTTCACGGTCGTCCTGCGACGGGTCGGAGATCCGGAGGAGGCCAAGGACGTCACCCAGCAGGTGTTCGTCGACGCCTGGCGCGGCCGGGCGGGCTACGACCCACGGCGGGGAGCCCTGAAGACCTGGATCCTCGGGATCACCCACCACAAGGTGGCCGACGCGCTGACCCGCCGCTCGCGGCACGCCAGGGACCTGGAGGCGGCCGCCGCGGCCGTGCCCGAGGTCTCGCACCGGACTCCTCCCTCCGACGCGGTCGTAGACCACATTCTCCTCGTGGAGGAGCTTGAGAGACTTCCCGAACAGCAACAGACTGTCTTGACGTTGGCCTTCTTCGAGGACCTGACCCAGAGTCAGATCGCCGAACGCACCGGGCTTCCGCTCGGCACCGTCAAGAGCTGCACGCGGCGTGGACTGATACGCCTCAGGAACCGGTTGGAGGTGGACGATGGAGCACGTTGATGAGGAGACACTCGCCCTGATGGCGCTCGGGGAGGACTCGTCCCCCTCCGCGAAGGACCATGTGCGGCACTGCGCGCACTGCGCGCGGGAACTGGCGGCACTGACGCGTGTGGTCTCGGCCCTCAGGACACCCTCGATCCACGAACACGAGCTGACCTCCCCGCCCGTGGACCTGTGGGACTCCATCGCCGACGAGCTCGGGCTGGAACAGAGCGCCGGCGGGGGAAGGGCCGAGGAGGGCGACCACGGCATTCGGGCGGCCGGGCGCGAGCGGCCGCGTTCCGCCGGTGCCGGCACGGCCGGCGGCCGGCCGCGGCGTGGGAATCGCCGCCTGGCCCGCCTCGGCGTCGCCGTCGCCGCCTGCGCCGCGCTGCTCGGTGCCGCTGCCGGGAGCGGCGTCACCTGGTGGGCGATGCGCACCTCCACCAGCGCTCCCTCCGCCGACGGCCGCCAACTCGACTCGCTCCAGGACGAGTCCGCCGGCTACGCCCGCCTCAGCGACGACCCGGGGCACCGCACGCTCGACGTCACGGTCAAGGGCCTTCCGCGGACCTCCGGTTACTTCGAGGTCTGGCTCATGGACCGCACCCACACCAAGCTGGTGTCGATGGGCGTGCTCGGCGCCGACGGCCACGCCACCCTGCCGGTGCCCGACAACATCGACCTCGACGAGTACTCGGTGGTCGATGTGTCGGTTCAGCCCTACAACGGCCGCCCGGACCACTCGGGCGACAGCCTGGTCCGCGGGCCGTACGCCGGTTGACGGCGTGTCCCATTACATCTCCTGACCGGGCGCCGGTCACCCGGCTCCGCGAGTCGCGCGTACCGCTCGGCCGACCCGGCCCGATGCCGTTGCCGGGATCGATGCGGACGTGGGTGCATCCGCCGACCCCCCTCCTCGGGAACGTTCAGTCACATGCTTCAATCTCTCTCAATCATTGAGATTACTCTCCGGTGAGATTGTTTATCACCAAGAGATATCCCTGCCCCCATGGAGTTCTCATGTCCCGACCCCTGCGATGGGCCGGCCGACTGCTGCCGCTGCTCGTCGTCGTCGCCTGGCTGGCCATCGGCGGTGGCCTCGGCCCCTACGCGGGCAAGCTCGGCGAGGTCTCGACCAACGACCAGGCCGCGTTCCTGCCGCGCAGCGCCGAGTCGACCCAGGTGATAGAGGCCCAGGAGGCCTTCCGCCAGGCAGAGTCCCTGCCCGCGGTGATCATCTGGACCGCGGCCGACGGCGGCAGGCTCGGGCCCGGGGAGCAGGCCGACGCCACCCAGGCCCTCGCCGGTCTGAAGGGGAGGCCGGGAGTGCTCGCGACCCCGTCCCCGGCGATCGCCTCGGACGACCAGGAGGCGCTCCAGGGCGTCGTCCAGTTGCGCCCCGACCTCGGTGAAGAGCTGCCCACGACGCTGGAGGCCGTGGAGAAGGCGGCCGCCGCCGTACCGGGGACGACCGTGCAGCTCGCCGGTCCCGCCGCCACCCAGGCCGACCTGGCCGACGCCTTCGCCGGCATCGACGGCCTCCTGCTCGGCGTCGCCCTGGTCACGGTGCTGCTGATCCTGCTGCTGGTGTACCGCAGCCTGCTGCTCCCGCTGGTGATCATCATCGGCGCGGTGTTCTCGCTCGGTCTCGCCTGCGCGGTGGTCTATGTGCTCGCCGACCATGACATCGTCCGCGTCGACGGACAGGTGCAGGGCATCCTCTCCATCCTGGTGATCGGTGCCGCCACCGACTACGCGCTCCTGCTCGCGGCCCGGTTCCGTGAGGAACTGGGTGCCCGCGAGGGCGACCGTGTCGCCGCCATGCGTGCCGCGCTGCGCCAGTCCGTGGGACCGGTCACGGCCAGCGCCGCCACCGTCGCCCTCGGCCTGCTGGCGCTGCTGTTCAGCGATCTGACGAACAACCGCGCACTCGGACCGGTCGGCGCGATCGGCATCGTCTGCGCCGTGCTGAGCGCCCTGACCTTCCTGCCCGCGGTCCTGCTCCTCTTCGGCCGCGCCGCCTACTGGCCGGCCAAGGTCAGGCCCACGCGGGACGAGGGGCACCCGGTGTGGCGCCGTGTCGCCGACGTCGTCGACCGGGCGCCCCGGAAGGTGTGGGCCGCGACCCTCGCGGGCCTGCTCGCCTGCGCCGTGTTCTGGCCGACCCTGGAGTCCAAGGGCGTCCCGCTCGACGAGATCTTCGTGAACGACGCCCCGTCCGTGGCGGCCCAGGCGACCCTCGGGCAGCACTTCCCCGGCGGTGCCGGAAACCCGGCCGTCGTCATCGCCGACGCCGCGTCGGCCGCCGGGGTGCGTTCGGCCGCCGAGTCGGTCCGCGGCGTGGACTCCGCCGACGTCGTCACCGTCTCCGGGCGTCCCGGGACGGGTGAGGCGCTGGTCGCCGACGGACGGGTCAGGATCGACGTGACCCTCGCCGACACCGCGGACTCGGACGCCGCCAAGGACACCGTCGCCCGGCTGCGGACGGCACTGCACGAGGTTCCGGACGCGGACGTCCTGGTCGGCGGGTACACCGCCCAGCAGTACGACACCCAGCGCACCGCCGAGCGCGACCGCAACCTCATCGTGCCGGTCGTCCTCGCGATCATCCTCGTGATCCTCGTCGGACTGCTCCGCTCGCTCCTGCTGCCCGTGCTCCTCGTCGCCACCGTCGCGCTCAACTTCGCGGCCACCCTCGGCGTTTCGGCCCTGGTGTTCGAGAACGTCCTCGGCTTCAGCGGCACCGACTCCTCCGTCCCCCTCTACGGATTCGTCTTCCTCGTGGCGCTGGGCGTCGACTACAACATCTTCCTGATGTCCCGGGTGCGCGAGGAGGCGCTCAGGCACGGCACCCGGGAGGGCGTGCGCCGCGGGCTCGTGGCGACCGGCGGGGTGATCACCTCGGCGGGTGTCGTTCTCGCCGCGACCTTCGCCGCCCTCGGCGTCATCCCGCTCGCCTTCCTGGCCCAGATCGCGTTCATCGTGGCCTTCGGCGTGCTGCTGGACACCCTGGTGGTGCGCTCACTGCTGGTCCCCGCACTGGTCCGCGACATCGGCCGCACCGCCTGGTGGCCGGGCGCCCTCAGCCGCCGGTAGGCGAAGCGGCTCAGGGGCCCCGTCCGCCGGGGCACAGGGGAGTGGCGTGGGCATCCGTGCGGGGGCCCACGCCACTCGCGTTTCGGCGGCGGGCACGCGGGGGCGGGGCCCCTCAGCCCGGGAAACGGCCCGTGGAACGCAGCTGCCAGCGGCGTTCGGCGTAGGCGAGGTCGTCCCGCCACAGCCGGCCGGCTGCGGTGCGCATCAGCGGCCGCATGAGCGGTGCGGCCCGGCGGGCGAGGGCGAAGCCCCTCCGGCCCGAGGTCGCCACCACGGCCTCGACGACGGCCGTGCGCGGACGGCCCCGCTCGTCGGAGCCCAGGGGAGTGGCGTGGGTCTCCACCACGGTGCCCGCGCCCTCCCCTTCGGTGATGCGCATGACGACGGTGCGCGGCCCGGGAGCGGTGAACACCGCCCGGACCGGGACGACGAGCCGCCCCGCGACCTTGAAGGAGACATCGACGGTGAAACGGTCGTCGGCCGCGTCCGGCGAGCCGACCACGGTGAGATCGACGAACGAGTACGGGTGGAACCACGCCCCGTGCCAGGGATCGAGGCGGTTGGCCACGACGTCCTCGGGCTCGCACGTCCCGAAGCCCGTGTAGACGGCCGTCAGCCCTTCCGCGGCGGCCGGGCGCTCCGGTACGACGGGTGCGTCCAGGGCCGGTTCCCCGCCGGCCTCGTCCAGCCGTACCCAGACGAGGACCCCGTCGTCGAAGGCCGGCAGCGGCTGCCAGCCCGCGAACGGCCCGCCGTCCAGGGCCAGTCCGTGCCAGTGGCACACCAGCGTGCCGCAGCGGACGGGGCTGTCGGCCAGCGGCGCCCCGAGGTGCGGGCAGATACCGGGACCGGCGAGGGGCCGGCCGTCGCGGCCGCGCCAGACGACGACCTCCCGGCCGGCCACGTCCAGCGCCAGGGGCCGGTCGCGGCGCAGCGCCTCGGAGGCGCCGACGACGTACCAGTTCCCCGACGGCCTGGCCTGTGCCTGTTTCAGGGCTCGCGCGATCACCGCGGGCCTGGCCTCCCGCCAGGTGGGCTCCTGCCGGTGCCAGGGGACGGGGCGGCGGCGCAGGGACAGGGGAACGCGCCGGTCGCGGCGCCCGGAGTTCACGCGGCCTCCTCGGAGACGTGCCGGTCAGGACGCGCCGACGGCGAGCCGCTCGCGGTCCGCGGGCGGTAGCGGTGGCGCAGCCGCGCGGCGACCACCCGGGCGAGCCCCTCGGCCGCCACCACGGCACGGTCGGCGCGCGGCACCACCGCACGGCGGTGCAGCACCGAGTAGCCGTCCCGGGCGACGGCGTCGAGGATGCCTCCGTAGAGCACGAACGCCGTGCGGATGCAGGGCCGGGCGACCGGATCGAGCATCGCGATACCCGGCTGCGCCTCCTGGTAGACGCCACGTGTCAGCGCCTCGAACGCGCGCAGCGCGGCGGTGACCCGCCGGTCGTGCCGGCCCGTGTCCCGGCACCAGCGCAGCAGCGCGCGGTCGACGCCGTGCGCGGCGAGCAGATCGGCGGGCAGGTACACCCGGCCGCGGTCGAGGTCCTCGCCCGTGTCCCGCAGGAAGTTGGTCAGCTGGAACGCCACACCGAGGGACGCCGCGTACGGTGCGGCCTCCTCGCGGGGCACGACCGTGCCGAGGACCGGGAGCATCTGGAGCCCGATCACTGCGGCCGAGCCGTGCATGTAGCCGCGCAGATCGGCATAGGTGGGGTAGTCCGTCACCTCCAGATCCGACCTCATCGCCGTCATGAAGTCGTGGAAATGCGTGTGGTCGACGGCGTAGCGGCGTGCCGTGTCGGTGAGGGCGAGCACCACGGGTTCGTCGGTGGCCCCGCCCCGCAGTCCCTCGTCCAACCGCTCCTGGAGAGCGGCCAGTTCCATGGCCCGCCGGCCGTTGTCGAGGCCGGGGTCGAGGGAGTCGACGATGTCGTCGGCCCACCGTGCGAACCCGTACAGCGCGTGCACGGCCGGCCGGCGGTCGGCGGGCAGCAGCCGGGTGGCCAGGAAGTAGGTCTTGCCGTGCGCCCGGTTGAGGGCACGGCAGCGCAGGTACGCCGACCGCAGCACCGGGTCGGTGATGCCCGCCGCGTCGAGTTCACGCTCGGTCATCGGCCTTCTCCTTCGCTGGGGCCTCGGCGGTGGCGGTCGCGCCGGCGCGGGACGGGCGGCGCCGGGTGCCGCCGGTGACGCGGGCCGCCGCGAGCTTCCCGGAGACCAGCGCGGTCGGCACTCCGACACCGGGCGTGGTGCCGCAGCCGGCGAGTACGGCGTTCTCGGTGCCCCGGACCAGGTTGCGCGGCCGGAACGGACCGGTCTGCGCGAGGGTGTGCGCCGCCGAGAACGGCGTTCCCGCCGCGTGCCCCTGGCCGTGCCAGTCGGCCGGGGTGACGAGGCACTCCTCCTCGATGGAGGCCTCGAAACCGTCGAGTCCGCGTGCCTCCAACTCGCGCAGCAGCCTGTCCCGGTAGCGCGGTCCGAGGTCCTGCCAGGCGGAACCGCCGGGCCCGATCTCGGTGTTGGGGCAGGGGGCGAGGACGTAGTGCAGATGGCGGCCCGGCGGGGCGAGCGAGGGGTCGGTGGTCGTGGGGCGGGTGATGAGGAGCGAGGGATCGCTCATCAGCCGTCCGTCGCGGGTGAGTTCGTCGAACGTCGTCCGCCAGGCGGCGCCGAACGAGATGGTGTGGTGGGCGAGTTGCGGCCAGGTCCGGGACGTGCCCGCGTGCAGCACGACCGCCGACGGCGAGTGCCGCAGCCGCACCGGGCGGCGCGGCCTGCGACCGAGGAGCCCGTAGGTGACGGGCAGGTCGGGGGTGAGCACGACCGCGTCGCAGGGGATGCGCTCCCGCGTGGTGACCACGGCGGTGATCCGCTCGCCCGACCGCTCCAGCCGCGTCACCTCCTGCCCGAACCGAAGGGAGGCTCCCGCGTCGGCCGCCGCGTCCGCCATGGCCCGCGGCAGGGCGTGCACACCGCCGCGCGGGAAGTGCACACCGGCGACCGTGTCCATGTAGGCGATCACCGCGTACGCGGCCAGGGCCCGCGACGGCGGTACCCCGGCGTAGAGCGCCTGGAAGGAGAACACACGCTGCAGCCGTTCGTCCCGCAGGAACCGGCCGATGCGGCGGTCGAGCCGGCCGAAGCCGCCGAGCGCCACGAGACGGGCGAGGTCGCCGGTGAGCAGATCCAGGGGCGAGTCGAAGTTGGCGTCGATGAAGTGCCGCATCTGCACCCGGTAGAGCCGCTCCAGCCACTCCCGCAGCCGCAGGTAGCCCGCCGCCTCACGCGCTCCGGCGAACCGCTCGACCTCCGCGGCCATGCGGTCGCCGTCGGTGTGCACGTCGAGGGAGCCGCCGTCGGCGAAACAGGCCCGGTAGGCCGGGTGCAGCGGCAGCAGCTCGACCCGCCGGTACAGACTGTCGCCGACGGCGGAGAAGGCCTCGTCGGCGAGGTCGGGCATGGTCAGCACCGTGGGCCCGGTGTCGATCCGGTAGCCGCCCCGCTCGATCCGGCCGGCCCGGCCGCCCGGCAGCGCGTCACGCTCGACGACGGTGACCCGCCGTCCGGCACCGAGCAGGTGCAGGGCCGCGGACAGGCCGGCGAGCCCCGCGCCGACGACCACGACATGGTCGGTGCGGCCGGGCAGGACGCGGCTCATCGCCGGACCTCCGGCACACCCGGGCCAGCCATGTGCGGGCGGACGGACGGCACGTCGGCGGACCGCGCGGAACCCGCCGCGCTCAGCAGCGCACGCAGCCTGCCCGCCGCGTCCGTGGCGGGCAGGGCACGGTCGAAACGCCGCAGCCCCTGCGCGGTCAGCCGGTCGATCTTGGACTCGACCGCGGCCCGGGCCCCCGTGCGCACCAGCACGTCCCGTACGTCGTCCAGGCCCGTCGCGGTCAGACCGTCATCGCCCAGGGCCCCCTCCAGCACGGCCAGGGAGCGACGGTCGCAGGCCGCTTCGGCGCGTGCCACGGCGACGGCGACGAGGTAGGTCGGCTTGCCCTCGCGGATGTCCCCGCCGACGGCCTTGCCGGTGCGACGCGGATCGCCGAAGACGTCGTTCAGGTCGTCGCGCAGTTGGAACGCCATCCCCGCGCAGCGCCCGGCCGAGCACAGCGCCTCCGAGGTGACGGCGTCCGCGCCCGCCACGGCCGCCCCCAGCGCCAGAGGCCGCTCGACCGAGTACAGCGCGCTCTTGAGACAGGCGGAGCGCAGTGCCCGGGGCTGCGAACGAGCGGCGGTGATCTGGCCCGCCAGTTCGAGGTACTGCCCCGCCACCATCTCCATGCGCATGTCGCTCCACAGCCGGCGCACCACCGTCGCCGTCCACGGGCCGAGCACGGTCTCGGCCACCGCGTCGTCCGCCCAGGCCAGCGCCAGGTCTCCGGCGAGGACCGCGGCCGCCTCCCCGAACCGGACGACACGCTCGGGCGAGGCGGATCCCGCGTAACGGCCTCCCAGCTCGGTGTGCAGCGACGGACGGCCGCGCCGCATCGCCGAGCCGTCCATCACGTCGTCGTGGACCAGGGCGCAGGTCTGGAGCAGCTCCAGTGCCGCCCCGATCCGCAGCGCCGCGTCGGCCGAATGCTCCTCGGCACCGCCGCAGGCCCGCATCGACCACCACACCAGTTGCGAGCGGGTGCGCTTGCCGCCCTCCTGCGTGAAGCGCCCGACCCGCTCGGCCAGTTCCCGTGCGAAGAGCCCGTCCGTGGCGCCCGCCCGGGCCAGTCGGTCGGCGAGTATCCCGTCGAGCACCCGGCCGACCGCGGCGGGAACGTCCGCGTCCACGGACGTCACGTCGAAGGCCGGTACGCCCGGGCCCGCCTCCCCGCACGTCCCGTCGGTGTCCTTCGGAGCCGGCCGCCCGCGCCGGGAGGACCCCGACAGAGGGACCAGGCGCGGAACAGGCGGCCCCGCGGCCGCACTGTGGTCCTTCGCCTGAATGGCGCGCATTCGGGTTCCTCTCGTCGCGGGATGGATCGCTTGTCGTGATGATGCATTCCACGGATACGGCTCGGACGGATGCGGCGTATGGGGGTACCTGGTGAACGGGCCCTGCCGGTGGCCCCGGGAACGGGTCCCGCCGCGCCCGCCCGTCCAGCGCCTCGCAAGCTGCATCCGCCGACGCCCCCCGACCGGAACACCACCCAGCGCGCGCACAGACACGCGGAACCCTGTGCGCACCGACACGCGGAACCGGAAGGAGCGGACGTGATCGAGGCGGACGTGGCCGTCGTCGGGGCGGGTGCCGCCGGGCTGTCCCTGGCCCACCGCCTGAGCGGGCACGTGACGGGCACCCGGACGCCGACCGTGGTCCTGGTGAACGCCCCCGCGGGCCCGCTGCGGCCGCCGCCCCGCACCTGGTGCTTCTGGGAGTCCGGCGGCGGCCCCTTCGACGCCGCGGTGCGCAAGGACTGGCGGCGCCTGCGCGTACGCCCTCCGGCCGGACCGCCGATCGAGGACGGCATCGCCCCGCTGCGGTACAAGATGATCCGCTCCGACGACTTCGAGACACTGATCGGCCACGACCTGGAGCGCAGCCCCAACGTGCGGCGCGTGGAGGCGATCGTGCGGTCGGTGGACGAGACACCGGGCGGGGCCCGCGTCCGGATGTTCCTGCCCGACGGCCGCAGGGAGACGCTGGGCGCGCGCTGGGTGTTCGACTCCCGGCCCCTCGGCAGCCTCCCCGCCGCCCGGACCACGCTGCTCCAGCACTTCCACGGCTGGTTCGTGCGCACCTCACGCCCCGTCTTCGACGTCGCGACCGCCGACCTGATGGACTTCCGCACCCCCCAGCCCGCCGACGGGCTGTCCTTCGGCTACGTCCTGCCCACCGGCAGGCACGAGGCTCTCGTGGAGTACACGGAGTTCTCACCACGCCTGCGCACCGCGAACAGCTACGACGAGGCGGTGCGCCACTACGTCGACGACGTACTGCGTCTCGGCGACACCGAGATCGTCGCCACCGAGACCGGTGTGATCCCGATGACCGACGCCCCGATACCGCGCCGGGTCGGCGCCTCGGTGTTCAGGATCGGTGCCGCGGGCGGTGCCACCCGGCCCTCCACCGGCTACACGTTCGCCGGACTCCAGCGACAGACCCGGGCGGTCGCCGCCGCGCTGCGGCAGGGCCGTACGCCGGTGCCGCCGGCCGCCCACTCGGCCCGCGCCCGCGCCATGGACGCCGTACTGCTGCGCGCCCTGGACAGCGGCCGGGTCGACGGACCCGCCCTGTTCTCCCGCCTGTTCGCCCGCGTCCCCATGCGGCGGCTGCTGTGCTTCCTCGACGGGCGCACCAGCCTGCTCGAGGACCTGTCGATCGGCCTGCACACACCCGTCGGCCCGATGCTGCGCAGCGCCGCCGAGCTGCCCGGCCTGCCCCGCCGTCCCTTCGACTGACCCGCCCGCCCTCTACACCCACCTTGGAGATCGAATGACGCTGCTGCGCGACGAGGACCTCGCCGCCGCGTTCGACCACGCGTCCCGCAGCTACGACACGCTGGTCGCGGCCAACCCCGGCTACCACTCCCATCTGCGGCGCTCGGCGCGCCGCCTGGGGCTGCCCGGCCACGGGGAGGGACTGCGGCTGCTGGACCTCGGCTGCGGCACCGGCGCCTCGACGGCCGCCCTCCGCTCCGTCTACCCGGCGGCCGCGATCACCGCCGTCGACGCCTCCGCCGGCATGCTCGCCCGGGCCGCGGCGAAACCCTGGGCGCGGGAGGTGAACTTCGTGCACGCGCCCGCCGAACGGCTCACGGAGGCGGGCGTGACGGGACCGTTCGACGCGGTCTTCGCCGCCTACCTCTTCCGCAACGTCTCCGACCCCCACACCGTCCTCGCCGCGGTCCGCGACCTGCTGCGCCCGGGCGGACGGCTCGGAGTGCACGAGTACACCCTGAGCGGCCGCCGTACCGACCGGGCGGTGTGGACGCTGGTGTGCCGGGGCATCGTCCAGCCCGCCGCCACGCTCCTCGGCGACGGCCCGCTGTACCGGCATCTGTGGCGCAGCGTCGTCGAGTTCGACACGGCCGACCGGTTCCGTGACCGGATCGGCGCCGCCGGGTTCGACCAGGTGCGCGCACTTCCCCTGCCGGGCTGGCAGACCGGCATCACGCACACCTTCGTCGCCCGCAGGCAGGAGAACCGCCGATGACCGCCCACGAGTGGCAGGAGAACCGCCCATGACCGCCCGCGTCCAGCGGCGGGAGGCCCGCCGGTGAGCGCCCCCGCCCGCCGGGGCCGGGACCGGAGCACCCGCACGCTTCCGGCCCACCCGGGCGCCCCGTACGCGGACGGCCGGCCCACCGTCGCCGTGGTCGGCGGCGGGATCGCCGGGCTGGCCGCCGCCACCGCGCTGGCCGAACGCGGCGTGTCCGTGACCCTGTACGAGCGCGAGCCGTACGTCGGGGGCCGCGTGGGCGGCTGGCCCACGCGGCTGCGGGACGGCAGCACGGTGACGATGAGCCGCGGCTTCCACGCCTTCTTCCGCCAGTACTACAACCTGCGGGGCCTGCTGCGCCGCACCGATCCCGCGCTGGCCCGGCTGACCGCGCTGCCCGACTACCCGCTGCTGCACGCCGACGGCCTGCGCGACAGCTTCCGGCACGTCCCGCGCACCCCGCCCTGGAGCGCCGTCGGCTTCGTCGCGCTCAGCCGCTCCTTCCGGCTGCGCGACCTGCCCGCCATGGACCCGGTCGCGGCCCTGCCCCTGCTCGACGTCCGCGTACCCGACGTGTACGACCGTCTCGACGGCGTCAGCGCGTACGACTTCCTCGACCTGGTCGGCTTCCCGAGGCGAGCCCGCCATCTCGCGTTCGAGGTGTTCTCCCGGAGCTTCTTCGCCGACCCGAGGGAGCTGTCGGCGGCGGAGATGGCGCTGATGTTCCACATCTACTTCCTCGGTTCGGCCGAGGGCCTGCTCTTCGACGTGCCCCGCTCGCCGTTCCCGGACGCGCTGTGGGAACCGCTGGTGGGCTATCTGCGGCGGCACGACGCCGACGTCCGTACCGGGACGGCCGTCGAGCACATAGCGCCCGCGCGGGGCGGCGGCTTCCAGGTGGCCGGTGACCGTGACGAGCGGTGGTACGACGCCGTGGTCCTGGCCCTCGACACCGCCGGGCTGCGCGACCTGGTGGCCCGCTCGGAGGGCCTGGGGGACACGCCGTGGCGCGAGCGGGTGGCCCGTCTGGGCACCGCCCCGTCCTTCCTGGTCACCCGGCTGTGGCTGGACCGGCCCGTCGCCGCGGACCGGCCGGGCTTTCTCGGCACCAGTGGGTTCGGCGGCCTCGACAACATCAGCGTGCTGGACCGCTGGGAGGACGAGTCGGCCCGCTGGGCGGCACGCACCGGCGGATCCGTCGTGGAGCTCCACGGGTACGCCGTCCCGTCCTCGGCGTCCCGCGACGTCGAGGAGAAACGCCTCGTCGAGCAGCTGCGGCACGTCTACCCGGAGACCCGGGCCGCCACGGTCGTCGACGTGCGCCACGAATGGCGCGAGGACTGCCCGATGTTCCCGGTGGGCGGCTACGCCGACCGCCCCACCACCCGCACCCCGCACCCCGGCCTCGTCGTGGCGGGCGACCTGGTGCGCACCGATCTGCCCGTGGCGCTGATGGAACGCGCGGCGACGACCGGGTTCCTGGCCGCCAACGCCCTGCTGGAGCGGTGGGGGGTGCGCGGCCAGACCCTGTGGACCGTGCCGGACCGCGGACGCAACGCCCTGCTGCGACGGCTCGCGGCACGGGCGGAACGCTGAGCGCGGCACGCCGGACCGGAACGGGTGCAACCGTTTCGCGGGCGCGGGGAGAAACGAGGGCGAAAGTCACACATGATCCGCACTGCCGCGGATCCCCCGAGCGTGGGAGAGGACAGGCCCATGAGGCTCGGCGAGGAACTTCCCGTCGACCACCGGCTCGCCCAGGTGTACCGCTACGGCGCCGGCCTGTGCGGAGTCGTCCTGCTGGTGTTCGGCTGCCTCGGCTTCGCCGACCGGCTCAGCCCCTTCAGCACGGACGGCACACAGGTGGCGGGCATGACGACCAACGGGCTGCTCAGCCTCGTCTCGGTCGTCGTCGGCCTGGGGCTGATCGCGGGCGCCGTGGTCGGCGGCAACTTCGCGTCGACGCTCAACACGACCGCCGGGACGCTGTTCATGATCAGCGGCTTCTTCCACCTCTTCGTCCTGGACCGCTCCGCCAACGTCCTGGACTTCGGCATCACCAATGTCCTGTTCAGCTTCCCTATGGGCCTGCTCATCGCCTGCTTCGGCATGTACGGCCGGGTGTCGAGCAAGCTGCCCCACGACAACCCCTACCGGCGCCGCCGCCACCCCCGCGAAGCCGCCCGGGAGTCCCTCGCCGCGCGTCGCCGGGCCCGCCAGGCCGCTCTGGCGCCGGGCGCCTCGACACCGGCGATCACCTCCGCGCGGGACTGAGCGCGGAACCAGCGCCCCGCGCCCGCCCGGCCAGAGGTGTCGAGCCACCGGCCGTTCAGCGGGCGCGGACCGCTTCGCCCATGGTGGCGAGCAGCCGTGCCGCCGCGAAGTCCGGCCCGCGCCGGGCGAGTTCCCGCGTCCACCGCCCCGTGCGGGGGCGGCCGGCGAGGAGCAGAGCGTCCAGCGCCGCCGGTACGTCGAGGGGCGACAGCGTGTTGGGGTCCCGTACGAGCGCCACACCGGCGCGTTCGCCGTCGTACGCGACGGCGAACTGGTCGCTGGAGAACGGAAGGATCAGCGCGGGGACCCCGAAGCGCAGACACTCGGTGAAGGAGTTGGCGCCGCCGTGATGGACCATCGCGTCCACACGCGGGAGCAGGTACTGCTGCGGCACGGACGGGGCGACGACGACACGGTCACCCGCGAGGTCCGCCAGGGCCGCCGTCCGCTGCCCAGCCGCCACGACGACGCCCGTGCTGCCGGTGCCCTCGAGCACCCCGGAGACGACGGTCCGCAGCACGTCGTCGCGGGCCGAGAGAAACGTGCCGAGCGCCACCAGCACGACCCGGCGGGCCCGGCTCCTCAGCCTCCGCAGCCGCTGCGACCAGTCGTCGTCCAAGGGCTGAGCCGGGCCGACCATGTGTCCCGCGTGGACATGGTCCGGACCCGTGGGCCGCTCGGGCAGCCACGGCAGGCGCGGGTACGCGTACAGGACCGCGTGGGGCGACGTCAGCGCGAACGCCCGCCCCGGACCGGGCGCGTTCGGTGCCCTGTCCCGGGCGAACGCGTCGAACCTCTCGGTGAAGGCGCGGTCGTTCTCCCGCGCCACGCCCAGGAGTTCGGCGAGTCGCCCCGCGTCCGGACGCAGGGCGCCCGGCCACTCGTAGGGGACACCGAACCAGCTGTCCGGACCCGCGAGGACGTAGGTCGGATGTCCCGGGCAGAACGTCGCGTACCGCAGCCCCAGACAGTGCAGGGCCAACGTGGCCGCGTAGCTGAGCTGGTCGACGACGTACCAGTCGGGGCGCAGCCGTTCGTCCAGGAACCGCAGATCCTCGAACACGGCGTCCGGGTCGGCCAGCATGTCCGCCCGGCGATGGCGGGCCTGCGTGATCAGGGTGGGGATCGCGCCTAGCCGGGTGGCATCGAGGAACTCCGACAGCCGGGCCGCCTCCGCGGCCTCCTGCCGGGTGCCTTCGGCCACCCCGGTGTTCGCGTTGCGGCTCACGCTCAGCGGCACGAAACGGACACCGGCCCGGGTGGCGAGAGGCTCGAACGCCTCCGTGCACGCGAAGTGCACGTCCGCCCCACGGTCCCGCAGCGCGGCCGCCAGTACGGACAGGGGCCCGGCGTGGGAGAGGAACGGAGGGCTGATGATCACAATGCGTGGCACAACCCCCCTTCGCCACGGCGCCCCTCCCCGGATGCGGCGGGTCCCGGCCCGGTGCGCCGTCGACACACCCTGGCGGACACGACTGCATCCGGTCGACGCCTCCCCGGCGAAAACACGGTGTCGCCCGTTCCCGCACGAATGTGTCGCTCGAGCCCGCACGAAGGTGTCGTCCGTCCCCGCACGAAGGAGACCATGTGTCCGCCTCTTCAGCGCCCTCGTGGGACACCGTGCCGACGACGCGGTCCCCCGCGGATCCGGACCCGCTCGTCGCCGCGCGGCACTCCTTCTTCCGGTACCGGCACACGGACGCTCCGGGCACCGCACGGCACCACCGTCCCACCGGCGACCTGGAGATGCTGCTGGACGCCGAGTACGGAATCGGGCCCCGCGCGGTGCAGCCCGACGCGGAACCCGGGCTCGGGCGGGAGGACAGGGCCGTCGCCTCACTGCGCCGGGCCTGCCGCCTCGCCGTACCGCTCACCCCCGAAGCCCTCCTCGCGCACGCGGGCGGCGGGAGCAGGCTCGACGCGGTCCTGACCGAGATGTGGCCCGACACCGTACGACGTCACGGCGCGCGCTACGCCGAGGAAACTCTGCGACGGGCGCTCCTGCACGGCGCTCCCGACGCCGCACGCACCGCGTTCCTGCTGGACTGCGCCCAGGCGACGGACCTCAGTCCGCTGTCCGCGGCCGAGGCCGCGGGACTCGCGGCGCGAACCGGCCGGACCGCCCGCCACGCCCTCTGGCGCTACCTGCACCGACTCCCCGACGGCGCAGCCCTGCTCCCCGCCCTCGACACAGCGGCGGACCCCTACGAGCGGCTGCTCCTCGCCCCTCCCGACACCCTCACCGAGGAGTACTGGCCCGCGACCGGGATCCTCGTCGCGCAGACCATGCTCCACGGTGACCTGGACACACCGGGACAGGGGCCGAGCGGCGGGCTGTCCGTGCTGCTCGGCGGACTCGGCGACCGGCTCGCCCGCGTCGACGGCGTCGCCGGCGTGGTGACCGTGGTGACCGCGGGCCCCGACGACCTGGCGCGCGACCCCCGACTCCTGCGGCAGCGCGCTCCCGGTCACTGGGTGCTGCGCCTGCCGGTCGACACCCCAGGGCCACCGCGGCGGCACGCGCGGCCCGGGCATCAGCCCGCGCTCACCTGGTGGGCCGTCCGGCTGTTGCGGTCCCTGCCGCGAGGCCCTGACGTGCTGCATGTGCGGTACGCGGACGACGGCAGTCTGGCCCTCGCGCACGCCGCCGCACGCACGGGAGCGCGGCTGGTCTTCACCGCGGCCCCCGATCCCCACCGCACCCTCGTCGGGAAGCACGCCGACGCCCACGACCCCCGGCGTGCCGAGTCGCTGCGCGCCGACCTCCACCACGTCTTCTGCGCCGACCGTCTGGTGGCCCGCGCCGACACCGTGATCGGTATCCCCGGACACCCCGGCAGCCGGGACCTGCTACGCCATTTCCCGGTGCTGGCCGACCGTTACGGCCCCACGGGACCCGCTGCCCCGCCCGAGGGAATCGCCCCCTACGTGCCGGCGGCCGACGAACCGTCACTGCGGCGGCGGATGCTGGACGACCTCTTCGCCGACGGCGGCCGCCCCGACGCTCTCGCCCCTGCCGACCGCGCCCTGCCGCTGCTGCTGTGCGTGGGCCGGCTCCACCCCGTCAAACAGCAGGACCTGCTGGTACGCACCTGGCTCACCACAGGCCTGTGGCGGCTGACCACACTGGTCGTCGTGGGCGGCAGCAGCGGACTTTCCACGCCACCCGAGCGGCAGATGCGCGACGCGCTCGACTCGCTGCTGGCCGGACAGGACGCGGCTGCGCGCCGCCTGGCTCTGCTGTCCGCGCTGCCCAACGACGAGGTGCGACGCCTCGAGCGAGCCCTGGCCGACCCCCAGGACGGCGTTCCCGCCTGGTACGTGTGCCCGAGCGCCAAGGAGGAGTTCGGAATCGCCGTACTGGAGGCGATGGAGGCGGGACTGCCGGCGGCGGGCCCGCTGCGCGGGGGAGTCGCGCACTACCTGCGCGACGGAGTGAACGGCATCCTGCTGGACACCTCGACCGCCTCCGGCCTCGCACGCGGTCTGCACCGGCTCGCGTCCCTCCCGGAGCACGAGCGCACACGCCTCGCTCGAGCCGGGCAGCACACGGTGGCGACCCGGTACTCGGTGGCGGACATGGCGCGGGCGCTGACGCGGGAGTACAGGGCAACGGTGCTGGGGCCGGACTCCGCCGCGATGTGACGCGCCCGGCCCTCGGCTCACGCGGACTCCGCCTCGTGGCCCTCGGCCGTGAGAGGTCCGTCGTCGCCGAGCCGGCCCGCGGAGAGCAGGATGCGGACCGCCTCGCCCAGGCCGCGCGGTCGCAGCAGTCCTGGATCCCAGCGCCGGCCCCAGCCCGGACCGCACAGCAGTACGTGACTGCGGGTCCGGGCGCCGTGGATGCCCCAGCGGATGGACATGAGGTGACGGCAGAGCGGCAGGTCGGCGGTGCCGCGGGACTGCGACCACAGGGCCACGGCCGCGGGAGCGGTCCGCCGTACGGTCGCCTCCAGGGACTCGACCGGTACCGAACCGCCGAGCATCAGCACGCGCTGACCGTGTTCCGCGAGCGCGGCGGTGAGCGCCTCCAGCGGGAGGGTGTGGTGTTCGCCCGGCAGGCACGCCAGGAGGACCGGACGTCCGTCCCCGGTCCCGTTCAGCGTGACGCCGCGGGCGTAGGCGGAGCGCAGGGCGGCGGAGACCTGCCAGGACAGCAGATGCTCCACCTCCACGTACCGGTCCTCGGAGGACTCCCATTTGCGGCCGACGGACCGCAGGGTCGGGGTGAGCACCTCCTCCCAGGCGGTGACCAGGCCGTACGACTCGACGGCCGCGGTGATCTGTTCGTGCACGGCCTCGGCGTCCATACGGACCGCCGCCCGGGCGAGTCCTCTGCATCGTCGCCGCCAGTCCGCGGGGGGCGGGACGTCCGCCGAGGGCGGGTCGGGGCTCGGAGACGGTGTGGGCGGCTCCGGGAGCGGGCCGGGCGAGGCGGCGGCCGGTCGGGGCGCGGGGGCGCGGTACTCCGCCGCCCAGGTCTTCGCGGCGCGGGCCGCCTCGGCCGGGGGCAGCCCCTGCGCTGTCAGCCGGCACATCTCCTGCACCATCGCGACGTCCTCGACCGTCCAGCGCCGGTGATGCCCTTCGATCCGCGCGGCGGGCCCCAGCCCGTAGCGGCGGTCCCAAGAACGCAGAGTGGTGGGGGAGATGCCGAGCTTGCGTGCGAGAGCACCGGTCGTGACGCCCGTCCCCGCGCGGCCTTCCTCGTCCACATCCATGCTTCCTCCACCACCGCGACGGACCAGCCCGGCCTCGGGCCACGAGTGGTGTTCCGGATTCACGCGCCGTAGGGATGCGCCCGGCACCAGCCGTGATCACGCGGGCCCGGAGTCACCGGTGGCGCTCCACGCTGGCCCGATGACGGATGCGGGGGACTTCCGGCTCGGTGACGTGTCGGTCGCCTGCCCGTTCACACCGACCCGGGTCGAGCGGGGTCTGACAGGGGACTAGATGGCGGTGCGATGGCCCATCTCGAAGAGAGGATCGTAGGGCTCGCCCTCCGGTGTGAGGACGAGGACGAAGTCCTTCCCCACATCCAGCGCTACGTCCCGCAGCCGCGCCAAGGCCTGCCCTTCGGTGGGAAGGGCAAGGCCGAGGGCCGCGGCGGCACGCTCTCGTCGGGCGACGAGGTCCGGCATGTCCTCCATGTACTCCGCCGCGAGCACGTGGCTTTCCTCCAAGGTGAACGTCTGACAGTCACGCCACCACGGGGCGAGCAGCAGGAGCCGCAGCAGTTCGGGCAGGCCCATAGCGATGAGCGCCGCACACCCCTCGGAGTCCGCGAAGAGAACGGGCCGTTCCTCGCCGCCCTCGCCGCAGAAGAAGAAGGTGCCCCCGGCTCCGTCACCGGCGAATCCCTCCAGTGCGGCGCCCGAGGCCAGGTGAACCTCCTCGCCGTGATCGCCGCGGTCCAGGTCGAAATCGCCCGGCCAGGCGAGGAAGCGCGCGGCCTCCTCGTGGGCACGGACGGCGGTGATCAACGACTTCATGCGACAGACCCTACGGCCCGCCAGTGCGCTCAGCCCTCCCCGCCGCCCGGCCGGTAGCTGCCGAAGCTCCACTCGCGGCCCTCCGGGTCGAGGACCCGGGCACGGCGGGTGCCCCATTCGGTGTCGGCGGGCGGGATGACGCCCTGGCCTCCGGCCCGCAGCGCACGTTCGTAGAGCTCGTCCACGGCCGCGGTCGCCAGATACACCCCGGCTCCCGTCGAGATGCCCTTCAGCGGCGGCACGGTGTAGGCGTCGTCCGAACTGGCGACCATCAGCACCGCGTCCCCGAGCCGGAGTTCGGCATGGACGACCTGACCGTCCTCGCGCTCCTGTCGCGCCGTCGTGACGAACCCCAGTGCCTGGAGCCAGGCGATGGCGCTGGGGGCGTCCACATAGCTCAGATACGCGTGGAGGGAGGTCTCGGGCGGTTCCATCGTGCTCTCCTTGCAGAGGTGTGCTCAGGCAGGGGGATCCATCACCCGGCGCAGCGAGTGCAGAGCCCTGCGGATGTGACTCTTCACCGTGCCCAGGGGCAGACCCGTCCGCTCGGCGATCTGCACCTGTGTCATGTCTCCGTAGATGGCCATTCCCAGCAGGCGGCGCTGGACCGACGTCAGGCGCTCAAACTTCTGGAGGACCAGCACACGGTTGACGGCGGCCTCGCTCTCGTCGACGCCCCAGTTGCGGACAGCCTCCTCCCGCTGGGCCGCGGACGCGTTCTCGATGTCCGTGCGGCGCGCCCGGGCCGCGTGCGCGTCCGCGATCGAGTGCCGGGCGATGCCGACGAGCCAGCCGCCCAGCGCCCCGCGCTCCGGCCGGTACCCGGCGCGGCCGCGCCACGCGGCCAGGAACACCTGCTGGGTGACGTCCTCGGCGTCGTGGGTGTCGCCCAGGGACCGCCGGGCGAGCGTGTACACGAGGGCGCCCCACTGTCGGTAGGCCTGGGCGAGCGCCTGGTCCTCGCCCGCACGGAACCGCCGGGCGAGCTCGGCGTCCTCGTACTCCTCGCGGGCCGTACCGGTCTCGCGCGCGGGCGTGTGTCCGGCGTCGGCCCCCAGATGCGGGACTGGCCAAGCAGTAGCCATCATCAGCTCCCGGGTCGTCGAACGGCTTCTGGACGACCGTCCTCCAAAACGATGCGGTGCGGCAATTCGCATCGTTCATGCATCGATATGGTCCGAAGGTCCTTCTCGTAGCGCACAAGGAACTGCATCCTCGACCGGCGCGGCGGCGGAACATGCAGTGCGCTCACTCGCCGGGAGCGAGCGCGCCGAAGGGAAACCGGTCAAGCCTGGACTTCTCCGCTCCCGTGTCCCAGCACTCCGCCCGGCACACGTGGAGGTGGAGTATGGCCGAGCACCTGGACGCGCAGCAGCTGAACGACCTCGCGCTCCGCTCCGATGCCGGCCCCACCCAGCGGCAGGGCGACCATCTCGAGCGGTGCGCACAGTGCCGTGACGAGCTGGAACAGCTTCAGCGAGTCGTGCGTACGGCGCGAGCCGTGACGACGGAGGACCTCCTCGTCGCCCCGCCCGAGCGCGTATGGCACTCGATACAGGCGGAACTCGGGCCGGGACCCGACTCGACGACGCGACTCCGACCGCATACGTGAGTTGTACCCGTGCGAGCCGCCCTGGCCGTCGTAGAGCCCCGGCTCCATGGCGACGACGGAGGGCGTGATCCGGACCGCCACCAGCGGAGCAACAAAATCCGACGTGTTTTCACAACATCCTTGAACAATAGGGCGCGCCTTCTCGTACCTTCCCGCGAACGCAGGCGCCGCGTTCGTCAGCGCAGGAAGCAGAGGTCCGGGCACGCCCCACCACGGGCAGTGACACCGGCCTCCCCAACCGAGTGAGGCATCCGCATGTCCAGGGCACTTCCGAAGTACAACAAGCGCCGGATCACTGTCATAGGCGGTGCGGTAGCGGTCGTGCTGTCCGGCGCGGTCATCGCCGGGTCGGCGCTTGCCGGGCAGAACCCCGGCAAGAAGGCCGCCGACACCGGCGCGTCCCCGGGCACCATCAGCTGCCCCGAGGTCGAGTCGAGCCTCCCCGCGATCCCCGCTTCCGCCCAGGCTGAGGTGACGCGCAACCTCCAACTGCTGGACACCCAGGTCCGGGAGGCCAATCAGCGTCTGGTCGACACGGTCGGCCAGGGTGGTCCGAACTTCGTGCAGAACGCCATCCTCGGCCCGCTCGAGGACAAGCGTGTCGCCGCCCTGAACCGCATCGAGACCGCGATCGGCCGCGCCGCCGCCAAGCCCGAGGGCCTGGAGAAGCTGGCACCCTGTGTGCTCGGTGCTGGCGCCGCCGGGGGAGGGGCGGCGGAAGCCCCAGACGACGCGGCGGGCGACGCGGCGGGCCAGCAGCCCGGTGGCGGCCAGGAGGCCGGGGAGGACCAACAGGCCGGTGGCGGTCAGGAGGCAGGCGCCGCGGGCACCATCAGCTGCCCCGAGGTCGAGTCGAGCCTCCCCGCGATCCCCGCTTCCGCCCAGGCTGAGGTGACGCGCAACCTCCAACTGCTGGACACCCAGGTCCGGGAGGCCAATCAGCGTCTGGTCGACACGGTCGGCCAGGGTGGTCCGAACTTCGTGCAGAACGCCATCCTCGGCCCGCTCGAGGACAAGCGTGTCGCCGCCCTGAACCGCATCGAGACCGCGATCGGCCGCGCCGCCGCCAAGCCCGAGGGCCTGGAGAAGCTGGCACCCTGCGCGCTCGACTCGTGACCTGGACCTCCGGTACGGCACGAGTCGTACCGGAGGCACGACGGACCCGCCGCACTCCAGCCGGGGTGCGGCTCTGTCACCGGGTCAGACGGAGGCGCGCGCCACGAACTCGGCCTTCACATGCACCGTCTTGTGGACCTCGCGGCCGTTGAGGCGCTCGGTCAGCAGGCGGGCGGCCGCGCGGCCGACCTCGGCGGCCGGGTATCGGATGGTGGTCAGCTTGGGGCGGACCAGGGAGGCGAAGGACGCGTCGTCGTGGCCGATCAGGGCCACGTCGCCGGGGATGTCGATCCCGAGGTCGTGGGCCTTGTCCATCGCGCCCACGGCGATCACGTCGTTGCCGCAGAAGACCGCGTCGGGACGGTAGCGGCGGCTCATCAGCTCACCGAAGCCGGCCGCTCCCGCCTCCCGGGTGTGCTCACCCCTGACCACCAGCTCGTGCGGCAGTGACATACCGAACTGCAGGGCGAGGGCGCGGAGGTGTTCGAGCCGGGGGTCTCCGCCCGTCGCGTCCCGGGGACCCGCGATCATGGCGATACGCCGTCGCTGTGCCGCGGCCACCTGTTCCAGCGCACGCCGGGTGGCCGCCCGCGCGTCGGGCGTCACCAGGTCGATCGGGCCGAAGGACACGTCGGCGCTGACGACGACGGGCAGTCCGGCGTCCGCGAGCGGCTGGAAGTCCCGGGGCTTGAGGCGGAAGGGGGTGATCACGACACCGGCGAAGCGCTGCTCGACGGCCTCGGCCAGCAGAGCCCGCTCCTCGTCCCGGCGCGCACGGGTGCTGCACACGACGACATGCAGCCCGAGGCCCCGCAGTTCCTCCTGGAGGGCTCCAGCGAGCTGGGCGAAGAAGGGGTTGGCGATGTCCGGCACGATCAGCGCCACCAGGCTGGACCGGCCGGTACGCAGGCTGCGCGCGGTGGCGTTGACGGTGAAGGACAGTTCCTCGATCGCGGCCTCCACCGCCGCCCGGGTGTCGGGGGCCACCGGCCGCTTGCCCGAGAGCACATAGGAGACCGTTGCGGAGGACACCCCGGCCTTCCGCGCGACATCGGCCATGGTGACCCGCTCTCGCACCGCTCACGCTCCCTTCGACGGCCACCCTACTTCAGGTTCCAACGGTCCCGTAGGCACGGAAGACGGCAGGCCCACGGCACCGTGCGAGGGTGTCCGGCATCGGCATCTAGCCCGGCCCTCCCGGGAGTACGGCCGACGCGGAAGGCTCGCCGACGGGTGCGCCCGCGCCGGGCTCGACGCGGCGCAGCCGGATCAGCGCGCTCGCGCAGTCCCCCGGCGGCAACGCGGGCAGCGGCATGCCGAAGCCGGTCAGCGTGGCCCCTGACCGTTCCAGGCCGGTGTCCTCGTCGCGGTACCGGGCCTCGGGCGGCAGTCCGCGCAGCCGCAGCGGAGGCGGCTCGGGCCCGAAGCCGGTGCTGGGCCGCCACACCAGTACGACGACACGGTCCCCGTCCTCGGCGACGTACTGCACCGCGGTCAGCGGCCCCTCCTCCGGCGCGAGAAGGCGGAACTGCCGGCCGTGCTGCACGACGGGCCGGATGTCCTTGTAGGTGCGGATCAGCTCGGCGGCCTCCGCGCGTTCGGCGGCGGTCCAGCGCGTCAGGTCCCCGCCGACGCCGAGCACCCCGGCCATGGCGCTGTGGAAGCGGAAGCGCAGGGGAACGGCGCGGCCGGTCAGCGGATTGGGGCTGTCGGTCACCCAGGCCGACATCACACAGGCCGGGTACACCTGGCTGAAGCCGTGCTGGATGGTGAGCCGGTCCACCGCGTCGGTGTTGTCGGAGGTCCACACCTGGTCGGTACGGCGCAGTATGCCCGGGTCGACGCGTCCGCCGCCGCCCGCGCATGCCTCGATGCGCAACTGCGGGAAGGAAGAACGCAGTTGGTCCAGTACGTGGTAGAGCCCACGGGCGTGTTCCACATGGACGCGTCTGGCGTCCGGCCCCGGCTCCCGGGCTCCGGCTTCGGTGAACGACCGGTTGAAGTCCCACTTGAGGAAGTCGACCGAAGCCTCGTCCACGAGCCGGCGCAGGGTCTCCAGGGCCCATGTGGTGACCTCCGGCCGCGAGAAGTCCAGGACGAGCTGGTTCCGCAGTTCCGTGGCGGTGCGGTCCGGCGTGTGCAGGATCCAGTCGGGGTGCCGGCGGTACAGGTCGCTGTCGGCGTTGACCATCTCGGGTTCCACCCAGAGACCGAACGCCATGCCCAGACGGCGGACTTCGTCGGCGAGGGGGCGCAGCCCCCGGGGGAAGCGGCCGGGGTGCGGCGTCCAGTCGCCGAGTCCCGACCGGTCGTCCTCGCGGCCGCCGAACCAGCCGTCGTCGAGGACGAAGAGTTCCGCGCCGAGTTCGGCGGCATGACGCGCGAGAGCGATCTGGTTGTCCTCGCTCACCTGGAAGGAGGTCGCCTCCCAGGAGTTGTACAGCACGGGCCGCAACTCACGCGGGTGCGGGAGGACGTGCTCGCGCAGGTGACGGTGGAAGGCTCGGCCGGCGGCCCCGAAGCCGTGGGCGGTGTGCAGCCCCAGGCTGATCGCCGTGCGGTGCGACCGGCCCGGGGCGAGCCGCAGTTCGGTGCCCTCGTGGCCCTCGCCGACGGCCACCGAGACCTGCTCCGCGGCGGTGCGCTGTGCGGTGATGCGCCAGCTGCCGCTCGCGGCGAGCGCGACGGTCCAGACGTCGCCGTGTTCCTCGCCCGTGTCGCCGGGGTCCAGCGACACCCAGGGGTTGGCGTGGTGGGACGTGTGGCCGCGACGGCTGCCCAGCACCGTCTCGCCGACGGCCAGCCGCGAGCGTTCGAGCCGACCCTCCGCGGACCAGCCGCCGTGCACCGCGCCGAGCCGCCAGCCCGTCCGCCGGGGCATCGGCCAGTGGGCGCAGTCGTGGCGGAGCAGCAGGATGTCACCGTCGTCGCCGGTGCCGGTGTGCGTGAACTCCGCCCACCGTTCGATCATGTCGCCGCCCGCGGGGACACGGTAGTGCAGGTGCCAGGACAGCGGCCGGACGCGGTCGTGGAGTCGGATCACCAGGTGGTCGTCCGCGAGGAGGGCCATGTCCTGGACGGTTGCCTCGACGGGGCTGGAGCCGTCGGCGAAGCGGACCTCCAGGGCGGGGGCGCCGAAGCGGGCCCCGCCCTCGTGCGGATACTCCTCGACCCCGTCCCAGCGTCCGGCGAAGCTGTTGTCGTGTTCGGCCCACACCGGCAGCAGGACGGCGTCGGCGAGGGGAAGCGGGGGTCCCCAGTGGACGTGCCGGACCGTGCCCGCGGCCCGGTCCACTCTGAGGACGTAGGCGCTGCCGGCGGTGCGCAGCAGTACGGTTCCGCTCGCCTCGTCCATCTGCACGGTGGGTGAGGATCCGAGGGGCGATGAGGCCGAAGCGGTCGGCGGGGTCGTCACGTGGACGCTCCCTGAGGGCTGTGCCGGGTGCCGGGGCGCGGGTCCGCCGGGGTGGACGCGAGTTCCTCACGGATCACCACCACACCTCCGGGCGGCACGGCGGCCTGTCCGTCGGTGACATGGGCGCCGGCGAGAGCGACACCGGTGACGGGGAGGCGGATCGCTTCCTCGGTGTGGTTGATCAGGAAGAGGTAGTCGTGCCGTTCTCCGCTACGCCGTACCGCTTCCAGACCGGGCGGAGCGTCGACGACCGGGGTCGCCCCGGCCTCCGCGCACAGGGTGCGGAGCAGTTTGCCCAGCGTCTCCATCGGCAGGCGGCAGGCCGCGTACCAGGCGGTGCCGCGGCCGTAGGTGTGCCGGGTGACCGCGGGGCCGCCCCGGGCCGGGCCGCCGTCGGGCGTGTCCGCGAAGCGGAACTCGGGCGTGCAGCCGCGGGGTTCGACGCGCTCCGCCCAGTGGCGGGCGTACGACCCGTCCTCGAGCCGGGCGGCCTCACCGGAACGCAGGGGCAGGTACTCGTCCACGACGAGGCCGAGTACGTCGCGCAACACGCCCGGATACCCGCCGAGGTGCACCCGGTCGTACTCGTCGACGACTCCGCTGAAGCAGCCCACCGCGAGATGTCCGCCCTGGTCGACGTACCGGGTGAGGTTCTCGGCGTCGCCGTCGGACAGCAGGTAGAGGCTGGGCGCGAGGACGGCCCGGTAGCGGGAGAGGTCGGCGCCGGGCGGGACGAGGTCGCAGGTGATGTTCAGACGCCACAGTGCCTCGTACCAGTCCCGGACGGCGTCCAGGTAGGAGAGGGTGTCCGACGGGCGGCCCGCCAGTTCCAGAGCCCACCAGCTGTGCCAGTCGAACAGGATCGCCACGTCACCGCGCACCCGGGCACCGGTCACCTCGCGCAGGGCGGCCAGTTCGGTTCCCAGTGCCCTGACCTCCTTCCAGACGCGGCCGTCGGTGCCCGCGTGCGGGAGCATCGCGGAGTGCCACTTCTCCGCTCCGGCGCGGGACTGCCGCCACTGGAAGAACATCAGGCCGTCCGCGCCGCGGGCGAGGTGGGTCAGGCTGTTGCGCCGTGTCTCGCCCGGCCGTTTGGCGACGTTGACGCCCTGCCAGTTGACGGCGGACGTCGAGTGTTCCATGAGGAGCCAGGGGCGGCCCGCGGCCATGCCGCGGGCGAGGTCGGCGTTGAGCGCCAAGTCGATGTGCGCGTCCGGGTCGGCAGCCGGGAGGTAGTGGTCCACGGAGACGACATCGCAGGTGGCCGCGAAGGCGTACCCGTCGATCTTCTTCTCCAGCGTGCCCATCACATTGGTGGTGAGGGGCACCTGAGGGGCGAGCCGGCGCAGGATGGCGGACTCCTCGGCATGCCGGGCGAGCAGCGCGTCGGAGGAGAAGCGGCGGTAGTCGAGCTCCTGGCCGGGGTTGCGGAACGCGGTGGTGTCGCGCGGCGGGTCGATCTCCTCCCAGTCGCCGTAGCGCTGGCTCCAGAAGTCCGTTCCCCAGGCCTCGTTGAGCGCCTCCAGGGTCCTGTACCGCTCCTGGAGCCAGGTGCGGAAGGCGGCGGCGCTGGTGTCGCAGTAGCACAGGGCGTTGTGGTTGCCCCACTCGTTGTGGACGTGCCACATGGCCAGCGCGGGGTGGTCGCCGTAGCGGGTCGCCAGTGCGGTGACCAGGTCGTCGGCGGCCTGCGCGTAGGCCGGACTGCTGGGGCAGAAGACCTGCCGACTGCCGTGGGCCAGGCGGCTGCCCGAGGCGGTGACGGGTCTGGCGTCGGGGTGCCGCCGGGTGAACCAGGGGGGAGGGGCGGCGGTGGGAGTGGCGAGGTCGACGGCGATGCCGTGCTCGTGCAGCAGGCCGAGGACCTCGTCCAGCAGCCGCCAGTCGTACGCGCCGGGCCGCGGCTGGATGCGGGACCAGGAGAACACGCCGACGGTCACGAGGTTGACGCCCGCTTCGCGCATGAGGCGCATGTCCTCGTGCCAGACCTCCCGCGGCCACTGCTCCGGGTTGTAGTCGCCGCCGTAGGCGATCCCGTCCAGTCGTCGGGTCACGTCGGCGAGGGAGGGGTTCACGATTTCACGGCTCCAGCGGCGAGTCCGGCGCGCCAGTAGCGCTGCAGGAGGAGGAAGGTCAGCACGATGGGCACGACGGATATCAGCGCGCCCACGATGGTGAGGGTCTGTAGTTCGGGAAGGCGGCTGGTCTGCGACTGCCAGGTGAACAGGCCGAGGGTGACCGGGTAGAGACGGTCGTCCTGCAGCATCACCAGCGGCAGCAGGAAGTTGTTCCAGATGACGACGAACTGGAACAGGAACACGGTCACCAGGGCGGGTGACATCAGGCGCAGCGCGATGCTGCGGAAGATGAGGAACTCACCGGCCCCGTCCATGCGGGCGGCCTCCATCACCTCGTCCGGTACGGACGCGGCGGCGAAGACGCGGGAGAGATAGACGCCGAACGGGCTGACGACGCTGGGCAGGAACACCGACCAGAAGGTGTTGGTGGCGTCGGCCTCCGCGAAGAGGAGGAACAGCGGCAGGGCCAGCGCGGTGGCGGGGACGAGGACACCGCCGAGGACGACGGAGAACACGGCCTCGCGCCCGCGAAAGGAGTACTTGGCCAGGGCGTATCCGGCGGCGGCGGCCAGGAGGGTGGCGACGGCCGCTCCCGCACCCGCGTAGAGCAGGCTGTTGAGCAGCCACCGGGTGAAGACGCCGTTCTGCTGGCTGAACAGAGCGGACAGATTGTCGCCGAAGTGCCAGTCGGCCGGCAGGAAGCCTGGTGTGGCGACCAGGTCGCTCTGGCTCTTGGTCGAGGAGACGAGCAGCCAGTAGACCGGCAGCAGCATGTAGACGGCGACGACGATCAGGAACGCCGTCGCGGCCACGGCCGGCACGGGTGAGTTCCGCCGGCGGGGCGGTCGGCTGATCGTGGCGTGGGCACCTTCGGTGCGGGTGAGCAGACTCATCCCTGCCTCCTGGAAGTGAACCGCAGGAATGCGAACGACAGCGTGAACGTCACCACGGCGAGGATGACCGACAGCGCCGCCGCCTCGCTGTAGCTGTCGCCGGAGGCGAGCGAGTAGGCGGCGAGGTTGGGGGTGTAGGTGCTGGTCACACTCGTGGAGATCGCGCGGAAGACCTGCGGCTCGGTGAACAGCTGGAAGGTGCCGATGATGGAGAACACCGCGGTGAGGGTCAGCGCGGGGCGGATGACGGGGATCTTGATGCGGGTGGCGATGGTCCAGCCGCCGGCCCCGTCCATCCTGGCCGCCTCGGAGATGTCGGTCGGCACGGCCTGGAGCGCGGCGTAGAGGATGAGCATGTTGTAGCCGGTGTACGTCCAGGTCACGACGTTGCCGATGGACCACAGGATCGCGTCGGGACCGAGCAGGTCGACCTCGGCGCCCACGGACCTGAGCATGTCCACGACGGGCGACAGGCGGGGATCGTAGAGGAAGGCCCACATCAGTGCGGCGACGACGCCCGGGATGCCGTACGGGACGAAGTAGACCAGGCGGAAGAAGCGCTTGGCGCGGGCGACCGCCGAGTCGAGCAGCAGGGCGAGCACCAGGGCGAGGGTCAGCATGACGGGGATCTGGACGAGGGCGAAGGCGAGGACGCGCAGCACGCTCTCGGTGAAGTAGGGCTCCTGGACGACCTGGGCGTACTGGCTCAGTCCGGCGAAGACCGACTCGGTGCGGCCGAAGGTGCCGCCGGTCCGCTCGGTCCTGTGCAGGCTCTGCCAGAACGCGTAGCCGACCGGCACGAGGGTGAACAGGAAGAAGGGAATCAGGAACGGCGTGAGGAAGGCGTAGGGGGCGAGCGTACGGCGTCGGCGTCTGGGCGCCGTGGCCGGCACGGTGGTGGGAGTCACGGGAAGCCTTTGCGTTCGCACTCCCTGCCGCGTCGCGGCAGGGAGTGGCGGGAGGGGACCGGTCAGCCGCCGGTCACATCGAGTGCCTGCTTGCGCAGGGAGTCGGCGCTCTGGCTGCCGGTGTCCTTCAGGACGTCACCGAGGGTGCTCTTGCCGGCGATGACGCCCGCCGTGCCGTCACTGAGGTAGCGGTAGGTGTCCGTCATGGTCGGACCCCAGGTGAAGTCGGTGTCCACGTTCGCGGAGGCCTCGGCGAAGACATCGAAGATCTTCTGCTTGCCGTAGAAGTCGACGGGCTGCTTCAGCGCGGGCAGTTGGAGGCCCGCCTCCGCGGCCGGGTAGAGGCCGCCTTCGCGGTTGAGGATCTCCAGCGCCGTGGGGTCCGTGTTGAGCCAGAGCGCGAACTTCGACGCCTCCGCCGGGTGTTCGGTGTCGCCCAGCACCGCGGTCGTGGACCCGCCCCAGTTGCCCGCCTGGCTGTCCCCGGCCTTCCACTGCGGCATCGGGGCGACCGCCCACTTGCCGCTGGTCGACTTGGCGTTGTCACGGATGGTGCCGTAGCCCCACGCGGCGCTGATCCAGGTGACGACCTCGCCCGAGTTCCAGGCCTTGTACAGCGCGGGGGAGAAGCCCTGGAGGTCGGTGGCGACGAGCTTGTCGTCGATCATCTTCTGCCAGTAGTCGGCGACTTCGCGGCTCTCGGGGCGGTCGACGGTGACCTTCCACGCGTCGCCCTCGCGCTCGAACATGGTGGCCTTGTTCTGCCACAGCAGTCCGGTGAACCAGTTGGGGTCCGTCTGGGAGAAGTGGGTGATGTACTTGCCGGCCTTCTTCAGCGTGCGGGCCTGCGCGGCGTACTCCTCCCACGTGGCGGGGGCCTTCAGGCCGAGCTTGTCGTACACGTCCTTGCGGTAGAACAGCGCCATGGGGCCGGTGTCCTGGGGAACCGCCCAGACGCCGTCCTTGCCGCCGGCCCCGAACTGCACCTGCGACCAGGTCCAGTCGACGAACTCGTCGCCCGCGGCACCCACCCCGGGGCAGGCCGATATGTCCCGCAGCCCCTCCTTGAGCCGGAAGCTGGCCAGGGAGTCGTACTCGATCTGGCCGAGGTCCGGGGCCTTGCCGGCCTTGAGGGCGTTGGAGAGGTTCTGGTAGGTGCCCGCGTTGCCCGAGGGCGTCGTCTTGAGCTTGACCTGGATGTCCGGGTTCTTCTTGTTCCACACGTCGACGGCGTTCTGCATGCCCGGCACCCAGGACCAGTAGTCCAGCGTGACCTTGCCCGAGGCGGGCTCGCAGGACGCACCGGCCGCGCCGCTGTCTCCTGCGTCGCCGCCACCCGCACCGCACGCGGTCACCGCGGTGAGGGCCAGGGCCACTCCGCCGTAGACGCAGCGTCTGGCCAGCGAAGTGAGATCACGCATCGCCATGAGGTTCCTCCTTGCGAAATGGGGCCCGCTCCGACGAAGCGGTGCGCAAACCTGACTGCAAAATCACACAGAAGTCAACAGCTTCCGCGACACTCGCCGAAGTCAGAACCTCTTCGTGATCGCCGCGTAACATCACTCGGCGTGAGATCATGCCCTCTGAGCTGCGGTTACACCGCACGCAGCGGCAAGGTGCGAAATCCCGTCTCCCTTTGCGGAATCGATTACGCTACGGTTCCAGCCGAGCCCGATCACGAGGGAGGTCGACGACGCACACGAGTCCGCTGCGAAGCCGCTTCCCAGCCTCGCCCGAAGCACGGTTCACCGTCCTGAGCAGCGGTTCTGGCCGACGGCGTGCTCAGCCCCGGAGGAGCACAAGGGCCTGCGCGGGCGGCCCGGCCGGTGCCCGCGCCGCCCGGCTCACACGGATGCGCGCACACCGAGAACCACGCCCACCACGACCGCCGCGACGAGGACGGCGAGAGCCATGTGCAGCGTCGTGGCCGGCCGGGACGGCGCTGAGTGACGGTGAGCGGCTTCCCGTACGACTGCCGGCCGGGGCACCGGTGTGGCTCGCTCGGCATACGCCAGACAGGAGTAGCCGACCAGGGCCGGTACCAGAGCGACCCGGGGAGCCGTGTACAGCGTGCGCAGTTCGAACAGGGCGTGCTCGCAGCGCACACAGGCGGCCAGATGGGTGTCGAATTCCGTGCTCAGGGCCGCGGGTGGCGAGCTGCGCGCCCGCGCGTCCAGGATGCGCAGGTACCCCCTGCACTCCGGCCCGTCGCAACTGGTGCCGTAGGTGTCCAGATAGTCGCGCAGCAGAGTGGTGAGCGCGTGATCGCGGTGGTACGCCAACTCGGCGGCGTCGACACCGGCGCAGATCGCCGCGAGTTCCCTTCCGCCCGGTTCGATCTCGGTGTACCAGAGGATCTCCTGCTCGTGCTGGGGCAGCCGCCAGAAGGCGTGCGTGAGCTGGTTGGGTACGGATTCGTGCCGTACCTCGTGTTCACCGACTTCGAGGAGCCAGTGAACGAACTCCGGTGCCAGGCGCTGTCGGCGGTCGTCGTCGGCCCACTCCGCCGCATGCCGTCGCATCAGGAGCAGGAGGCTGTGCCGCACCGCTCTCGGCCGGACGCGGCCCGCCGCGGCGACCCGGACGCCGGTCGACAGCGTCTGGTGACAGAGCTGAGCCGCGAAGCGCTCCTCCGGGACGCACAGCCGGGCGTACTCGAGGAGAGTCGGCAGATGACGGGCGCGGAGCACCTGCAAGGCCTCGAAGGCGGCCGAGCCGCGTGACGAGAGTCCGGCCACCAACTCGGCGTCGGAGGTGGTGGACATCGCGTGCGTCCAAGGGTGTGTCTCATGGTGCTGGGGCATGTGCACTCCCGCGATGGCTGAGGGCGCCGGGCTGTGAGGCATCGCCAGGAGGATCACGAGGTGCCGTGCTGGGATGCCGGGACACTATGGCATCAAGTCAGCCATCGCAGACCCTCGTTGACGCCACCTTGCGCCCCGGCCCCATGGCGGGAACGGAAGGGGTCGGCCGTGCGGGATCGCAGTTCGACCGGGGTGCCGTGGAGGAGGAGTCAACCGCTCCGCGAGAGTGGCGGACCTCGCCGACCAGGCTCTGGCCAGGATGGAGGTGGCTGACGCGAGAGGGCGCCGGGCGCCCGCCTGCGGCTGCGTCGTCGACGTCCGGCCCTGCCCGAGGCGTTGCTCGATGGCTGGTTCTGGCTCGGTTCAGCCGGGGATCGGTCCCGGAATTCTTCTGAGAGCGGAATCGATTACGCGTGATGTGAGGCCCTTGGTAATCCGCGATCGTGTCGCCTTCGACGCAGTTCAGTGCGCCGTCGGTGCGGCGGCTGTCACACCACCGACTTCCGAGGGATTCCGGGCCCTGAAGTCGCCTTAATTCACCATTGACTCGATGCGAGTTGACCGGTAGAAGTTCGGATGATGCTTCCGGCGCCAAGGGGGGTGTCACCCTGGCCCGCGATGCTGGTCATCCGGCCTGCGGTGCTGGTCAGCGGAGTGCGTCGCAAGATGAGACCGATACGGTCGACGGCATGAGACGGACCTCGTTCGACGGCTGGCCCTGCTCCATCGCCCGCACCGTGGACATCCTCGGTGACGGCTGGACACTGCTCGTGCTGCGCGAGGTCTTCTACGGTGAGTCCCGCTTCGACGGCTTCATCGACTCACTCGGCATCGCCCGGAACACGCTCACCGACCGCCTTCGACGTCTGGAAGCGCTGGGCATGCTCGAGCGGTCCGTCCACCAGACCGAACCCGTCCGCCATGAGTACCTGCTGCCGGACAAGGGCCGCGACTTCATCGGTGTGCTGAGCGCGATCAACGCGTGGGGCGACCGATGGCTGGCCCACGACGAGGGCGTTCCGGTGAAGGTGCGGCACACCACGTGCGGCCATGACACCCAGGCACGGGTCGTGTGTTCCTCCTGCGGTGAGCCGCTTCGTCACGAGGACGTGGCCGTGCGTACCGGCCCCGGTCACCCGGAGCGTCTCCTCGACAACCCGGTTGTGCGGGCACGGTTCGCCGATGATTCGGCGGCTTCCTGATGAGCCCCGCCGGCAGCTACATCACCGGTGCCGTGATCCCTGTCGACGGGGGAGCCGGCGCCACTCGGTGAGTTCACGGGGGCCGTTCGGCCTCGTCGAGCGGTGTGTTCACCCGGCCCGTGAGCACACTCCTCGGCCCGCGTCCGCCGCCCGCCGGCCTCGGGCGGCCCCCTTCAGATCGCCGGCCGCCCGCAGAGCTGGGACAGCCGGCGTCAGACCGCCGGGTCCACGGATGTCCTGACGTCGAGGGCCGCGTCGAGCCCGACAGCCGGGGCGAGACCCAGCCGCGCCCTGCACGAGGTGATCCGGTCGACCGCCCAGGCTCGGACGGCGTCCCGGTCGTCGACCAGGTCCAGCAACTCCCGCGTGGTCCGCTGCGCGTCGCTCATCCACTGCACGACCGGTTCCTCGTCGAGGACCGTGCTGAGGCGATCCCGGGCGACGGAGACGTCACCGACGAGTGCCGCGGCGACCCCCGCGTCCCATGCCTCCCAGGACCAACCTCGGTCGACCCGCTGGGATATGAGGTCCCGGGCCGTCGCCGCCAGGTCCGGGAACCGGCGCCGGAACATCTGCGCCTTGACAGCCGCTCGTTCCGCGAGATCGTCCGCCACCGACGCGAACTGCGCCTCGTTGCGGAAGCCCTGACTGGCTACCGGCAGCGACTGGACATCGAAGGAGAAGTGTCCCATGTCGTGCCACAGCCACGTCACGCCGGCCTGGAGACCGCTTCCCTGTCCCGATTTCGGGGCCGAGAACTCGACCACGCCGAGCCACCAGCCCTGATCGTCCAGCCACGTCCGGGACCGGCCTTGCCGGCGCAGGCCCAACGGGCGGAGCCGCGCCCCGGCGGCAGTACCGATCAGCCGCGATGCGGGAGAAGTGGATGCCATCCGGCTATTCTTCCCCAGGCGGCGCCGGGCCCGACGGGCGGGGTCTCCGGGCAAGTCCCCTGTCACGCAACGCACTTGTACCCGCCGGACTCGGATCACCGCACTCACCGCCCGGGACAAGCAGGGACAGGACAGGCACGGTGACGGCCGAGAGACGACTCGGGACACCGGATCCGCAATCACCGAACGTCGGCCAAGGGCCCTGTCATACACGGCAATACCACGTCGCCACTGCCATCCTGAGGGGTCGGACAGCCCGGGCCGCCCCCGCCCGGGCCGGAACCCGGCGTGAGGACAAGGCCGAGCGGAGCCCGTATGTTGACCAGCCACAGTCTCGATGGCGACACCCTGCACGTGACCCTGCGCCACAGCCTCGACATCGCCACCCGTGCGGCGGCCGCCCTGGAGATCGAGGCCCTCGTGCACGCCCACCGGCCGCGCCAGGTCGTCGTCCAGGTACCCGCCGGGGAACCGACTCCCGCCACACTCAGTACAGTTCTGCGCGCCCACCGCATGTGTGCCGGTCTCGGCGTCCCGCTGACGCTGGCCGACGCGGGCACCGCCATGCAGCGCTTGTTCGCCGCGAACACGATGTGATCGCCACCGTGCGCGTCCGCTGTCCGCCGAGGCACAGGCCGTTCCTCCAGACCCCCGAAAGCGGCGGCAGCCCTGCCACTGCGTTGCGATACGATCCGCTGGTTCTCGTACCCGGGGAGGAAGCATGACCGCAGGCCGCAGCGCTGAAGGAGCCCACGGAAGTGCGGAAACCCCGGGCGATGTCCTGGACGAGCGGGCCGCGGTCCGTCTGGTCTACCGCCCGCAGCCTGGCGACACACTGGTCGGTCTGAAGGCCCGCGAGCGGATCAAGCGGACCGGACTGATCCTGCGAGTCGCGTTCCTCACTCTATGGGTGGGGCAGTGGCTGCTCTCCACCGTCGGCCGCGGAAGCGTCGACGTCGTGTCGACGGTTCTGTTCCTGTTCGTCGTCCTGATCGTGTGGGGATACCCCCGCCTCCAAGCCGCCCATGTCCAGCGGACGGTCGGATGGCAGGGCGAGTACCGCGCCACGATCTCCTCGGCAGGGATCACCTGCCGTACCGACCACAGCACGCTGGTCCAGGAGTGGCCGTTCTTCCGGGGCTACCGAGAAACGACGGGCCATTTCGTCCTGCTCAGCCGTGACCCCAACATCATGTGCCTCGATGTCCTGCCGAAGCGGGGCGCGCACGAGGCCCTCGACATCGACCGGCTGCGGGCCGTCCTGGACGAGCACATCGCTCGCGTGTGACGCATCGGCCACCTGATGCCGGCCCGGTCATCAACGCCCTGCCAGTAGCGTCGGGCAGATGACCGATGACGTAGCTCTCCTGAACCGACTCGCCGAACTCGCGGAGGCGTGGGGCGAGCGAGGGGCACTCACACCTCGAATCCTCCAGTGCCATGCGAACGACACTGCGCCGGATACGACTGCGGCGGCCATCTCCTCCCCAGCGACCGCGGCTACGCCCGTATGGCCGACCCCCTGGACCTGACGACCCGACGTCACCGCCGCCGTAGCGATGGGTGACTGTTCGGGTGCGGGCCGTCCGCGGCTGGTCGCGCAGTTCCCCGCGCCCCCTGAGTACGCTCACGATCCGCAGCAGCCGCCCGGAGCGGCCTGGTCAGGGGAGGTCGTGGTCACGGCCGGGACGGCCGTCGGCGTGCTGAGCTGGATCAGCTGCGGCGTCGGCACGCAGCAGCCTCCGCCGCCGTTCTGGTCGGTCTCGGGGGCGTCGAAGAGGCCCGTGCCGCCGCAGACTCCGGTTTCGGGGAGGGTGAGTTCGACGTTGTCGGCGGCTTGGAGGCCGCCTGCGAGGGCGGCGGTGACGGAGCGGACCTGCTCGTAGCCGGTCATGGCGAGGAAGGTGGGGGCGCGGCCGTAGGACTTCATGCCGACGAGGTAGACGCCGTGTTCGGGGTGGGCGAGTTCGCGGTGGTCGTGGGGTGACCCCAAGCGCTTCCTGGGCGCAAGGACGCCGGGGACGCGCGCTATACGGCAGGGTCCGCGTCGGCGGTCCGGCCCGGGTGGAAGAGGAGTGCCACCAGGCCCAGGCCGACCATGCCGCCGATGATCTGCATGCCGATGAAGCCGGCGACCGAGCCCGGGGCGATACCCGCGAAGGTGTCGGTGAAGGCGCGGCCGATCGTCACGGCGGGGTTGGCGAAGGAGGTCGAGGAGGTGAACCAGTAGGCGGCGCCGATGTAGGAGGCGACCGCGACGGGTGCGTGACGGAGCTGGTCGGTGCGGGCGAGACCGAAGACGAGCAGGACCAGGCCCGCGGTGGCGACGACCTCGCCGAGGAGCAGGTGTCCGGCGGAACGGTCGTGGGTGGACCACTCGACGAGAGGCTTGGCGAACATGGCGTCGGCCAGGACCGTGCCCCCGATCGCGCCGACGGTCTGCGCGGTGACGTAGACGGCTGCTTCTCGCAGCGTCACGCCCGTCCCGCCGCGTCGGGCGGTGAACCATTCGGCGAGGGTGACGACGGGGTTGAAGTGGGCGCCGGAGACCGGGCCGAGCAGGAGGATCAGCACGCCGAGGCCGAACACGGTGGCCAGGGAGTTGGCGAGCAGTTGCAGGCCGACATCGCCGGTGAGCTCTGTGGCCTGGATGCCGGAGCCGACGACCACGGCGACGAGGGCCGCTGTGCCGAGGAGTTCGGCCGCGGCGCGGGCGATGAGCGGCCGGCGCCGCGGAGTCGCATGCGGCGCGGGCTGCGGGCCGAGGGCGACGGCGGGCTCGTGCGTGGCGGTCAAGCGAGGACTCCTTGGTGGTTTCGCCGTGCGAGGCGAGGGGTCAGGGGCAGGACCGCTTGTTGCCGGCGGCGGTGCGGGCGGACTCGGCCAGCTCGGCGAACTGCCCGGCGAGCGAGGCGATGACGTCCGCGCGGAGCCTGTAGTAGGTGAACCGGCCGCAGGGTTCCGTCTCCACGACACCGGCCTCGCGCAGCACCTTCAGATGGTTGGACAGGTTGGTCTGCCGGGCACCGGTCTCCTCCACGAGATGGGTGGTGCACAGTGTCTCCTGGGCGAGCAGAGTGACGATCTGAAGCCTCAGCGGGTCGGCCAGTACCCGGATCAGATCAGTGTCGACTGACGTCAGCATGCGCTGATACTGTCACATCGGCGGTGACTGATACCACTGAGTGCTGACGCGTGCCTGTCCGCCGCTCCGTCGGCACTCTTCGGACCGGTGGCCTCGGCCGTAGGCCCCGCTCCGCCCATGCCCCGGCGCGAGATACGAGAGAGACCTCAGATGTCCGACAAGCCTTCCGTGCTGTTCGTCTGTGTCCACAACGCCGGCCGCTCCCAGATGGCCGCGGCGTGGCTGACGCATCTGGCCGGGGACCGGATCGAGGTGCGCTCCGCAGGCTCCAACCCGGGCGCGCAGGTCAACCCCGCGGCGGTCGAGGCCATGGCCGAGGTCGGCATCGACATCTCCGCCGAGATCCCGAAGATGCTCACCGTGGACGCGGTCAGGGAGTCCGACGTGTGCATCACCATGGGCTGCGGCGACACCTGCCCCGTCTTCCCTGGCAAGCGCTACCTCGACTGGCAGCTGGAGGACCCGGCGGGCCGGGGCGTCGAGGCCGTCCGCCCGATCCGCGACGAGATCAAGACGCTGGTCCAGGGGCTGATCGCGGAGATCACTCCGTCGTCCCGGGCGTGAGCACTCTGCCCGGTGCGACCGACGGTGCGGGGCCCGGCCCTGATGGGCGGCGTGTGAACCCGGACCGAACGTCGCGACCGCCGTTCAGCCGGGGCCGACGCGCGGAGTCCCGCGGTCATGCCTCCGGTCCGAGGCGCGGGCTCCGGATGCCCCGGGGGACGCACCGCATACGGCGCGGCCTTCCCGACGACACCGTCCCCCGAACGTGGATGTCACCTGGGACGGGGCGGCGCCGGGGGCCTCCGGGGTGACCGGGCCACCGCGTTTCCGGTGTTACGTATTGGGCGGTACGTGTGAAACACCGGCCATGTGACCTTTCCTTCCGTTCTGCGGTGCTTAGAGTGGGCGCGAACTGGAACACCGCCAGGCGGAGTCCCGTACGTCGTCCCGGAAACCCGGGGCGCGAGCAGGGGCGGAAGCCGGCGGGTGAGCGGGAAGAAGGTGCGTGACGTGCGGATGCGGCGGCTGCGAGCACTTGCCGTACTGCCGTTGCTGGCGTCCTTTCTCTCCTCGTGCGGTGGCGACGAGGGGTCCGGCCCGCGCAGCATCGACTGGTACAACTTCCCCGACGACTCGGGCGCGCTGCAGAAGGCGGCGGACCGGTGCAGCAAGGCGTCCGGGGGCCGCTACAAGATCGTCTACCACAAGCTCCCACGCGCCGCCGACGGCCAGCGGCAGCAACTCGTCCGTCGGCTGGCCGCCAAGGACGACTCGCTGGACATCCTGGGCCTGGACGTCACCTGGGCACCGGAGTTCGCCGAGGCCCGCTGGATCCGTGAGTGGACGGGCCGGATGAAGCAGCGGGCCACCGAGGGCACCCTGCGCGTTCCGCTGCAGACCTCGACCTGGAAGAACAGGCTGTACGCCGTCCCGTACAACACCAACACCCAACTCCTCTGGTACCGAGAGGACTTGGTGCCTGAGCCGCCCAAGACCTGGGCCGAGATACTGGACATGGCAGCCCGCCTCGCCAAGGAGGGCAAACCCCACTACGTGGAGGTCCAGGGCGCCCAGTACGAAGGGCTGACGGTCTGGTTCAACACCCTCGTCAGCAGTGCGGGCGGCAGCATCCTGAACGCCAGCGCGACCGAGCCCTCCCTCGGCCCGCCCGCCGTGCGCGCCGCCTCCGTCATGCGCGACCTCGCCCGCTCCCCGGCCGGTGACCCGTCCCTGTCGAACCAGATGGAGGACCAGAACCGCCTGGCCATGGAGTCGGGTTCGGCGGCCTTCGAGCTCAACTACCCGTTCGTCTATCCGTCGATGAAGGCGAACAACCCGGAGCTCTTCAAGAGCTTCCGCTGGGCCCCCTACCCCCGGGTCGACGCCGACCGGCCTTCGCGGCCGACGATCGGCGGTATCGACCTCGCGGTGAGCGCCTATTCGCGCGACCCCGACCTCGCCTTCGAGGCGGCCCTGTGTCTGCGCAACCGGGAGAACCAGCTCACGGCCGCCCTGGAGGGCGGACTCCCGCCGACACTGAGGGCGCTGTACGACGACGACGCGCTCGTGAAGGAGTACCCGTTCGCCGGTGAGGTGCTCGACGCTCTGGAGTCCGCGAGTGTGCGCCCGCAGACACCGGCGTACCAGAACGTGTCCATCGTGGTCTCCCACACCCTCTCGCCGCCGTCCGGGATCGATCCCGAGAGCGCCGTCGACACCATGAGCAACCAGATCAGCGATGCCCTGCAATCCAAGGGTGTGATCCCGTGAACCGCCCCCGCCCCGTCCCTTCGCCGGCCGGCTTCCCCGGCCGCGGCGCCCTCACCGGGGTGGTGCCGGATGAGTGAGCAGACTCGGTCCGGCGCGAGCCGGCCGCCCGCAGAGGAACAGGCCGACCGTGAACGGGCGGCGGCCCTGTCGGCCGGAGCCCGCCAGGAACGACGGCTCGGCTGGATGCTGTGCGCGCCCGCCGTCATCGTCATGGTCGCCGTGACCGCCTACCCCATCTGCTACGCCGTCTATCTGTCGCTCCAGCGCTACGACCTGCGGTTTCCGGGACAGGCGAAGTTCATCGGGCTGAGCAACTACGGGGCCGTGCTGTCATCCCCGTACTGGTGGGACGCGTTCTGGGTGACCGTGTTCATCACCGCGGTCTCCGTGGCCGTCGAACTCGTCCTCGGTATGGCACTCGCCCTGGTGATGCACCGGACGATCTTCGCGCGCGGTCTCGTCCGCACCTCCGTGCTGATTCCCTACGGCATCGTCACCGTGGTCGCCGCGTTCTCCTGGCAGTACGCCTGGACGCCTCAACTCGGCTACCTGGCAGCCCTGTTGCCCGAAGGCAGCGCCCCGCTGACCGAGCACTGGCCGGCGCTGTGGCTGATCATCCTCGCCGAGGTGTGGAAGACGACGCCCTTCATGGCGCTGCTGCTGCTCGCCGGTCTCGCACTGGTCCCCGAGGAGACCCTGCGGGCCGCCATGGTCGACGGGGCCACCCCCTGGCAGCGGTTCACCAAGGTCATGCTGCCCCTGATGAAGCCGGCCATCCTGGTGGCCCTCCTGTTCCGCACGCTCGACGCGTTCCGGATCTTCGACAACATCTACATCCTCACCGCGGGGGCACACGACACCGGCTCCGTGTCGATCCTCGGCTACGACAACCTGTTCACCGCGCTGAACCTGGGTATCGGCTCGACCGTCTCGGTGCTGATCTTCATCTGCGTCGCGATCATCGCTTTCACCTTCGTCAGACTGTTCGGCGCGGCCGCTCCCGGCGCGGAGGTGAAACGCTGATGGCCACAGTCGGCAAGACCCACGCCGCCCGATGGACCGTGGTGAACATCGTGGTGGTGCTGTACGCCCTGTTCCCGGTGTGGTGGATCGCCGCGCTGTCGTTCAAGGACCCCAGCACCCTCACCGACGGCAACTACATCCCGACGGACTGGACCTGGGAGAACTACCGGGGCATCTTCCGCACCAGCGAGTTCACCCGCGCGCTGATCAACTCGATCGGCATCGCCCTGATCGCCACGGTCATCGCCGTCGTGCTGGGGACCATGGCGGCGTACGCGGTGGCCAGACTGAGGTTCCCCGGCAAACGGATCCTCATCGGCATGTCCCTGCTGATCGCGATGTTCCCGCCGATCTCACTGGTGTCCCCGCTGTTCAACATCGAGCGGATCCTGGGCATCTTCGACACCTGGATCGGTCTGATCATCCCGTACATGACGTTCTCGCTGCCGCTGGCCATCTACACCCTGTCGGCGTTCTTCCGGGAGATCCCCTGGGACCTGGAGAAGGCCGCGAAGGTCGACGGGGCCACTCCCGCGCAGGCGTTCCGACTGGTCATCGTGCCGCTCGCGGCGCCCGGCGTGTTCACCACGGCCATCCTCGTGTTCATCTTCTGCTGGAACGACTTCCTGTTCGCGATCTCGCTGACCTCCACGGAGGCGGCGCGCACTGTGCCGGCCGCCATCGCGTTCTTCACCGGCAGTTCGCAGTTCGAGCAGCCCACGGGATCGATCGCCGCCGCGGCGATGGTGATCACCATCCCGATCATCGTTTTCGTTCTGTTCTTCCAGCGGCGGATCGTCGCCGGACTGACCTCCGGAGCGGTCAAGGGGTGACCGGCACCCGGCCGGCGCACCGGTCTCCCCCGCCCGGCACACCGTCCCCCGCAGCCCGCACCTGGAAGCCATGAAGGCAAGGAGGCACCACCCATGGCCGAGATCGTCCTCGAGGGCGTCACCAAGCGTTTTCCCGACGGGTCGCTCGCTGTCGAGGGCGTGGACCTCTCCATCGCCGACGGCGAGTTCGTCATCCTCGTCGGCCCGTCCGGATGCGGAAAGTCCACCACCCTCAACATGATCGCGGGTCTGGAGGACATCACCTCGGGCACCCTGCGCATCGGCGACCAGGTCGTGAACGAACTGTCCCCCAAGGACCGTGACGTGGCCATGGTGTTCCAGAGCTACGCCCTCTACCCGCACCTGACCGTCCGCGAGAACATGGGCTTCCCGCTGCGGCTGGCCAAGGTGGACAAGGCGACGATCAACACCAAGGTCGAGGAAGCCGCCCGCGTCCTGGACCTGACCGACTTCCTGGACCGCAGACCGGCCGCCCTGTCCGGCGGGCAACGCCAGCGCGTGGCCATGGGGCGGGCCATCGTCCGCGATCCCAAGGTCTTCCTGATGGACGAGCCGCTGTCCAACCTCGACGCCAAGCTGCGCGTCCAGATGCGCACCCAGATCTCCCGGTTGCAACGCCGCCTGGGCACCACGACGGTGTACGTCACGCACGACCAGACCGAGGCCATGACGCTCGGCGACCGGGTCGTGGTCATGCGGCTCGGCGTGGTCCAGCAGATCGGCACGCCCGCCCAGCTGTACGACCAGCCGCGCAACCTGTTCGTCGCGGGCTTCATCGGCTCCCCGGCGATGAACTTCCTCAACGCCACCGTGGAGGGGGACGTGCTGCGCTCGGCCCTCGGCGACCTGCCGCTCGACGGCGCCACCCGCCAAGCGCTCGAACGGCAGAACGCACCCCGTGAGGTCATCCTCGGACTCCGGCCCGAGGCGTTCGAGGACGCGGCCCTGACACACGACAGGCAGGGACCGGTCGTCACCGTCACCGTCGAGGTGCTGGAGTCCCTGGGTTCGGACGTGTACGTGTACTTCACCGAGGAGGGCGGCCCGGCACGTACCGCCGAGCTCGACGAACTCGCCACCGACTCGGGCCGCAGCGACACCGGTGCGGGCGCCGCCCAGCAGGTGGTGGCCCGCCTCGATCCCGCCACGCGCGCCCGCGAGGGACAGAGCCTGGAGCTGCGGATCGACATGGGCAAGGCGCACGTGTTCGACCCGTCGAGCGGCACCAACCTGACGCATCCGGAGCAGCAGGACCGCTGACACGCCCCAGCCGCCGAACCCGGCGCCCGGCTGGGCGCCGGCCGTGGAGACCGTCGGCGCCGCCTCGAACCCGAAGCCGACAGAGCCTAGGACGGAGCGGACGCGCCGAGGGCCGGATCGCCGTCGCCCGGTTCCGCCGGCGCCTCGGTGAGCTGCTCGCGCACGTAGTTCCACACCACCGCGATCAGGGCCGCGACGGGGACGGCGAGCAGGCTGCCCACGATGCCGGCCAGGTTGCCGCCCAGGGTCACCGCCAACAGGATCACCGCGGCGTGCAGGCCGAGCCCGCGGCTCTGGATCATGGGCTGGAACACGTTCCCCTCGAGCTGCTGCACCACCACGATGATGGCCAGCACGAGCAGCGCGTCGGTGAGGCCGTTGGAGACCAGTGCGATGAGCACCGCGACGAAGCCGGCGAACATCGCGCCCACGATCGGCACGAACGCGGTGACGAACGTCAGCACCGCCAGCGGCAGCACCAGGGGCACATCCAGGACCCACAGACCGAGGCCGATGAGCACGGCGTCGATCAGCCCGACCGCGGCCTGGGACCGCACGAACGAGCCCAGGGTGTCCCAGACACGAGCGGTCACCGTGGGGATGTCGGTGGCGAGCCGGCCGGGCAGCTGGCGGGCGAGCCAGGGCAGGAACCGCGGCCCGTCCTTGAGGAAGAAGAACATCAGGAAGAGTGCCAGCAGGGCGGTGACCACGCCGTTGACGACGGTGCTCACTCCCGTCGCGACCGCGCTGACCGCGCTGCCGAGCCCGTCCTGGGCACGGTCGACCGCGGTGTCGAAGGCCTGGTCGATCTGGGCGTCCTCGATGTTCAGCGGCGGCCCGGCGGCCCACTCCCGCAGCTTCTGGACACCCTCGACCACGCCGTCGGTCAGCTCGCCGGACTGCGAAGCCACCGGAATGGCGATCAGCGCCACGACCCCGGCGGCGACGAGCAGGGACACGACCGTCACCAGCGACGCGGCCAGGGCCGGTCTCCACCCCCGAGAACGCAGAAAACGCGTCGGAGGCCAGGTCAGCGTGGTGAGCAGCAGACCGAGGACGAGCGGCCACACCACCGACCACATCCGGTCGAGCAGCCAGAGAGCCACCGCGAGCATCACGAGTATCAACAGCAACTCGGCACAGACCCGGGCCGATGTGCGCAACGCGGCATGGGTTTTCGTGGAACTCAACCTCGTGGACATGAGGTTCACCCTATGGCGTGCGCCGGCTTCCGCTGTCTGCGCGGTCGCCGCAGATCCGGTGCGGCGGACGCCGGGGCCCCGCGGAACGCCGGTCGCGACCCTCGGTTCCGATTCCCGCCTGCCGTATGGACTGCACCTCTCGCCCGGCCGTGTGCGGGCCCTGCCCTCGAACTCAACGGGTTCAGACCTGACTGCGTGATTGAGCCGGACAGCGCCTCGCCCAGCCGCCGACGCCAGGCACTGTGCGGCACGAGGCTGTCGCCGCCCTGCGAAGGGGTCGTCGCGCTCAACCGGGTGGCCGTCAACGCCTCCGTCACCACGTTCGTCGCGGGGGCGTCGGGGACCACGCTTCTGACGTTCAACGAGCACGCCCACTTCGCCGGCGACCGGCGGCACATGCTCACCTACCGCTGAACCGGACGGCCGCCCGCATGTCCCGTACCGCCTACCGGGACAGTGCGGGCGACACGCTGAACAGAGCGTGCACGGAGGCGCGTACCCGGCCGTCGACGACCTCGGGGGTGGAGCTGTCCAGCTTGCCGTCGAGGTGCAGGAACGCCAGGCCGTGGACGAGGGCCCAGACCGTGGTGGCCAGCGCGCTCACGTCCCCCGCGCCCGGGAAGGCGGCGCGGACGACGCCCTGCACGTACTCGGTGATCACGGCCGTCGCGGCGACCCGCTCCTCGCTGGCTGGGTCGCAGGGCTCGGCGAACATGGCCCGGAACATCGCGGGGTGGTCGAGCGCGAACCGCACGTAGGCCGCGGCGACCGCGGCCAGGTCGTCGGGGGTCGACGGTGCGGGGTGGGCCGCCGCCAGTTGCCCGGCGAGCTCGCGGTAGCCCTCGGCCGCCACCGCGGAGACGAGTGCGTCGCGGTCCTCGTAGTGCCGGTACGGGGCCGTCGCCGACACGCCGGCCCGGCGGGCGACGGCACGCATGGACAGCGCGGCGCTGCCGTCCTCCTCCAGCAGCTCCCGCGCGGCCCGCAGACAGGCGGCGCGCAGATCGCCGTGGTGGTACGTACGCACTTGTGACACAGGCCACACTCCTCAATGTGTACGCCGCACATCGCACCTCTAATGTGGGCGGTGTATACATCATAAGTGATGGAAAGGGAAGAGGGAACCGGCATGCCCGGCGACCTGTTCGCCCCCCTGCTCCTTCGCTCCGAGCCGCGCAAGCAGCGAAAGGCCCTGCGCTCCTGCCGTGCCTGGCTCTCTGGGGAACACGGCACCGCGGGCCGGTGAACCCGCCTCCGTGGCGCCGCGGTCGGCACACACGAAGAGGGCGAGCCCGTCGTACGGACGGGTCGCCCTCTCTTCGTCGGTGCGACCGGGTACCCGCCACGGCCGTAAGGCGGTCAGCGCATGCCCACTGCCTTCATCACCTTCAGTGCGCCGCTCAGGAGGCCGGCCCAGGCGTCGGGGGAGATGCGGGCCGGCGGGTAGAAGCCCTGGAGGCGCTGGTGGGCGACGGTCTGCGGCTCCGTGTACTTGAGGATGCCTTCGGCGCCGTGGCGGCGGCCGAGGCCCGAGTCACCCATGCCGCCCATCGGCGCGTCGACGCTTCCCCACGCGGCGGCGAAGGCCTCGTTGACGTTCACGGTGCCCGCCCGCACCCGGGCCGCCACGGCCCGGCCCCGCGCCCCGTCGCGGGTCCAGACGCTGCCGTTGAGGCCGTACGGCGTGGCGTTGGCCAGGGCGATCGCCTCGTCGACGTCACGGAAGGAGGAGACCGAGACGACGGGCCCGAAGGTCTCGTGGTCGTACAGCGTCATGTCGGGGGTGACGTCGGTGAGGACGGTCGGCTCGTAGAACAGCGGCCCGAGGTCCGGCCGTGCCCGGCCGCCGGCGAGGACGGTGGCGCCCTTGGCGACGGCGTCGTCGACGTGTTCGGTGACCGTCTTCAGCTGGGAGGGCGTGGTGAGGCTGCCGACGTCGACGCCGAAGTCGTAGGCGGCGCCGATCCTGAGCGCCCTGGCGCGGGCGACGAACGCGGCGACGAACCTGTCGCGGACGGACTCGGCGACGTACAGCCGCTCGATGGAGACACAGAGCTGGCCCGCGGAGGGGAAGCAGGCGTTGACGGCGCCCTCGGCGGCCTTGTCGATGTCGGCGTCGTCGAGGACGATCATGGCGTTCTTGCCGCCGAGTTCGAGCGAGGCGCCGATCAGGCGCCGCCCGGCGTCGCTCGCGATCCGGCGTCCGGTGGCGGTGGAGCCCGTGAACATCATGTAGTCGGCGTTGTCCATGAGGGCGCCACCGAGAGAGCTGCCGCGGCCGACGACCATCTGCCACACATCGGCCGGCAGGCCCGCCTCGTACATCAGGTCCATGGACCACAGCGCGGTCAGCGCGGTCTGTGTGTCGGGCTTCTGCACGACGGCGTTGCCCGCCATCAGGGCCGCTACGGCGTCGCCGGCGGCCATGCTGAGCGGATAGTTCCACGGCGAGACGACGGTCACCACGCCCTTCGGGTGGCGCAGCTCGGTGGTGTGGGTGAGCAGCGGGATCGCCCCCCGGCGGCGCTTGGGCTCGAGGTACTTGGCGGCGTTGCGCGCGTAGTAGCGCGAGACGATGCCGATGTCGAGGACCTCCAGGAAGGCGTCGCGGCGGGTCTTGCCGTTCTCCGCCTGCATCAGGTCCAGCGCCTCCTCCTGGCGAGCTAGAACGAGATCGTGGTAGCGCAGCAGGATCTTCTTGCGCTCGGCGATCGGCGTGGCCGCCCAGGTCTTCTGCGCGGTCCGCGCGCGGGTGAACGCGGCCTCGACGTCGTCGGGGGTGGAGACGGGGAAGTCGGCCAGGGGGGCACCCGTGTACGGGGCGTTGGTGGTGACCCGCGCGGCGTCCGGCGCGGCCGAGACCTGCGAGGTCAGGCGCTCGAGCAGGGCCGGGGTGAGGGAGGCGGGCAGGCCCGGGCCGCGGGTGGCAGCGGGGCGGATGGCGTGGTCGGCGACCATGGCAAGGGCTCCTTGCTACTCGTTCCGGGCTACTTGCTCCGGCTCGGGACCGAGGTGGGGACGGGCATGTGCAGGGCGACCTGGCCCCGGGTCATCACGTCGAACCGGACGGTCCTCTTCGGCCTGAGGGAGCGCAGGTCGTCGGCCATGCGGCCCTCACCCACCTCCAGGGTGATGCCACGGGTCGCGCGCGTCGTTCCGGCGCTGAGCACATGGGTCTGGCTCAGGGTGGAGTGCCACGCCCCGTTGATCGTCGTGTACGAGGTGAGCGAGCTGACGCGCTCGCCGGTGGGGTGCGTGGCCTGCTTCGGCGTGTCGGCCACGAGTGCCAGATCGGTGCCGCCGGCGTCGTTGGCCACCCGCGCGGTCGTCCGGAGGTCGTCGATGCCGACGTCGAGGCCGGTGACCCACTTGGGGAAGCCGTAGCCGTCGTGGCCGCGGACCTGGGCGATCTCCGTGCTCACCGGCAGGGACAGCACGTAGGAGTCGAGGTGCTCGTTCTTGAGTCCGGCGACGAGGTCGAAGAACCCGAGCTTCCCGTGCCGCGCGGGCTTGACGGCGATACCGACCGCGGCCTCGGTGTAGAAGTCGATGTCGCACACGTCGTAGCGGAAGAACATGACCGAGACCAGTCCGAGGCCGGGTGCGATCTCCAGCGGCGAGAGCTCCCGGGGAAGCCGGCCGCGGATCGCGCGGGACGGCGCGAGCATCGTGAGCCGGGCGGTGGAGACGCTGTAGTAGAAGTTCGGGGTCAGCGTCGGGCCGATGACGGAGTCGACCCGGACCTTGGGCAGTTGCCGGAAGAAGTCCACGCCGCTGACGCGCGGGTCGCGGGCGATCGCGTCGAGGTCGGGGTCCATGCGGTACGTGTCGTACAGGCCGCCCCTGGGGACCGTGACCGCGCGGCCGCCCAGGTCGACCTTGACGGAGTCCTTCTGCGTCGGGGGCATGGAGGGGCCCTCACTTTCATGTAGGCGGTGTATACATGACTCTAGGGCCGAATGTGAGCACCATCAACACTGAGGTGTGCGGATGCCCCGGACGGGGTTCGGGTGCGGAGACGTCGGGGCCCGTCGCTACGCGAACGCCGTCGGCCGGCCCGGCCCGCTGTGGCGGCAGCCGGGATCCTGCGGCGGCGTCAGCCGCGGGGAGCTGTGGTCAGGCCCGCGTACCGCGCCGCCATCTCCCGCAGACGGCTCCAGGGGCGGTGCGAAGACCGTGTCGTCGGACCGCTCGCCGTGGGGTCCGACGGCGAGCGCCCCCTCCGGCAGGGTGGTGGAGTTCACCGGTCCGGCGTCGATCGGGAAGCCGGCCGGCCGGCGGTGCCCCCGTCGGCCGGGGCGACGCCGCGCTCCGGCGCGGGAAGCCCGACGGAGCGCGCGCGGGAACTCGCGGAGCGCTGTCGCGCCATGACGCGCATGCCTGCGGGCGCCCGGTGAGCGCCGGCGCGGCGGTCGGCGTTCGCTGAGGGTGGGGCGCCGCTTGATCTGGCGGGTGACTCGGCGCCGTGGCTACTGGGAGCCCGTGCCGGGCGGTCCGGCGGGCCGGATCAGCCCGGCTGCAAGGTGGCGGCCGCGGCGCGGATGAAGGTCATGGCCCGCTCGAGGTCCCCCGGCTCCGACCGGTGCGTCAGCTCGCCGATCACGCTCGCCACCGTGGCCGCCAGGATGCGCGGCGCCAGGTCGTCCGGGCGCCAGCCCTGCTCCTCGGCGAGGAGTCGGGCGCCGTCCTGGACGACGTCGGTGAGCCGCTCCCGGCAGAGCCCCTTCAGATGAGGGTTGGACTCGAGCATCCGGTCGTAGGGGCCGTCGAACTTGCTCTGGGAATCGCCCTGTTCGCGCAGCCACTGCTCGACGGTGTCGATGATGCCCTGCCCCGCGGGCCGGTCGTGCAGCGCCGCGGCCAGCTCGTCGACGAACGCGTTGAAGTGCTCCATCGCGAGCTCGAGCTTGGTGGGGAAGTACAGCGTGACCGTACGCGGTGAGACCTCGGCCGCCTCGGCGATGTCGGCGATGCTCGTGGCGTCGAAGCCCCGCTCGGCGAACAGCTCGTAGGCCGCGGTGAGGATCGCTTCCCTGCGCCGCGCCTTGCCGCGCTCCCTGAGGCTGTCACCGACCATGCCGAAACCTTACCACCGGTAGCTAATTTACAGTCGACTGCAAAAATGCCGTATGTTGTAAAGAGTGGTGGAGGCGTACCGCTCTGGCCCTCCGCCACGCATCGTTCGGCTTCCCTCGATCAGGGCTCGACCGGTTAGGAATGCATCGATGGCCTCACGCCTGTACACCTGGGCGCGCTGGATGGTTCGCCACCGCCGCTGGGTGATAGCGACCTGGATACTCCTGCTGGCCGTCGTCGGCGGCCTCGGGGCGACCCTGCACGGAAAGACCTCCACGGAGTTCACGGTCCCGGGCGTGGAGTCCCAGAAGGCGCAGGACCTGCTGGAGGAGAGGTTCCCCCCGGCCGCCGGCGGTGTCGTACGCATCGTGGTCGCCGCACCCGAGGGGAAGACGGTCACCGACCCGCCGCAGCGCGAGGCGCTCGACGGCGTCCTGCGCGAGGCGGCGACGGTGGAGGGGGTCGTCGACGTCTCCCGGCCGGCGTCGACCGGCGCCCTCTCCGCCGACGGGACCATCGCCTACTCCGACGTCCGCTTCACCGCGGAGGCCTCCGAGGTGCCGGAGGCGGCCAAGGAGGAACTGGCCGACGCGGTCGAGCCCCTGCGCGACGCCGGGATGCGGGTCGAGCTGGGCGGATCGGCCATGCTTCCGCAGACCGAGGCGGGCGGACCGGCCGAACTGGTCGGTGTCGTCATCGCCTTCCTGGTCCTCGCCGTCGCACTCGGCTCCCTCGTCGCGGCCGGACTGCCGCTGCTGACCGCACTTCTGGGCGTCGCCGTCGGCGTGCTCGGCACGATGTTCGTCTCCGGCTTCGTGGAGATGACGGGCACCGCGACCGTGCTGGCACTGATGATCGGCCTGGCCGTCGGCATCGACTACGCGCTCTTCGTCATCTCCCGGCACCGCGAGCAGCTCGCCGACCCCGGCACCGACTGGGAGGAGTCCATCGCGCGGGCCACCGCCACGGCCGGAGGCGCGGTCGTCTTCGCCGGAGCCACCGTCGTCATCGCGCTGGCCGCACTCGCCATCACCGGCATCCCGTTCCTCACGATCATGGGGCTCGCCGGTGCCGTGACCGTACTGATCGCCGTCCTGGTCGCCATCAGCCTGCTGCCGGCCGTACTCGGCGTGTTCGGCGAGCGGATGCGCCCGCGCCGGGGTCGGAAGGACCAGCGCAAGGGCAAGCGCGAGGCCCGCCCCGCGGGCTCCTGGGGCCTTGCCTGGGCGCGCACGGTCACCCGTGCGCCGGCCGTCGTCCTGCTCGCCGGTGTCCTGGGCCTGCTGGCACTCGCCCTGCCCGCCCGTGACCTGCGCCTCGGCCTGCCCAGCTACGCCTCCCAGCCCGAGGCCACCACCCAGCACAAGAGCTACGACCTGCTCACCGAGGGCTTCGGGCCGGGCTTCAACGCCACCCTCATCACCGTCGTGGACACCGAGCACATCCCGCAGGAGAAGCGGGAGGCCACCGTGACACGGCTGCGCGGCGAACTGGCCGCGGACAAGGACGTCGCCGCCGTCTCGCCCCCGGTCCTCAACCCCTCCGGCGGCATCGCGGTCATGTCCGTGGTGCCGAGGTCGAGCCCCGACGCACAGGCCACCACCGACCTGGTCCACCGCATGCGCGACCTGGCGCCCACGGTCACCGCCACCGGCGGATCCCTCTACGTCACCGGCCAGACGGCCATGGCCATCGACGTGGCCGGCAAACTCGGCGACGCACTGCCCCTGTTCATCGCCGTCATCGTCGTCCTGGCACTGATCCTGCTGGCCATCGCCTTCCGGTCGGTGCTGGTTCCGCTCAAGGCGGCACTGGGCTTCCTGCTCTCGGTCGGCGCGAGCCTGGGCGCCTCGGTCTGGGTCTTCCAGCAAGGCCACCTGAACGGCCCGCTCGACGTGGCCGCCGCCGGCCCGGTCACCAGCTTCCTCCCGGTCCTGCTCACCGGAGTGCTCTTCGGACTCGCCATGGACTACGAGGTGTTCCTCGTCAGCCGCATGCGCGAGCACTACGAGCACAGCAAGGACCCGGCCGAGGCCATCGCCCAGGGCGTCGCCCGCAGCGCACGCGTCGTCGTGGCCGCCGCACTGATCATGGTCGCCGTCTTCGGCGGATTCGTCTTCAACGACGACCCGATCATCAAGTCCATCGGCTTCGCGCTCGCCTTCGGCGTGTTCATCGACGCCTTCGTCGTCCGCATGACGCTCGTGCCCGCCGCCATGGCCCTGCTCGGACGACGCGCCTGGAGCATGCCCCGACGGCTCGGCCGCCTGCTGCCGGACGTGGACATCGAAGGCGCGCGCCTGCCTGCCGCGACCCCCGCCGGTCCCATCGCGGACGCGGACACCGCTGCCGCGAACGACGGATCGGACGACAGGACGGCCGTCCGGGCCTGACACCCGCCGGCGTCGCGCGGCGAGGCACCGCCCGGGACCGCATCCGGTCCCGGGCGGTGCCTCGTCCTGTGTCCCGCGTGCCTTCCCCATCGGTGGGCGGGAGCCTTACACGCGGGGAGATAGTGGAGTTGCTGCCGGGAGGGTGAAGCGGAAGGCGCCTGCCCCGCCGCCCAGTTGGAGCCAGAGGTGCCGCGGCTGTGTGACGACGCGCAGGGCGATGTCCGCGCAGCCGGGGCAGCGCGCGGTCAGGTCCGGCTCGGGCCCGTAGACGTGCAGTTGGGCGACGGTCGACGGCAGCCGACAGGCGGGGCAGCGACGCCAGGCGGTGGTCGGATCGAGCGCGAAGACCTCACCCAGCGGGCCGGCCAGGGCGTTGCCGTCGAGGTGGAGGTGCAGAGGAGAATGCTCGTTCATGAAGAAGCTCCTCACCGTGCGGGTACGGTCGTGTCAGCCGAAGCGTTCGGTACGGATCCGGTCGGGCCGGTGTCCGGCGGCCAGGAGCAGTCGGCTCGTGTGCTCGACGAAGCCGGTGGGGCCGCACACGTAGGCCGTGGTACCGACGGGCTCCGGGAGGCCGCGCAGATCATCCTGCGCGATCCGCCCGGCAGGACGTCCCGAGTCCTCGGGAGCCCGGCGGGTGTAGAGACGGCGGACGTCGACGCCGGCGCCGGCCGCGTCGAGTTCCCCGCGGTACCAGACCTCCTGCGGATCGCGCACGGAGTAGATCAGCGTGCAGGGCTCGTCCGACGCCGTCGCCAGCCGGGCGCGCAGCATCGCCATCAGGGGGACCACACCACAGCCCCCGGCGACGAGCAGCAGCGGGCCGGTCTGCCGCGGCTCCCAGACGAACCATCCGCCGAGTGGGCCCTTGACCTCCACCTCGGCGCCCACCGGCAGCTGGTCGGCGAGATACGGCGAGACCTCGCCCCACGGTGCCACCTGGACGCCCAGCTCGATCGTGCCGGTGTCGGCGGGTGCCGCGAGGGAGTAGCTGCGTACGGCCTGGTAGCCGTCGTCGGCCGTCAGACGCACGTCGACGTGCTGTCCGGGGAGGTGCCCGGGCCACTGGGGGACCTCGAACATCAGCGCGCGGCCGGTCGACGTCAGTTCCGTACGGTCCTTGAGCCGGGCCCGGCGCCAGCCGCCCATCAGTCGTTCCAGTGACGCTGTTCGCGCCAGGGATCGCCGTAGTCGTGGTAGCCGGCCGACTCCCAGAAACCGGGCTCGTTGTCGGGGGTGAGTCGAAGGCCCTTGACCCACTTGGCCGACTTCCAGAAGTACAGGTGCGGGATCACCAGGCGTGCCGGGCCGCCGTGATCGGGAGAGAGCGCGTATCCGTCGAAGGAGTGCGCCAGCCACGCCTTGCCGTCGGTGACGTCCTCCAGCGGGAGGTTGGTGGTGTAGCCGTCGTAGGACTGGGCGACGACGAAGTCCGCCGACGTTTCGAGCTCGCCCAGGAACACGTCGAGGGAGACTCCGCGCCAGCGGGTGTCGAACTTCGACCACCGGGTCACGCAGTGGATGTCGACGGTGGGTTCCTCCTGGGGCAGGGCCATCATCTGGTCCCAGGTCCACGAGCGGTGCTCCCCGGTCTCGCCCGCCACGGTGAACGACCACCGGTCGGTGGGTATCTGCGGGGTCGGCCCGGCGGACAGGACGGGGAACGACTCCGTCGGATACTGTCCCGGCGGCAGCCGGCCCGCGAACGCGTGGGTCTTCCCCCGGAACCCCGGCGACAAGCTGTTCATCCGCCTCATTCCTCCCGCTGGAACTCGGCCTCCGCCCGACCCTCGTCGAGGTCGGCCTGCGCATGCGCGTACAGGTCGTGCACGAACGTACGGGCGGCCTCGGGCGAGATGCCCTCACCGAGCCCGAGCAGGCGGGACGTCCAGGCGTCGAGCGAATCGGTCGTTTCAGTCATGAGGACTCCCCAGGGAGCACCGGCCACCGGCGCGGAAAGAGGACATCCGGGCCGCGCCTCGTGGCCGGCGGGGGACGGTCGGCGACGGATCAGCGGGCCGTGGTGTCCGGGCCGCCCCGGATCTCCGCGACCGGCGCGGTGACGCGGAGCGCTCGCGAGAGCGGCACCACGGCTCCCTTTCTCCACCTCATGATCCGCGCCCAGGGCCCAGCCGCAACCGGACGTGCTCGATCTGCGGGGCGCGCGCCACCACGCGAGTTCCCCCGGCACGGCGAGCGGGGGACTGCCTGCCTTCGCGATCCGCAGGCGGCACGGGCCTCCCGGCGGGAGCTGCCCATGGGTCCCGGGTTCAGGGACGCAGTGTCCCGGACCGGATGAACTGAGCGAACCTGTCCTGCAGGGACTGCTGCGCACGCCGAGGGCCCGGGGGCTCTCGGTGGTGTCGCCGCGCAGGTCGAAACCGACGTTGCGCCGCAGGTATCCGCGTTCGAGTCCGATGGCCGGCGCGAGAGCGACCGCGAGGGCGCTGGGCACACCACGGCGGGGCATGGGATACCGCGATCCGTACGCGGGGAGCAGCCTGCGGGGAAGGTCGGTGGTCTCCGCCAGGACGAGATGGCGTCTCTGTGCGTCGGGCGGGAACGCGGCCGCCAGGTGCGCGTGGGCGGCGTCCCGCACGTCCACGACGGCGACGGCTACGCGTGGGGCACCGGATCGCGCAGGGCCGTCGGCCATCTGCCGGGCGATGGTGAAGCTCTCGCTGGTCGGGTCGGCGCTCAGCGCGGGGCCGATCACCAGGACCGGGTTGACGGTGACAAGGCGTCGGCGTCCTGGGCCCGCGCGATCCGTCCCGACTCCTTCTCCGCGAGGGTCTTGGAGTAGCTGTAGGGCTCGCGGTCGAGTGACGAGGTCGGGTTCCAGTTCCCCTCGTTCACGATCCGGCCGGGGAGGCGCAGGACGTCCTCCGCGTCCCCGATCATGGCGGCGATCGAGCTGGTGAGCACCACCCGATCGACACCGTCAACCTCGTTCGCGCTGGTGAGCACGTTGTCGGACTTCGCGTGACGTTCTCGGGTCCGCCGGCTCAGGCCACGAGGAGGCGGAGGCCGAGCTCGGCCGTGTCGAGGGCGACGAGGTCGCGGTTGCGCTCGGCCCACCGGCCCGAGGCCAGGTCGTCGCGCAGCCTGCCGACCGCTCGCTGCTCGGCCTTCGGCCCGACCCTGGTCCACACCGACACCGCGCGGCGCACCGGCTCCTCCAGGTACGCCTCGGGCCGACGCCAGTGGGCCTCGAAGAAGCCGTCGGCGCAGTCCCACGGGATGAGCACCGGCTCCATGCGGGCCCCGATGACGCCGGCCAGCTGATCCACCGAGGGCCGGCCGACGACCAGACGGGCGGCCTCGGGCAGGTAGTCGCGGGTGAGCCAGAACCGGTGAAGCCAGCCGGCGTCACTGGCGTCGTGCGTGAACACCACCACACGCCGGGCCACTCGCCGCATCTCACGCAGCCCCGCGACCGGGTCCTGCCAGTGATGAACGGTGCTGAAGGCCATCGCGGCGTCGAAGGACTGATCCTCGAACGGCAGGCTCTCCGCCGCGGCGGCCACACACCGCGCCGCGCCCGGCGGACGCTGCGCCCGCATGACCGCCGACGGTTCCACCGCGGTCACCTCGCGGTCCGGAGGCTCGTAGGAGCCGGTGCCGGCGCCCACGTTCAGCACCGTCCGCGCGTCACCGAGCGCGTCCCAGACCTTCGCGGCGATCCGCGGCTCGGTGCGTCGCGTCGCCCCGTAGTCGGACCCGATCACTTCGTACAACTGCGGTCCGAACACCTTCAGTTGGTCCTCCGGCGTCGTCCTGATCCCCATCGCCCGTGCCTCCAGTTCCCGGTCTATGGCCGTCACCATGGCTGCAGCGCGGTCGCGCTGGTCCAGCAGCAGGGCGCGCAGCCGGTGCAGGCGCGCGACCGCGTCGGTGGCCGGATCGTCGACGAGATCCGCGATCTCGCGCAGTCCGAAGCCGAGCCGCCGGTAGGCGAGCACCTCCCGCAGCCGCTCCACGTCGCCGGCCGAGTAGGCGCGGTAACCGGCCGAGGTCCGCGCGGACGGCCGCACCAGGCCGATCTCGTCGTAGTGATGCAACGTACGCACGCTCACACCGGCGAGCCCGGCCACACGTCCCACGGTCAGCTGCTCCTCCATGACACCGACCCTGCGGCATCACGCCACGTGAGGGTCAAGCGCTCGGCTCCTGCTACCGCGTGGTTTTACGCCGAGCGCGGGGTACGCGCTCCGGAAGTGGGCTGGATCCGGGCGTTGTGGGCAGACGCCCGGCGGTGAGACGCCGGGCCGGTGGGCCGCGGCCTCAGCGCGCCGTCCTGCTCAGGTCTTCCACCAGGCGGCGGGCGAGGGAGCCGGAGGACGGGGGGTTCTGGCCCGTGTAGAGGTTGCGGCCGACCACTACGAAGGGGCGAAGGGGCAGTCGGGCCTTGACGTAGTCCGCGCCGCTGTCGCGCAGTCGGTCCTCCAGCAGCCAGATGGCCTTGCGGCCGTGGCTGGTGAACCTCTCCTCGACATTGGACAGGGCCGTCATGCGGTAACCGAGGACAAGGTGTTTTTTTGCCAACAGGGCGGCCTGGCATGCCGATTGGCCCTGGTGGACCGTTGATGGCGCCTGCGTACGTGCGCCTCGGACGAGGGGCAGCAGCGGGCCGACCGGCCGTCCGAAGGGGCCGTGCTGAGCCAAGTTGCGCATTGCATAGAGGGCGCGAACGATGGGAACCGGGCTTTTTCCGCCCTGGGGCCGGGGGGTCATCAGTCGCGGCCGGTCGTGGTCGCGGAAACAGGTACGCACGTACTCGTGACACGGAGTCGACATGACCGAGCTTCCTCCGCCCATCACTCCCTACCTCGAGCCTGCCGCGAAGGAGTTGTGCGAGGCGACCGACCCGCACCCCCGCATCTACGAGGTTCCACCGGAGAAGGGCCGGGACATCCTGCTCAGCCTCCAGGTCGACCCCAGCGTGCCCCGCCCGGACGTCGACGAGGAGTGGGTCGACGTGGACGCCGGCGAGTGGGGCACGGTCCGTACCCGCGTCATCCGGCCCAAGGGATCGACGGGTCCGCTGCCGGTGGTGTTCTACATCCACGGCGCCGGCTGGGTGTTCGGCGACGACAAGACCCACGACCGCCTCTTCCGTGAACTCGCCGTCGGCGCGGGCGCCGTGGGCGTCTTCCCCGTCTACGACCGGGCCCCCGAGGCGAAGTACCCGACCCAGGTCGAGCAGAACTACGCGGTGGGCCAGTGGGTCCTGCGGCACGGCGCCGAGCACGGCATGGACACCTCGCGCATCGCCGTCACCGGCGAGTCGGTCGGCGGCTGCATGTCGGCGGTGTTCGCGCTGATGAACAAGGAGCGCGGCGGGATCGACCTCAAGGCCCAGTGCCTGCTCTACCCCGTCACCAACGCCGACTTCAGTACCCCGTCCTACCTCCAGTTCGCCGAGGGCTACTACCTCACCCTCGACGGCATGAAGTGGTTCTGGGACGCCTACACCACCGACCCCGCTCAGCGCGCCGAGCACCACGCCTCCCCGCTCCGGGCGAGCCTCGACCAGCTGAAGGGCCTGCCCACGACGCTGGTCATCACCGACGAGGCCGACGTCCTGCGCGACGAGGGCGAGCAGTACGCCAACAAGCTGCGCGAGGCGGGCGTGGACGTCACGTCCGTCCGGGTGGCCGGCATGGTCCACGACTTCCTGCTCCTGGACAGCCTGCGCGACACCCGCGCCGCCAACGTCGCCCGCAAGCTCGCCGTCGACTTCCTCAGGACGGCACTCGAGGACGGCTGAGCCGTACGAGTGCGCACACTCGCGTGCGCTGGGACGATGCCGGGTCCGCCCGCGCCCTGCACGGCGCGGGCGGACCCGGCTCGTGGCCGGTGAAGCGGCGCTCTGTACGGCGCGGGTGGCCTCGGCTCGTGGCCGGCGACGTGGCGACCGGCACCACAGCCGCCTGCGGTCGGGCAGGGGCCCGGGGCGGCGGGCGGTCGCGGGACTACGCGGTCTCCCGGGTGGGCAGCCACGCACGGTAGCGGCGCAGGGCCCTGCGCTGCCTCCGCTGCTCGGCGAGCAGGGCGATGGCCGGGTGGGTGCCCGGCCTGGTCCTGCCGCCGCGGGCGAGGCGGCGCAGCTGGTGGCGGACCTGGGCCATGCTCGCGGCTGACGCGAGGGCCTTGTCCGACCAGGTCACGGGCCGCATCCGCCCCTCGGCCTCCCGCCCCTCGCGCCAGCGGTCGGGCAGGTCGGGGGTGACGGCCAGGGCGGTTCCCATCCCGATGATCGCCACGTCGCTGTCCAGGACCCGCTCCGCGGTCTCGCGACGGGTGATGCCGCCGGTCAGCATCAGCGGCAGCGGGCTGGTCCTGACCAGGTCCTTCGCCAGGTCCAGGAAGTACGCCTCGCGGGCCTGGGTGCGCGAGTCGGTGCGGCGGCCGGTCATCGCCGGGCTCTCGTAACTGCCGCCGGAGAGTTCGACCAGGTCGACGCCGAGCGGTTCGAGCATTCCGATGACCTGCCGTGCGTCGTCGGCGTCGAAGCCGCCGCGCTGGAAGTCGGCGGAGTTGAGCTTGACCGCGACGGCGAAGTACGGGGAGACGGCGGCGCGGACGGCCCGGACGACGTCCAGCAGCATCCGGGCCCGGTTCTCCAGCGAGCCGCCCCAGGCGTCGGTGCGCTTGTTGACCAGGGGCGACAGGAACTGCGACAGCAGATAGCCGTGCGCGGCGTGGATCTCCACCCCGTCGAAGCCCGCCTCCTGCGCACGCTGGGCGGTGACCGCGTACCGGGCCACGGTGGCGGAGATCTGCTCGGGGGACATGGCGACCGGGCGGCCGAAGCGGCTGCTGTGCCTGCCGAGGTCGACGCCGACGTCGGAGGGGCCCCACACGACGCCGGGCATGTCGGATCCGATCTGCCGGCCGGGGTGGTTGATCTGCATCCAGATCGCCCCGCCGCCGGCCTTGCCGGCCTCGGCCCACTCGGTGAACGGCTGCAGCGGCGCCTTCTCGTCGAGCACGACGCCCGCGGGGCCGGTCAGGGCCTCGGCGTGGACCATGACGTTGCCCGTGATCAGCAGTCCGGTGCCGCCGGCGGCCCAGCGCCGGTACAGGCCGAAGAGCTCCTGCCCCGGGAGTTGGCCGTCGGCGGCCATGTTCTCCTCCATGGCCGCCTTGGCGATCCGGTTGCGCAGCACCTGCCCGGAGCGCAGGGCCAACGGCGAGAACAGCTCGCTGGTCATCCGAGTTTCCCTCTCGATCTCGCACCACTTACGATGTGTGCGGTGTCTACATCGGGGTCCACGTTAGGGCAAAGATGTAATCACTGTAAACATGGGAGGGTGTGTTCCGTGGCACAGAGACTCGGCTGCTTTCGGAGGCGTTCTGCGTGAGGGTGCGCCCGCGCGCTGGGCGCCAGGCGGGGGAAGGAGGTCCAGAGGCGCACGTCCGACGCGTCACGGCCGTCGCGCCGCGCAGCGCGTAGGGGACGGTCTCAGGCCAGGGGGCTGCGTGCCAGTGCGGCGAGCAGGTCGGCCGGGTCCTCGAACACGGCGTCGGCACCCGCCTCTTCCAGGTCCGCGCGGGCGATGCCACCGCACAGCAGCGCCACGCACCGAACGCCGGCCCGGGTACCCGCCAGCATGTCCCACACCGTGTCCCCGACGAACACGGCCCGTTCCGCCGGTACGCCGGCCAACTCCAGTGCTCGTTCGACGGGTTCGGGCGCCGGCTTGCCCTCGTCGACGTCGTCGGCGCTCGCCGTCGCCGTGATGGCCTCGTCCGCGTCGATCGCACGACGCAGCGCGGACAGTTCGTCGTCCCCGGCCGAGGTGGCCAGCACGACCGTCCAGCCGTCGTCGGCCAGTCGGCGCAGCAGGCGTCCCGCGTCCGGCAGCGCGGTGAGCCGCTCGAAGTACTGGGCGTACAGGGTCTTGTGGGCGGCGCTGAGGGCTTCCGTGTCGCCGACGTTCGGGGCCTGCTCGCCGTCGCCGGTGAGCAGGCGGGCGACAAGGTCCTCGGAGGCGAGCCCGATCGCCCGGTGGATCGCATGCGTGGTCACCGTGTGCCCGGCCCGGCGGAACGCCTCCCACCAGGTGACCACGTGCAGATGGTTGGTGTCGACGAGGGTTCCGTCCACATCGAACACGGCGGCCCGTTCCATGGTCCTCAGTCCTCTCGCCTCTCCAGCGGGTGGACCGCGGGGCCTTGGACACTGCGGCCGTCCGGAGCGACGTGGGAGCCGTGGCACGGGCACTCCCGGATCCGGCCCGCCTCCAGCGCGGCGACCTGATACCCGCGCTGGGAGAGCTCCCATACCGTGCCGGGGCCCGCCATCCCGACGTCGACGGTGGCCTCGGGCGAGAGCGGGCCGACGGGCTCACCGCCCGGCGCGGCCTCGATCCGGTACGGCCCCCGGGGCGGTTCCTGCGCAGCGTTCATGGTCGCCGGGTTCCCGTCCCGCGCGATCGCACGCGCACCGAGACCGATCCCTTATGCGGTGTTTCGTGCGCCTCGGGCATGGGACCCGTCCAGCACGGCACCAGCGCGCGCTGAGGGCGGAGCGGCCATGGAGGCCGTCCACGAGCCCGCTCCGGCGTACAGCGGGGCGCCGGACCGACGCACCACCGGACCCGCCGAGCGAAGGAAGCCGCCATGAACGTTCCGACACGCCACCAGGCGCCGGCCCGGCACGTCAGCTCCTCCCTCCTGGGCATCTACCTCAACGATCACCTCGCGGGCGCCACCGGCGGCACCGAGCGCGCACGCCATATGACGCGGTCGTACGGCCGCACCCAACTCGCCGCGACGCTGGAGCCGATCGCCACCGAGATCGCCGAGGACCGGGCCACACTGCTCGCCCTCATGGACCGCCTCGACATCCCCGCGCGCTCCTACAAGGTCTATGCGAGCCGCGTCGCCGAGCGGCTGGGACGGCTGAAGAGCAACGGCCGCCTCGTACGGCGTTCCCCGCTGAGCCCGCTGCTCGAACTGGAGGCCCTGCGGGTGGGCGTCGAGGGCAAGACGGCCCTGTGGCAGACGCTGCGTGACCTCGCCGACCACGAGAAGCGCCTCGACCCCGACCTGCTCGACCACCTCGTCGCACGTGCCCGGCGGCAGCAGGACGTACTGGAGAAGCTGCGACGCCGCCAACTGGGGACAGCGCTGCTGACGAAGTGAAGCCGCTCCCTCACACATCGGGCGGCGCCTGCCTCCGAGGGCTGCCTATGCCCGGCCCTCCGCGGAAGCCCCGTCGGCCTTCTTTTCCGAGACGAGCGTTCCCACCTTGTCGATGCGGTGCTCGGGATTGTTCCGGTCGTCCCGCCAGTGGTTCCCCGCCGCGTTGTCCTCGGGGGTGGCGCAGGTCGAGATCGTGATCATGGCCTGGGTGGGAGTCTCCCCGGGCTTTCCGGGCACCGCGGCCCGCTGCTCCTCGAGCGAGCGCTCCGACCGGAACGACGTCCACCGCGACTCCGTGATCCGGTAGGTGTAGACCGTGTCGCCGAGGCGGATGCGCACGGTGTCGCCCTTGTCCAGATCGGGCAGGTCGCGCAGAGGTCCGCCCGCGCTCAGCCGGTGGGCGGTGACCAGGTAGTTGCCCTTCTCGCCGGGGCCGACACCGCCTCGCTCCCCGTGGGGACTCGCGGCCACACCGAGGTCCTGGATCCGTGTTCCGGGCCAGTCGTCGGTCGTCCCCTCGTACGGCACGACCTTCAGGTCACGCACGCCGATGTCGGGGATGGTCAGGGATGCCGGTGTGGTGCGCGGGTCGACCGCGGGCCGCGGAGCGGGGGAGGGGAGGGACGGGGTGGCCTGCGCGCTGTGCCGCGGAATCCCGTCAGGGGGCGGCGCCGACGCCGGCGACGTGTGAGCCCGTTCCGCGTGCGGCGTGGGCGCGGCGGTGTCCGAGTCTTTCGCCGCGCATCCCACGACGAGGCCGAGCAGACCGGTGGCCAAGGCTGCGAAAGAAGCGCGTGTGCTGATCATGGGGCTCCCGACCGGCGGCCGGATCTGGAACGGGGTGCGAGGAACCGGCTGCCTCTCAGGAAGAACGTACGGGCCGCCACCCGTGTTCCCCGCCCGCCGGAACCCTTGCCCGGGCAGGGCGGGGAACGGGCAGGTCAGCGGCGTCCGGACCGCTTGGTCAGGCGCTCGAGGACCGCGCTCGCCGAAGCCTCCATGCCCTTGGCGTTGGGGTGCGCGGGGGCGGCGGGCGCGGCGGGCTGGAGGGGCTCGACCCAGCGGTCGGCGGGCGCCTTGCACATGTCGTGTCCGACGGACGGACCGTAGGTGTCGACGAACTCGGCCCGGTTCAGCCACGCCACCAGGCGGAGCATCTGGTTCAGACGCCTGCCCGTGTCCCGGAGGTAGGGGAAGTCCTTCGCGGCGAAGGGTACCGAGGGGTAGCAGCCGCTGCCGTCGTCGGGCAGCAGAGCGGGATAGCCGACGACGATCACGCGTGCGTGCGGTGACCGTTCGTGCACCGCGCGCAGCACACGGGCGACCTTCGGGGCCGTCTCGAGGATGTTCAGTGCGAGGCGGTCGATCCCGGAGGACGTGTAGTGCTGCCGGCACGGGTCGCCCGTGAGGTCCTTGGAGCTGAGCGTGGCGCAGGTGCCGATGATGGGGCCGAACCCGATGTCGTTGCCGCCGATCTGGAGGGTCACCACGTCGGTGGTCCGCTTCAGGGCGTCCAGCTGGGGCCCGTTGGTCCCCTGGGCCTTCCACATCTCGTCGGTCTTGGCGCCGCCGCAGCTGACGTCCGTGAAGGAGGCGACCTTGTACCGGGCCGCCACGAGCGAGGGGTAATTGTGGTCCGAGCGTGCGCAGTTGGCGTCGACCTGCCGCGGAATCAGCGGGCCGGACGTGTACGAGTCGCCCAGCGCCACGTAGTCCACCGGACGCGGGGAATGCTCCTCCCCGGCAGTGGCGGGAGCCGAGGCGCCGACGCCGGCGACGAGCGCGCAGCTGCTCAGCGCCGCGCCCAGCGCCATGGTGCGGCGCCGTCTCGAGACGTCACCCTCCGGACGCGTGTGATGGTTCATCATGCCCCTCTCCGCTGACGCCCGGACGGCCCGTGGCGCCGGACCGACCGTCGAGGCGCACGGGGGGACGGCGACACCAGGACAACCGGACACGCTCCTGTCCCACAGGTTCGACATCGCTTGTATACCGGCCAGTAGGCTCGCGGAACAGACTCTGGTCGACGCGGACTTGTTCAACTTTCGCCCAACGGGCCGGGCTGTCGGGGCGACCGCATGTCCGTTCCGACGCGCTTGTCGTTTTCGGCGGGGTGCGGTCGTGGCTGGACGGCTGTGGAGCGCTACGGACCTACGTGGACATAGCAGGCCCAGTTCAGGGGCGAGGCCTGGGTGGGGTCCCGGCGGAGGCGTTGGACGGCGTCGTGGAGCGCGCGGGCGCTGTCGCCCGTGCCCTGGTCCGAGGCCTTCAGGGCCTGGTAGAAGTCGCGCGTGACGCCGGGCGCCGGTCCGTCGGCGAGGCTCCAGAGCGTGCCGACGACATGCTGGAACCCGGCGAGCTGGAAAGCGGCGGCGAGATGGATCGCCTCGTCGGCGAGGGCGCTGGTGCCGCGGGCGGTGTGACATGCGGAGAGGAAGGCGAGCTCGGCGCCGGAGAGGTCCTGCTCGGCGATGCCGGTCACGGAGAGGGGGCCGTCGCGCAGGAGCAGGTGGCTGTCGGCGGGGTCGTCCGGGTCGTGCGTGCCGTGGCAGGCGAAGTGGACCCAGGGATGCGAGGGCAGAGCGGACAGGACGGCGGGCAGGACGGCCTGGTCTCCTGCCCGGAGGGTGTGGCGGTCGCCGAAGAGGTCGCCCAGCATGGACAGTTCGGCCCGGACGCCGGGCAGGTCGGCCAAGGGTGCGGTGTCTTCCGGTGCGTCGGCGACTCCTACCGCGAGGAGTCGCGGCTGCCGGGAGGGTCGGTGCGATCTGGCCCTGATGAGTGAGCCCAGGGTCGGGGTGTAGGAGGAGATCACCCGGTCGATGACCCGCGGGCCGTTCGGGGGTCCGGCGGCGTGCAGCGGGAGGAGCGCCAGTGGGCCGGTGGGGCACCACCACAGGCGTGGCAATGTCGGGCCGGGCTGGTCCAGCCGTGGCGCCGTCGGGCCGGGCTGGTCCAGGCCGAGCACGGAGAGGACGGGTTCGGCGATGTCCCTCCACAGCCGGTGAAGGGTGTCGGTGATCCGGGTCGCCAGAGCGTGGGCTTCGAGGGGGCCGAGAGTGAGTCCGGGCTGGTTGAGCCGGCTGATGGCGTCGAGGAAGCCGGCGGTGGCGAGTTCGATGTCCTCGGCGGTGACGCGGGGCAGCCTGACGAGTCTGATCGGGTCCTCGCCCGGGGTGCACGTGAGCAGGAGGGCGTCACAGCGGTGGCTGCTGATGTTGACGATGGCGACCGGACCGTCGTCGGCGGCGTGGTGCAGGTGTTCGAACGACGGCGGCTCGAGGAAGTCGGCGAAGCCGGGGAGACTACGGATCCGGGCCAGGACGTCGTCGAATCTCTTGCTGAGCCCCCAGCGCCGCGAGGCGTTTCCGGCCGACCCGGTGTTCTCACCGTCCAGGCCCGGTCGTCCGCCTTCCATGCCCGGTCGTGCGCCGTCCAGGCCTGGTCGTCCGCCTTCCAGGTCGGCGCAGATCGCGTCGAACTCCGAGGCCAGGGCCGGGTGTTCGGCGCGCAGTGCACCGCGGTCGGTGCGGGTCTGCATCAGCTGGGACCAGATCACCGAGCGCCCCTGCTCCAACAGCCGGACGGCACCCGGCAGGTCGCCGGCCGCGATCGCGGCCGCTGCGGCATCCCCGGCCAGCAGGGGCAGTTGCGCGATCTGGGCCAGCCGGGATGTCCGGGGGATGCCTCGGTCCGCCAGCCGGGGCAGCAGGTCCTCGATCGCCGTACGGTAGCTGGCGAGCGCGCCCTCGGCGTCGCCGGTCAGCATGCTCAGCTTGCCCGAGTAGAACGCCGAGAACAGGCGGGTTCGTGTCGTGGCGGCCGGGCTGGCGGTGGCGGCTCGGAAGGCCGCCAGAGCCTCGTGGGCGGTCTCGGCCGAGCCTCCGGCCTCCAACCGTCTGACGAGGGTGGTTCCGAGCTCCGACTGCAGGTGGGCCAGGTTGGCGTCGTCGGGACTGTGGGCGCGCAGCTCGCGGGCGGTCTGGCGGAGGATGTCGGCGGAGGCGTCGAGGTCGGCCGGGTTGCCGCTGTCGCGAAGCGCCGCGGCGAGTTTGAGCCGCATGACGGGGTGGTCGACGTGGGTGGGCGGGGTGGCGGCGGTCGCCGCGCGGAGGGCGGTGATCGCACCGTCGAGATCCTCCCGCCGCCCGAAGACGCCGTGGCGGGAGTGCAGGGCGGCGGCCAGGTGGGTCAGCGCGCGGCCGGTCTCGGCGCCGGGCGGTGCGATGCCCACCGCCGTGCGGGCGGCGGCGACGGCGTTGTCGATGTCCTCGCGGTGTCTCAGAGTGACGAACCGGGCGAGCAGGAGGCCGCTGAGGACGGTCGGTGCCGTGTGCTCGGCGGCACCTCGGAGGTCGGCGAGGCCGACAGCGTCCTCGGCCGCCTTGATCGCGGCGGTGAGGTCCTCCAGGTCTCCCACGGTCTCGAATCGGACGCGCAGGACGAACGCGAGGGCGGCCAGCCGGTCGACGCGGGCGGGATCGTCGTCGGGGGTGGCCGCGAGCGCGGCGGAGGCGGTGTCGAACGCCTCGGCCAGGTCGACCGGGTCGGCCTTGAGGCGAAAGCGGTGGAACAGCGCGGCGGACTGTGCGGACAGGGCGGGTGCATGCCCGGGGATCGCCTCGAGCGCCTCACGGGCCAGCCGCAGCGCCGCCTCCATGTCGTCGGAGTCTCCGAGCCGGACGAACTGGCCCAGCAGACTCGTGGCGAGGGCGACGAGGACGTCCGGCTCGGGCTGCTCGATGCCCAACCCGTCTGCCTTGGGCTGGGGTTGGCCACTCAGGGCCAGCGCGTAGCGTTGCCGCAGGGCGTGCACGTTCTGGTGCAGCGCCGCCCGCTGCGGATCGTCGGGTGGCGCGATGCGTTCGCCCTCGGCCGTGGCGGCAAGGGCTGCCGTCAGGTCGTCGAGGTTGCCGGTGAGGGTGTGGCGGGCGAGGAGCATGTTCCCGAGGCTGCCCAGCACTCCGGGCAGGCCCGGGTGCTCGCTGGGCATGATCTTCGCCTCGTGGGCGGCCGCGTCGATCGCCTCGTCGAGATACTTCTCGATCCGGGTGTACTGGTACCGCTTCCAGTGCAGAACCGCGAGCTGGAACCACCAACCGGCCTCGGGGGAAGTTGCGTTCACCGACTCCCGACGGGCGCTGATCGCCCGGTCGAGGTGGACGATGTCATGCTGGTGGTCGAACAGCGTGTCCTGGACGTTCGCGAGGCGGTCCCACATCCGCGGTCTTTCCGGATTGCCTTCCGCCGCGTTCGCCGCCAGTTCCATGTGGTGGGCGGCGATCTTGAGCCCGTCCGGTGCGCCCACGGCCTCGGCCAGCTGCATCCAGGAACTGCCCAGGTTGAACCGGAGCGCAGGCTGCTCCTCCTCGGGAGCGGTCCGCAGCGCGGCTTCGAGCAGGGCGATGGCGGTACCGGGGACCTCGGGGTCGTCGCTCCGTCCGCAGGCGTCGAGCAACAGCATGCCCATCGAGCTGAGCAGGTCGTGCGGTTGCGGCACCGGGGGAGGCGCGGCGGCGAACGCCTCGGCGAGGCCCTCGTGAACGGCCGTGGGGGCGATCGTGTGCAGGAGGCCGAACACGGACAGCCATGCGTGGTAGTCGAACGGGCCCTGTGCCCCGCCGAGCGCCTGGAGTCGAATGTCGAGCAGTGCGGCTACCAGGCGGGCGAGCGTCATGTCGTCCTCGGCCACGGAGTCCGCGTAGAGCCGCTCGCCGATCTCATGGATCAGTGAGCCCGCGGCGCACAACGGAGCAATGTCAAGCGCGAGTTGTGGGTCCCGCGCGTCGAAGTAGGCCTGGATGCAGTGCTGTAGCAGCCCGGCAGGTCCCACCGAATCCTCGTCCGGTAAGCCCTCGGTGCCTGCCTGACCTGCTTCCACCGGTTCTCCCGCCCCCGAGGCCGCGTCCTCCGGCTCAGGCTAGCCAGGAGACGGCAGGAGAGGGGCCGATTGCGGCAATGGCCCGACGCCGGTGGCGGCCCGGTGCGACGATGGCCGCCGGCAGGGGACGGGGAGGCCGGATTGACGGGCAGGGACGCGGCGGGGCTGGCGTATGTGTGCGCCCACTACGAGGAGTTGCGGGCACTGCTCGGCGACGACGGCACCGATCCGTCGACGCCTCTGGCACGGCTGCGCTCGGCCTGCGGCGGCGAAGTGGCATCGCTCGTAAGGCTGTTGGGTGAAGTCGACGCGGCGCTCAGGGCCGCGACCGGCGATTTCGTGAGCATCCGCGGTGTCGGTGAGAGCCGTCCCGGACAATCGAGCGGGCTGGAACCGCTGGAGCACGTCTTCCGGTGCCCCCTGCGACAGTGCACCGGACGGCACGGCAGCGAGGTGGCTGAAGCCCGGCCGGTCTGCTCGCTCAGCCGACGGGAACTCATCCGGGAACGGCTGGTCTGAGATGGGCGGCCTCTGGGTCGAACTGGGCAAGAAGCTCGCCGACCGCTGGGTGTCACTGCTGGTCCTGCCCGGGCTGCTCTACCTCGGCGTGGCCGCTGCCGCGTACACCCTGGGCCAGCGACACGCCCTCGATGCCGGGAGACTGATCCAGGAGGTCACGGCCGCCGCCGCGCAGCCGGCCGTGACCGGAGTCGGCGGGCAGATCGTGCTGGTGGGGGCGATCATGGTCGCCGCAGCCGCTGCGGGACTCGTCGCCGAGGCGATCGGCGCGCTGGTCGAACGACTGGTGCTGGCCGTCGGCTGGGCGGCATGGCCCCTGGGTCTGCCGGTCCTGGCCGGTGGGCGGGTACGGCGCCGGCAGGAGCGCTGGGACGACGCCCACAGCGTCTACCACGAGCAACGGCGACTCTCCCTCGCGCCCGAACCCGCCGACCGGCCCAGTCCCGCGGTGGGACGCGTCGCCCTCGCGCGGCGCGCCCGTATCGCCCTGGAACGGCCCGAGCGTCCGACCTGGAGCGGGGACCGCGTCCACGCCGTCGCCCTGCGTCTGGACCGAGAGTTCCGCCTGGACCTGGCCACCCTGTGGCCCTACCTGGAATCCGTCCTCCCCGAGGCCCTGGGTGCCCGGATCACCGAGACTCGAGCCGCGCTGGCCCGCGCCACCACCCTCGCCGGCTGGGCCGCGCTGTACGCGCCGCTCACCCTGTGGTGGTGGCCCGCCGCCCCGGTGACGCTGGTCCTGGCAGTGGCCGTCCGGCACCGCACCCGCAGCTGCGTGGACGCATACGCCGGCCTCCTCGACGTCGCCGCCCGCCTCCACACCGCCGACCTGGCCACCCAGCTCGGGTTCGACCACACCGGCCCCCTCACCCCGGAGCTCGGCGCCCGCCTCACCCACCACCTCCGTACCGAGCCCCCGCCACCGCCCGCCTCGGTCGGCGGCTGACGAGGCCGATCGCGCTCGACGGCCGGGGGCATCCGAGGCCCGCCGCGCTCGACGCCTCAGAGATCGGTCTGGTGCGTCACCGCTGATGCGCCACCGCGTCCCTGTGCAGTTCCACGGCAGCCAGCAGGCTCAGCCCGCGTTCCGCCTTCCGCAGGGCCTTCACCGCGGCGACCGAGGTGATGTCCCCGGTGAAGCCGACGGCGTCCAGCCGGGTACGGACCCAGCGGGCGCGCAGCTCGGACTCGGTGGCGGCGGCGCCGGTCTCGACGAGGGCGACGGCGCGCTCCAGGCCGGGGCGCTCCTCCGGGGGTGCGGCGGCGAGTGCCCGGCGCAACGCGGCGGCGACCACGTCCGCGTCACGGACGAGGATCACGTGGTGTTTCGTCATGCGCTTCACCTTGATCGCCAAGGCCTGTGCGGGACAAGCGACTTGAGGAGGCTCAGAGGGTGGGGTCGTGGGGGTCCAGTTCCTCGGCGGGCTCCCCTCCGCCCGGAGCCGGGCACCCGCTCAGTGCGGTGGCGGTAGCGGGTCCAGGGCGTTGCCGACGGAGCAGCCGCCCTCCCCGGGCATCCGCTGGATCCGAGGCGGCACCCACACCTCGGTGGCGCCGGGGCCCACGCGTGCGAGAAGGCAGTCCTGCGCGTCGTAGCCGTTGCCCTTCACCGACAGGAGAACGCCGACCTGTCCGCCGTCCGCCTTCACCTCCGTACGGATCGCCGGATCCAGGTCCAGGGCGGTCAGCGCGCGGCGCACCTCGGCCTCGTCCGCCCGGCCGCCCTCCGGCACCCGCGGCAGCTTCTTGCGGAGCTCCTCGTAGGGCAGTTCGGGCGGTTCGGGTGGCGGGGCGAAGGTCATCGGAGGGCCGTCCGGGCAGTCCACGTCACGGGGAGGCTCACCCCACTCCGACTTGGGCGAGACCCGCGCCTCGAAACAGCGCTGGACGACGACCTCCTGCGGGTCGAGCCAGTCGCTGTACGCTGAGCCGGACGTGCGGATGACCACGTCGATGCCGTCACCGTCGTGTGTCGAGGTCCCGGTCACCCGCAGTACCTCCACCCCGTCGATACCGGCGGCGGAGCGTCCTACCTCCTCCGCCGTGCGCGGACGCTGGCCGTAGAGCCGCTCGCCGGCCGTCCTGGCCCTGTCCCGTGCGGAGTCCGCCGCCTCGTCCTCGGAGGACTGCACCACGCCGCAGCCGACGGTGAGCAGCAACAGCGGTGGGAGTAGCAGCAGTTGGCGCATGCGCCCACCCTTTCCGGCGCCGCGCGGCACGGGCGACCGCTCACCTACTCAGACCGGCGTAGGCGATCGTACTCAGGCGGTGCGGTGATCGTCTCCCGCGGCCCCACTCAGCCGTCGAGCCCCTGGGCGGGTGCCGAGTCGCTGGGCGCGTCGCGGGCGTGCGTGACACGGAATCGCAGATGCGTGACGTGCGGCGAGGCGAGGAGCCTGGTCCGTTCCAGCTCGATGTGTTCCGTCCCCAGCTGGTCGAACAGCCGCCGGCCTTCGCCCATCAGCACCGGCGCGATCTGCAGGTTGATCTCGTCCAGGAGTCCGGCCCTGAGCGCCTGCCGGGCGATGTCCGCACCCATCAGCGTGACGTCCTTCCCGTCCGCCGCCGCTTGTGCCTCCCGAAGTGCGCTGCTGACATCACCGGTGAGGAACGTGAAGGACCCGCTTTTCATGGCCAGTCGGCTGCGGGGGGTGTGGGTCAGTACGAAGCACGGCACCGGGAAGGGCGTGTCCTGCCATACCCCGACGCCGACGTCGAATGTTCTTCTGCCCAGGACGACGGCCCCGGTCGAAGCCGAGACCTCCCGCGCCACCGCGGTGTCGACGTCGTTCGTCGATGCGTTGAAGATCCATTCGTGCAGCCGCAGACCGCCCCGGCCCATGGGGTGTTCGACGCCGATGTCCGGACCGGCCATGAAACCGTCGAGCGACATTGTGCAGTTGAGGACCACCCTGCTCATGGACGAGCACCTCTCTCCGGGGATTGTTGCCTGGCATCCACCGAAGTCGGACCGCTCGACGGAGCCGAACTCATCGGCCTCCAGACGCCGAACTCATCGAGCTGCAGAATCCGAACTCATCGGCCTCCCCCAGGGCGGCCCGGACCCTCGGCCCACGAGTCCCGATCCACCCTGGTGAGCGACCCGCCCGGCACTTCCCGGTCCTACCCGTGCTGTCCGTATCCCGGGCGGGCCGCGGCCGGCGGGACGGCGAGGCCTGTCGGTGTGTTGAGGCCGGTGAAGGCGAGGGTCACCTGTCCACCGCCGGTCTCGCGGACGCGCACGACCCGGTTGTTGAAGCCGTCGGCCACGTACAGGTTGCCGGTGCCGTCGAGCGCGAGCCCGAGCGGGGAGTTGAGGCCTGTGGTGGGTACGACGCTCTGCCGGCCCGTGCCCGCGGCCAGCTTCACCACTCGGTTGTTGCCGCTGTCGGCGACGTAGAGGTCGCCTGTGGTGCTCAGGGCCAGTCCGGTCGGCTGGGAGAGGCCCGTGGTGGGCACGGTGCTCTGGCCGCTCCCGTCCGCGGCCACCCTGACGACCCGGTCGTTGACGAAGTCGGAGACGTACAGATGCCCGTCGGGCGCCCACGCCAGCCCCCACGGGTGCAGAAGTCCCTGTGTGGTGACGGTCGTCTGGCCCCCGCCGTCGGCGGCCACTCTCACGATCCGGTCGTTGAAGCTGTCGGCGATGTACAGGTTCCCGACCGGGTCGACGGCGAGTCCCAGCGGGCGCGACAGGTCGCTCGTCGGTACGACGGACTGTTCCCCGCCGTCCGGGGGCAGGACGACGACCCTGTTGTTGCCGGTGTCGGAGACGTAGAGCCGGCTCGCGGCGTCCCAGACCATGCCGCTCGGCCGTACCAGGCCCGTCAGCGGGACGGTGATCTGCTCGCCGCCGTCCCTCGACAGGGTGATTACCCGGTTGTTGCCGTAGTCGGACACGTACGGGGGTGAGCCGAGGGGTGACCGTGCGTCACCGGGCTGCGGGGCGCTGGTCGCCCCCGCGGGGAGGGCGCAGAGCAGCACCAGACCCACCGCGGCGCCCAGCCGCCGGGTCCACCTCCGGGCCGCCGGACCGCGGTCGCCCGCGACGGGGGGATCGATCGTGGTCGACTCGGCCGGCATCCCTGCCATGACTCACCTGCCTGTGCGCTGGACGGTCGGCCCCGTGCCGTACCCCCGCCGACCCTAGGAAGCGCGGCCCGTCCGCACGGGAGCCACGCCACCGGGCCGCGTGCCCGCCACTCCAATGCCCCGCGGAGCGCGTCGGGCCGTCGCGGCCGAAGCCGGAGCGGCCGGTGTGCTACGAGCCGACGGGCGCCGATCCGTCGTTGCACGCGCGTGGACGCTGCCACGTCCGCGAGCGGCGGAGAGCGGGGTACGGACCGAGAGGGCCGGGCGGAGGCGCCCAGGTCACGGCGCCCCGGAGGCGGCGTTCCGGCCGCCTCCGGGGCGTCGCGTGTCAGGCGATGCCGGTGTCAGGCGATGCCGGGGATACCCCGTCCCTGGAACGCGGCGCGGACCGCGTCCGCCGCGCCCTTGCCGTACATCTTCCGGGCCGTCTCGACCGTCGTGTTCGCGGCCGCCGCGAAGCCGGTGTCGGCGGCGAAGCCGAACTGGGCGTTGACGATGATCCGGTCGGCGACGCGCGGGCCGAGTGCGGTGCGGATGTCGAGCAGCGCGCGGGACCAGATCTCGCCGTCGGCGTGGACCTCGCCGACCCGGTCCGCGTACGTCTTGTCGGAGTCGATGCGGCGCAGACAGTGCGGGGCGTCGCTGTACGTCACGGAGTCCCAGTCGGCGACGCAGGCGGCGTCGGCCTTCAGCGGCCAGCCGTACCGTGCTGCGGCGTGCTCGCCGACGGCGACGGCCAGGTAGTCGCCGAACGCCTCGCCGATGGAGCCGGCCTCCACGGAGGTGCCGAAGCCGGGCACCTGGGCGTGGTGCACGGCGTGGCCGTACTCGTGCACGACGACCTCGGCGTCCTCGGCGTCGTCCACGCCGCCCTTGCCGAAGCGGATCTCGGCCTTCTTGTCGGTGAAGAAGGAGTTGTCGGCGCCCCACTGGTTGATGCGGACCGGCTGCACCCTGTCGTTGGCGCCGGGCAGCTCGCTGCCGAAGCCGAGGCCTTGCAGGTACTCCTGTGCCTCGTTGACCCAGAAGTACGCCATGACCTGCTCGAACTGGTCGTCGTGCCGGTCGTACGAGGCGGTGTCGGTGAGTCGTGCGGAGGCGCCGGTGTCGGAGCGGACCGAGGCCCAGCGGCCGGAGAGCCCTCCGCTGCCGTCCAGGTTGCGCAGCGCGACGGTGGCGTAGGCGGTGGCGGGCACCGCGTCGGCGGCGTCCTTGCCGTCGGTGAGGGTCTGGTCACCCGAGGACTGGACGGGGTTGACCATGAAGACGCGGGCCTGCGGGCCGGGCGCGGCGGGGGCGGCGCCCGTGGCGGTGGCCTGGCCGGCCGTGACGATCAGGGCCACGGTGGCGGTGGCCCCGGCGATCAGTCCGCGGGGTGTGCGGCGAGCCATGTACATCCTTCCGTTGCGGATGGCGTCAAGCGGCGGTGTGGTGCGGGCGTGATCTTCGCGCACTGTCCCGCTTTTGACCAGGTGCATGGCAGGCCGCGTGCCCCGCGGGGGTGTCCGGCTGGTCGGGCCCGGCGACGCGGGCCCGGGAACGGCCGGGTGTCCTCACTCTCCGAGCGTGGCGACGGCCTCCTCGTACCCGCCCGTCGGTGGTGCGGTGTCGGGCCCGTACACGAGGTTCAGCACGCCCGTGGCGAAGGTCTCCGACGTGAGCAGCTTCAGCGGGATCGACGGCTCGCCCTCGTCGAACAGGCGCATGCCCTTGCGTACGGCGACGGGGTGGACCAGGAGATGCAGCTCGTCGAGGAGGCCTGCGGTCAGCAGCTGTCGGACGACGGAGACCGAGCCGCTCAGCGAGATGTCGCCGCCCGGTTCGCTCCTGAGCGCGGCGGCGACCTCGGCGACGTCACCCGACGCCTGTTCGGAGTTGCGCCATGGCAGGTCGAGCTGCCGGCGTGAGAACACGATCTTGCGCATGTCGCCGAGCTGCTTGGCGAAGCCCGCTTCCTGACCGCCCGCGGCCTCCCGCTCGGGCCAGGCGCCGACGAAGCTGTCGTACGTCCTGCGGCCGAAGAGCAGGATCTCCGTGCTGTTCATGCCCGCGCTGACGGCGGCGCCCATCTCGTCGTTGAAATAGGGGAAATGCCACTGGTCGGGCGCTTCGACGACGCCGTCGAGCGAGATGAACAGGCTGGCGGTGATCTTCCGTGACATGGTGTCCTCCGTATCCGGGTGCCGGTACCGGATACGACCGTGCCACCCGCCGGAAGTCATCGGCGGGCGGCACGCTGGTGACGACCCCGACGGCGGGTGTGGTCACCCGCCGTCGGTGCCTGGACTCGTCGGCGTCAGCAGTAGAGGTTTCCGCCGGGGCCCACGCCGAGGATCTGCGTGAACTGCTGGTACTTGCTGACGCGGCTCTGGACCTGCGCGGGGTTCTTCCCGTCGCACTCCAGGGAGCCGTTGATGGAGCGGATGGTCTGGCCGAAGCCCGCGCCGTTGACCATCGCGTTGTGCGGGGTCATGGAGCCCGGGCCGGACTGGGTGTTCCAGTACCACAGGGCCGTCTTCCAGGCCACGGCGGCGTCGTTCTGCACCAGCCACGGGTTGCGCAGCAGGTCGATGCCCAACGCGTCGCCCGCCGCCTTGTAGTTGAAGTTCCAGCTGAGCTGGATCGGACCGCGTCCGTAGTAGGCGGCCTGACCGGCCGGACAGCCGTAGGGCTGGCTCCAGTCGCAGTAGTGCGGGTAGTTGGCGGTGTTCTGCTCGACCACGTGCACCAGTCCGCCGGTCTCGTGGCTGACGTTGGCCAGGAAGGCGGCGGCCTCCTGCTTCTTGGTCGTGTCGCTGCCGGTCTGCGCGAAGCCGGGGTAGGCGCTGAGCGCGGCGGTCAGACCGCTGTAGGTGTAGAAGCCGTTCCGGTTCGGGAACATCTGGTTGAACTGCGCCTCGGTCACCACGAAGGTGCCGACGGGAGTGCCGGGCCCGTTGTCGCAGGCGTACGGCTCCCAGTACCAGGTGCTGATGATCGGGTCGTAGCCCGGGTTGTCGTGCTCGGCGATGTACGCCCTGCCGTCCGTGTAGCGGACGATGTCGCCGGTGCGGTACGCCTTGCCGGCCACCCAGCTGGGATAGCTGGAGCAGGAAGCCGCGGAGGCGGTCGCGGCGGGCAGCAGCATCGGCGCCGCACCGGCTATCAGGAGGGCGGTCACGGCGGCGGCCAGGGGGCGTCTTGACATGGAGTCAGCTCCTTCGTGCGGCACGGCCGCCCTCCGGCAAGGAGAGACGGAGCAGACCTTGCACGCACGTACCGACGAAGCCGGACCGGCGTGGGGGGCCGCCGTGGTGGGGGGTGTGAGGGACACTCAACCGCTTTGGTCTGTACCAGTCAAGGGTGTAGACCAATTCGGTCCCCACGGCGAGTGCCGGTGAACTCGCCTGCAGGTGAACGGAGTCGGGCCGCAGCGATCGCCTCGACGGCGAGGGACGCATCGGGCGAGGCGCCCCTCCAAGTCCGTCAGTCCGGCGTCGGCAGCACCCTCGCCACCATGGCGGTCTGTCCGTGGCGGTTGAAGTGCGGGAGTTGTCCGGGTCCGTTGACCACGACGACGCCCTCCACCCGGTGTTGGTCGCCCAGGGCGTCGCGGCACCGGGCCCTGGCGAGGGATGCCAGGGCCCTTCTCCCGCTCACGCGGGCCTGGACGCCGATACGGCCGTCGAGGGCTGCGCCGCCTCGGATGTGTCGGCCGACCGGATCGCGGGGGTCCGAGGCGGCTGTGTCTTCCTGAGCCCGGCGAGGGCGACGAGGGCGACGAGGACGAAGGCGGCTCCGGCGATGGCGAAGCTCAGGGTGAACTGGCTCTCCCGGGGGAGGGCGGGCATACCGGCGGGCAGTTCGACGGTTCGCGACGCCAGCAGCGAGGTGACCACCGCGCTCGCGACCGCGCTGCCGACGGAACGGGAGATGGAGTTGATGCCGTTGGCGATGCCGGTCTGCTCGGCCGGGACGCTGGCGACGATCAGCGCCGGCATGGAGGCGTAGCCGAAGCTGATCGCCAGACCGATGAGCATGCCCGCGCCGATCACGGAGGCGCTGGTGTCGTGCGCGAGCGTCAGCCAGGTGAAACCGAGCACGCCGAAGCAGGCGCCCGCGGCCAGCGTGACGCGCGCGCCGAGCCTGCCCACCAGGACGCCACCCGCCTGCGCGCCCGCGAGGGAGACGATCGTGGTCGGCAGCAGATAGACGACCGACGCGGCGAGTACCGAAGCGCCGAAGCCGTAGCCGACGAGGTCCTCCGGCATCTGCACGAGGTACGAGACGCCGATGAAGTGGGTGAACATCGCGAAGCCCAGCAGCAGGCCCGCCAGGTTGGTGAGCAGCACGGACCGGTGCGTGAACATCCGCATGTCCACCATCGGCTCCTTGACCCGCTTCTCGGTGAGGACCCAGACACCGGTCATGACGACGGCGCCGGCGAAGGAGCCGAGCGTACGTCCGGACGTCCAGCCCCACTCGTGCCCCTGGGAGAGGGGCAGCAGCACGAGCACCAGCAGCATGCCCAGGGTCAGTGCGCCCAGCCAGTCCGTGCGGCCGCCCGTCTTCGACCTGGAGGCGGGCACCACGAACAGGACACCCGCCAGCGCCACCACGGCGAGCACGGCCGCCAGCCAGAAGACCCGGTGGTAGTCGGGGTGGGAACCCTGGGTGAGGAGCCCGGCCCCGACCAGGGCGAGCCCACTGCCGAACGCGAGTGTGCCGCTGACCAGGGCCATCGCCCCGTGCAGCTTCTCCGGCCTGATCTCCTCGCGCAGCACGGAGAGGGCGAGCGGGAAGATCGCGGTCGCCGCGCCCTGCAGCACCCGCCCGACGATCAGCCAGGTCAGCGAGGTGGTGGTGGCGGCGAGCACCGAACCGGCGATCATCACGAGCAGTACGCCCACGAGCGTGGGCTTCTTGCCGTGCTGGTCGCCGAACCGGCCGAGCAGGGGAGTGAACACGGCGGCCGACAGCAGTGTCGCCGTGGTCACCCAGCTGACGCCGGCCGTGGTGGCCTTCAGGTCGCTCTGGATGATCCCCAGGATCGGCACGACCAGGGTCTGCATCATCGAGACGACCATGGCGGCGAGTCCGAGTACCAGGACCGTCCCGGTCTGTCCGGAGGATCTCGACGACGCCACGGTCTGTGAGTGAGACACGGAAGTTCTGCCCTAACTACTTGAGGATCGCGATACTTGAGAACGTCAAGCAACTCGGCAGACGGTAGACCTCAATATTTGAGATGGTCAAGCTTCCTGGCGTAGGGTGATTCACATGACAGCAACCCGCGGTACCGGAACGGCTCGGCTCATGGAGCTGCTCTCGGTGTCGCTCGCTGCCTACTACGGCGACTTCACGGCGGCCGCGGCGGGCGAGAACCTCACGGCCAGCCAGGGCAAGACGCTCAACGTGCTGCGCCGGGGCCCCGCCGCCATGCGCGTCCTCGCCACCGTCCTGTCCTGCGACGCCTCCAACATGACGGGGATCGTGGACCGCCTGGAGAAGCGCGGCCTGGTACGGCGCGAGCCCAGTCCCACCGACCGCCGCGTGAAGAACGTGGTCCTCACCGCCGAGGGCGAACGTGTCATCGACGTGATCCGCGGCAAGATGCACACCACACGCGCCGGGCTGGACAGGCTCAGCGACCAGGAGCAGGCCACGCTCTACGAGCTCCTGGAGCGCGCTTTCTCGCCCGATCCCGCGGTGGCGCCGGCCGAACCCCAGGGGGACGCTTCCGCCGCTCAGGCGTGAGAGGCCGACCGGCCCGGAGCGCCGGCTGCCCCGTACTCGGGCCGTTGTCGGCCGGGACGCCGTGGAGGGCGGGTGCCGTCGACAGGACTACTCGTCCAGGCCGATGGACGGGTCAGCCGATCGTCAGCCGCCACCTGACCTCTCCGTCGTGCCACTCGTCGGTGCTCGTGAGGCCGATGGCGGCGGCGACGGCGGCGGACGCCTCGTGGCCCGGGTGGATATGGGCGACGACCGTGTGCACCCCGTGCTCCCGGAGCCAGGCGACCAGTCCGCGGGCCGCTTCGGTGGCGATGCCGCGTCGCTGCCACGGGGTGCCCACCACCCAGGCGATCTCCGCCACGGCTCCGTGCTCGTCGGCGGTGACCGTCGCCTGGAGCGTGCCGGTCAGGCAGCCCGCGTCGTCGAGCCGGATCGCCCAGTTGCACCAGCTCTCGGCGGGGTCGGGCGAGCCGACTGCCCAGCGTTCGTAGCGGGCGCGCAGGGCCTGTGCGGTGTCCGGAGCGCCGCCGATGAATGTGTGCAGGGCGGGGTCGGACAGCACCGTGGCCATCTCGTCGGCGTGCGCGACCTCCAGGGGCACCAGGGTCAGCCGGTCGGTTCGGAAGGTTTCCGGCCTGATGCTGATCACGCTGCCTCCTGGGTGGAACATGCGACGAGTATGCCGCGCCCGAAGCGGGCACCGGCCGACGGCCCACCCTCCGTTCCGTCCGTGGACAGCGGGACGACACGGAGACGATCATGACAGGCATGGTGATCCGAACCGGGGCCCAGGCGCGGAACGTGCAACACCTGGGCCCCGGGCGGCTGTTACGGCTTCCCCGTACCGCGGCAGGCGCGGGCGTCATGGGCGTGGGACGCCCGGACGGCGGTCACTTCCCTTCGCCTGGTCCGGCATTCCGGAGTCGACCGCGGCGATGGCCGGGCGGGCGGCGGCACGGCGGGGGCCCAGGGCGAGGATGGCCGCGGCGGTCACGGCCAGGAGCGACGCCGACACCAGGTAGGCCACGGCGTACCCGTCGACGAAGGCTTCGACGGCGACGCGGCCGAGCCGTTCACCGCCGGCTCCGAGGCGCTCGGCGACGGCCTGGGAGGCCGCGAGAGACTCCTGGGCCGCTTGGACGGCCCCGGGCGGCAGGCCGGCCGGGGCGTTGTCGCCGATGCCCTGGCGGTAGCCGTCGTTGAGGACGCTGCCGAGGACGGCGATGCCGAGCGTCCCGCCGACCTCGCGGGCGGCGTCGTTGACCGCGGAGGCCACCCCCTGCTTGTGGGCGGGCAGGGAGCTGACGATGGAGGTGGTGGCCGGGGTGGTGGCCAGGGCCATGCCGGCGCCGATCGGCAGCAGCCCGGCGAGCACCAGCCAGTACGAGGCGCCGGCGTCGAGGCGGCTGAGGACGAGGACGCCCGCGGTGAGCAGGCCCAGCCCGATCCCCGCGGCGCGGCGGGCGCCGATCGTTTCGACGAGGTGCGGCGCGCGCCGTGAGATGCCGCCCAGGACCAGCCCCATGGGGGTCATCGCGAGACCGGCCTGGAGCGCCGTGTAGCCGAGGATGAGCTGGAGGTACTGGAGGACGATGAAGACCATGCCGAAGAACACGAAGAACTGGACGGTGATGGACAGCACGCCGGTGGCGAAGCCGCGCAGCCGGAACAGTCTCGGGTCGAGCATGGGATCGGTCGTGCGCAGGCTCCAGGCCAGCCACAGGGCACCGCACAGCACGCCCGCGGCGAACGCGCTGAGAGTGACGGTGTCGGTCCAGCCGCGGTGCGGGCCCTCGATGGTCCCGTAGACGATCCCGGCGAGGGCGAGCGAGGACAGCAGTCCGCTGACCGCGTCGACGCGTGGTGCGCCGCTCTCTCGCGTGTCGGGGATCACGGCGACCGCGGCGACGAGCGTGAGCACGGCGAGGACGCCGCCGAAGACGAAGATGGACGGCCAGGAGAACCACTCCAGCAGCAGACCCGAGGTCAGCAGGCCGAAGACGGCGCCGGCGCCGGCCACACCGATCCACGCGCCGACCGCCTTGGTGCGCTCGGCCGCGGGAAACGAACTGGTGATGATCGACAGGGTGGTCGGCATGACGAGGGCCGCGCCGATACCGCTGATCCCGCGCAGCGCGATGACCGCGGCGGGCTCGTCGACGGCGGCCGCCGCGAACGCTCCCGCGGCGAACAGCGCGAGTCCGGCGACCAGGAGGGGCTTGCGGCCGAAGCGGTCGCCGACCGCACCCGCGGGGAGCAGGAGTCCGGCGAAGGCCAGGGCGTAGGCGTCGACGATCCACTGGAGCTGGGTCTGGTCGGCGCCGGTGTCCCGTGCCAGGCCGGGCAGGGCGACGTTGAGCGAGGGGACAGCCGACACCACGACGGCGAGGGACGACAGGACGACGGCGAGCACCGCGTGGCGGCGGCCGGCCGTCAGTGCGGGCGGCGACGTGCGCGGGACGGTGGACACGATGCATCTCCCGGGCTGGTTGGAGGGGCGGTCGGGCGGGATACGTGGGTGCGCGGGGCGGCTCAGTAGTAGTCGCGCATCAACTCCGTGGCCCACTCGGGCTGGCGGACCTCACCGAGCGTTCCGAACTCGGTCATGTACGGCTTGATGTCCAGCACCGGCGAGCCGTCGACCGCGTCCAGCCCCGCGACGTGGACGTCGAGACCGTCGACGGAGATCAGGCGGCAGCGCGAGACGCCGAGGCGGTTGGGGCGGTTCTTGGCGCGCTGGGCGAAGATGCCGACGCGCGGCCAGTCAGGGTTGCCACGGGGGTGCCGGGCGCCGGTACGCACCTCGTCGGCGGGTACGAGGTGGAACGCGAAGACCACCTCGATGTGCGAGAAATCCGCCAGTCCGAGCAGGGATTCACGCCCGAACGCGTCGGCGTCCAGCCGGATGGCCGCGCGCTCCACGCCCCAGTCGTCGTCGTACGGCTCCGGCCGGCCTCCCACCACATGGCCCACGGGCTCCACCAGCATGAACTCCTCCTCGGGTTCGACGAGTTCCGGCACCGCGACGGGACCGGCCGACACGCTCGACGCTAGAGACCGGGCCGGTGGGGCGGATCTGTCATGCGTACCGGGATCGACGAGGGCGGCGCCCGGACGTCCCGCCGGGATCGACGGACCGGGCACCCGGACGTCCCGGCCGGGGACGGCGTATGTTGGCCCGGTGATGCACGGGCGCGAGGCGGAGCGGGCGCACCTGGCGGACATGCTCGCCGCGGCGACCGCGGGCCGTCACCAGGCGGTGGTCGTACGGGGAGAGGCCGGAATCGGCAAGTCCGCGCTGCTGGACCACGCGGCGCGACTCCACGGGGCGCGGCCGATGCTGCGGATCACCGGCACGGAGGCGGAGGCCGACCTGCCGTTCGCCGCGCTGCACGCCCTGCTGCACCCTGTCGGGCACCGGATCGACGGCCTTCCCGCCCCTCAGGCGCTCGCGCTGCGGGCGGCGCTCGGCGAGGGCTCCGCGCGCGGCGGCGACCGCTTTCTCGTGGGACTCGCCGTGCTGACGCTGCTCGCCGATCTGAGCGAGGGCGGGCCACTGCTGTGCGTGGTCGACGACGCGCAATGGCTGGACCAGGCATCCGCCGACGCGCTGCTGTTCGCCGTCCGGCGTCTGAACGCCGAGCGGATCGCCGTCGTGTTCGGCGCCCGCAGCGGAGACCGCCCGTTCCCCGCGGCCGGAATCGCAGAGATGGTCCTCACGGGACTGGACGCCGAGCGGGCGGCGGCCCTGCTGGCCGAGCGCTGCGGCGAGATCGCCCCCGCGGTCCGCGACCGGGTCATAGCCGAGGCGGAGGGCAACCCCCTCGCGCTGATCGAACTGTCCGCCATGCTCGGCCCCGAGGAACAGGCCGGGAGACTGCCCGCCCTGACCCTCTACACCGAGAGCGCCACCCCGGCGGGCCGCGTCGAGACCGCCTACCGCGAACGCATCGCCGCGCTCCCTGAACGCACCAGGACCCTGCTCGCCCTCGCGGCCGCCGACGGCACGGGCGCGCTCGACCTCATCCTCCGGGCGGCGCACCGGCTCGCCACCGGCGCCGAGGACCTGGAGCCCGCCGAACACGCCGGCCTGGTCCAGGTCGGCGCCGCCGTACTGACCTTCCGTCACCCGCTGGTCAAGGCCGCCGCCTATCGAGGCGCCCCTCTGACGGTCCGCCAGGCGGCCCACCGGGCACTCGCCGACGCGCTCGGCGACTCGGGTGACGCCGAGGACGACCGGGACGGCGCGCAGGACCGCCGCACGCATCACCTGGCCGCCGCCGTCACGGGCGTGGACGAATCACTGGGCTACCTTGTGGAACACGCCGCCGACCGCGCCCTGCGCCGTGGCGCGCCGGCCCTCGCCGCCTCGGCGTTCGAGCGGTGCGCGCAGCTCAGCGAGGACCGTGAACTACGGGCCCGGCGACTGGCCGCCGCGGCCGAAGCCGCCTTCGCCGCCGGGCAGTTGGAACGCGCCGGCCGCCTCGCCGGCCGCGGCACCCGGCTCACCGGACAGCCGGCCGTGTCGGCGCGGCTGGCCGCCGTGACAGCGGCCCTGGAGTTCGAGCAGGGCAACGCCGCGAGCGCCGGCCGGATCGCCGTGGACGCCGCCGAGGCCACGGCCTCGACGTCGCCGGAGCAGGCGGTCGACCTGCTCGGCGCCGCCGCCGGATACGCCTGGTTCGCGGGGGACGGTGAGACGCTGCGCCGCTCCAGCCGCCTGACGGAGATCGCCCAGCGGCACAGCGACGTACCGCTCGGGCAGATCCCCTCGGTCGTACGCGGCACCGACCTGCTGCTGTCCGGCGACCATGCCGCAGGACTCGACCTGCTGCGCGTCTCGCTGACCTCCACCGGAACCTCGGTGTCCGGCGACGTCCTCGCCGCCACCTACGTGGTCTTCGCGGGACTGCGCACCGGCGCGGACACCGAGACACTCGCCGCCGCCGACGAACTGACCCGGATCTGCCGGGCCCAGGGCCGGATCAGCGACCTGCCCCACGCGCTTCAACTGAGAACCCAGGCCCGCATCTTCCTCGGCCTCTTCCCGGAGGCCGAGGCGGACGCGGCCGAAGCGCTCCGCGTCACCGAGGCCATCGGGCACACACAGCGGGCGCGCAGCGTCCAGGGCGTGCTGTCCCTCGCCGCGGCGACCCAGGGCGACGTGACGCGCTGCGAGGAACTGGCCGGCACCGGAATCGACGGCGGCGTGGCACCGGGCGCCTCCTGGGGCGGCTACGCCCTCGGGCTGCTCGCCCTGGGCCTGGGCGAGCACCGCCTGGCCGTGGACCGGCTGACCGCGCTGCACGCCGGACCCATGGGCCACACGGTGATCGTCCGCTTCGCACTCCCCAGCCTGGTCGAGGCAGCCGTACGGCTCGGTGAACCGGACCGCGCGGCGGCACCGTCCACCCGCTTCGACGACTGGGCCCGCGGCAGCACCCGGCCATGGGCGCTGGCGGTCGCCGAACGCTGCCGCGCCCTGCTGGGCACCCCGGAGCACGCCGAACGGCACTACCTCGCCGCGCTGGAGCACCACGAGCACGCCACCCGTCCTTTCGAACACGCCCGCACGCTGCTGCTCTACGGCGAATGGCTGCGGCGCGCCCGCCGCCGCAACGACGCGGCGACCCGGCTCCGGGCGGCGGCCAGGATCTTCCACGGCCTCGGCGCGGTGCCGTGGTTCGACCGCACGACGGCGGAACTGACCGCCATCGGTGCCGCACCGCGCGGCAGCGCCCCCGCCGCAGCCATCGACGAACTCGCCGCGCTGACAGCGCAGGAACGGCAAGTCGTCCTGCTCGCCGCGACGGGCGCCAGCAACCGCGAGATCGCCGCGCAGCTGTTCCTGAGCCACCGCACGGTCGGCTACCACCTCTACAACGCGTTTCCCAAACTGGGCATCGCGTCGCGCGGTGAACTGTCCCGCTTCCACCGCGCGTCACCGCGCCCGGCCGCGCCGGGGGAGCGGGACGAGCCGGCGGTCGACGGCCGGACCTGACCGGCGACTCGCCCGCCGCCGAACCCTTGGCTCGGCGGCCCGCCGGTCCACGGCCTCACCCGTACGCCCGTCAGCGCAGTCCGGCGAAGAGGTCGTTCTCGGGCACGGCCGCGCCGGTGGTGTCCTGGACCCGTACGAAGGTCTCGACGCCCATCAGTTCCGTGAACCTCTCCTGGCCCATCCTGAGGAAGAAGATGTTCTCGCCCTGGCTGGCGTGCGCGGCCAGCGCGTCGAACTTCTGGCCACCGAACGCGGAGGTGTCCACCCAGGTGGTGATCTCCTCGTCGGGGAGTCCGATCTCGGCCAGCGCGGCCGCCTCGGCGGGATCCGGCTCCGGCGCCTCCTCACCGAACTCGCGCATGACCTCCCCGAACCGCGCCATCATCGAGCGCGGCGCCGTCGTCCAGTACACCTTCGGCGTCAGCTCGGTCATCGCCAGCGCCGCCATCGTGATGCGGTTGGCCTGGATGTGGTCGGGGTGGCCGTAGAAACCGTTCTCGTCATAGGTGACGACCACATCGGGCCGGTAGTGCCGCAGCAGTTCCGCGAGCCGGGCGGCACCTTCCTCCACGGGGGTCCGCCAGAAGGAATCGGGGGCCTCGTTGGTCGGCCAGCCCATCATCCCGGAGTCCGCGTAGTCCAGCGTCTCCAGGTGACTGACCTTCAGGATGTCGCAGCTCGCCCCGAGTTCCTGCCGCCGCAGCGTGGCGACGGCCGCGGGGTCGTGGCCGGGGTCTCCCGGCTTGACACCTCCTGGTCCGTCGCCGCAGCCGCCGTCGGTACATGTGACGAGGACCGTGCGCACGCCCTCCGCCGCGTACCGGGCGAGGACGCCTCCCGTTCCGGTGGCCTCGTCATCGGGGTGGGCGTGCACCGCCATGAGCGTCAAGGGCCGGTCATTCATGAAAAGCCTCCTGTGTGCAAGGTTTCGGTCCGAGTTCGCGGCGGGCCCATGCACGGTCGTCCCTCGGTATCGGTTGCCGGACGACCGGGCGTACGCGATCCGTAGGGCCAGGGACCGAGTCGGTCCGTGAACCCCGCCCGCGCGGAGCCGCCTCTCTCTTGATCGATACAACGGCGCCGCTCGGACCGGATGTTCCCGTGGCAGGACGGCCAAGTCGGCCGGCGGCTCGGCCGGGTTGGTGAAACCTTGGTGAACCGCTGGAGCAATGATCACGTGCTGCATATCATCCGCCCATGTCGAACGGGATGTCCGGCGGGCCCGGAGACCATGCCGGCAGCAGGCGGTACCACGGCCCGGTTCAACGGCACACGACCGCGGATCGTCCGGTGCGAGACGACATGGACCGTGCCGGTGCGGGCCCTCGGGGCGGCGGAGCTGACGTGGGCCGCGACGACCGGCAGAGCCGAGGCCTGGCCCTGGCCGTCGGCTCGGCCTGCTACAAGAAGCTGGCCGACGCCCCTGGAAACTGACCGCTCCTTCAGATTCGTTCAGCATCCGTTCAGGGGGCCGGGCGCATCATGAAGGCGTCAGCCCGGCCGCAGGCGGCGGCCGGGGACGCGGCGAGAGGACTCGCCATGAAGCGCAGAAGCAAGTGGATCGTCGGGGCCGCGTTCTCCGCCCTCCTCATAGGCGGTGGCACCGGCATCGCTCTGGCGACGAGCGCCGGGGACGACAGCGAGAAGCCCATCACGGGACCCGCACTGGAGAAGGCGAGCGCCGCCGCCCTTGCGTACACCGGCGGAGGCGAGGTCACGGACTCCGAGGTCGGCGACGAGGAGGGCTACTACGAGGTCGAGGTCACGCTCGACAACGGCAAGCAGACCGATGTTCACCTCGACCAGGACTTCAAGGTCCTCGGCAGCGAGACGGACGGCGCGGACGAACCGAACGACGCTGATTGATCCGGCGCGCCGGGTCGTGGAGAGGCCGGGGGCCGGGGCGGCGTCGGCCCGGCCTCCGTCACTCCGTGTGCGCGAGCGGTTGCGTTTGCCACCGAGGAGGGCTTCCGTAGCGTGGACCGTATGCGGGTGCTGGTCGTCGAGGACGAGGAGCGGTTCGCGGCCGGGCTGAGGGACGGGCTGGAGGCCGAGGGGTTCGCCGTGGACGTCGCGCTCGACGGAGTGGACGGCCTGTGGATGGCGCGTGAGAACACGTACGACGCGATCCTGCTCGACATCATGCTGCCGCGCCTCAACGGCTACCGGGTCTGCCGGACCCTGCGCGGTGAGGGCGACTGGACGCCGATCCTCATGCTCACCGCCAAGGAGGGCGAGTGGGACGAGGTCGAGGGCCTCGACACCGGTGCCGACGACTACCTCACCAAACCCGTCTCGTACGCCGTGCTGCTCGCCCGGCTGCGGGCACTGCTGCGGCGCGAGGCGCACGAGCGGCCCGCCGTTCTCATGGCCGGCGATCTGCGGCTGGATCCCGCCGCCCGCACGGTGACCCGGGCCGGACGGCGGATCGAGGTCACGGCACGGGAGTTCGCCGTGCTGGAGTTCCTGATGCGGCGGACGGGCGAGGCCGTGACCAAGCGGACCATCCTCGACCATGTCTGGGGCGACGACTTCGAAGGCGACCCGAACATCGTCGAGGTGTACGTGCGGCGCCTGCGCAACAAGATCGACCGCCCCTTCGCGCGAGACTCGTTGCGGACCGTGCGCGGGCACGGGTATCGGCTGGTGCCGGATGGCGGATGAGCAGCGGCGCCTGTGGGCGGTGCGCGTACGGACCACGCTGATCGCCGTCCTCGCGGTCGGCCTCGCGCTGATCGCCGGAGGCACCGTCCTGGTGCTCCTGCTGCGGATCGAGCTGAGCAACGACGTACGGGACGCCGCGCGGACCCGTGCCCGGGAGGTGGCCCAGGTCATCGAGGAGGGCCGGGGGGTGCCCGCCGTCACCGTCACCGACCCGGACGAGGAGTTTCTCCAGGTCGTCGACCGGCAGGGGAAGGTCGTCGCGGCGAGCGCGAACATCCAGGGACTGCCGGCCCTGGCCCGGCTGGGGCACGGCGGCAGTACCCAGGTCGACACCCCGCTCGACGAGGACCCTTTCCTGGTCGTGGCCGTGACGGCACAGGACGGGGACCGGAGCCTGACGGTACTCGACGGCCGTACGCCCGCCGGGGTCGCCGAGGCCACGTCCACGGTCACCCGGATGCTGCTCGTCGGCCTGCCGGTCCTGCTGGTGCTGGCGGCCGCCTCGACCTGGGTTGCGGTGGGCCGGACACTGCGGAGGGTCGCCCGCGCCGAGGCCGCGCAGCGGCGCTTCGTCTCCGACGCCTCCCACGAACTGCGGTCGCCCGTCGCCACGGTCCGGCAGTCCGCCGAGGTCGCCCTCGCCCATCCGGGGCGCACCGATGCCACGGCACTGGCCGGCACGGTGCTCGACGAGGCGGTGCGCATGCAGCGTCTCGTCGACGATCTCCTTCTCCTCGCCCGGGCCGACGAGGACGCGATCAGGCTGTCGCGGCGCCCCGTCGACCTGGACGATCTGGTCTTCGAGGAGGCCCGGCGGCTGCGTGAGCGGCAGGACGGTCCGCGTGTCGACAGCACGGGGGTCTCCGCCGGGCGGGTGCTGGGCGACGAGGACGCCCTGCGCCGGGTGGTGCGCAACCTCGGTGAGAACGCCGCCCGGCACGCCCGTTCCCGCGTCGCCCTGACCCTTGGCACGGCCGGCGCCACCGTACGGCTCGACGTGGACGACGACGGTCCCGGGGTGCCGGAGGGCGAGCGGACCCGGGTCTTCGACCGTTTCGTACGGCTGGACGAGGCCCGCGCGAGGGGAGCGGGCGGGGCCGGCCTGGGGCTCGCGATCGTGGCGGAGCTGGTGGCGGCGCACGAGGGCACGGTGACGGTGGGGACGGCGCCGGAGCTGGGCGGTGCACGCTTCACGCTGGTCTTGCCGGCCGGCCCTTGAACGGCTCGGCGCGCGGCACCAGCCACCACGATCCGCGCTGAATTCCTCCGTCCCGGACCGCCTGACGCCGCGTTCAGGTGCGTTCAGCGCCTGTTCAGAGGGTCGGTGGGACGCTCGTCGCAGGCCACGTCCCAAGGAGGCACCCATGGACACCGACCGTCACCTCCTGCTGACCGGAGTCTGCGTGTCCGCCGCCGCGCTCCTCGCCGGCGCGTGCTCGCAAGCCGCCGACACCGCGGAAGGCGGGGCCGGGCGAAGCGAATGTGTGCGGGTCGTCGACGAGGACACCGGCCGCACGGGAGACGCGTGCCTGCCCCTCGCCCCGGCCGAGGAGCGTGTCGACCTCGCGGAGCCGCGCTTCACACACCCCACCCGGATCACCAACCCCCTCCACCCCACCGGTGAACTGCGACAGATCGTCATGGGCGGACAGGTGGACGACAAGCCGTTCCGCACCGAGGTCAGCCTGCTGCCCGGCACGAAGAAGATCGCGTACGACGGCCGCTCCGTCGAGACGCTGGTCAGTCAGTACGTGGCGTTCTCCGACGGCCGGATCCAGGAAGTGGCCCTGGACTGGTACGCCCAGGCCGACGACGGGTCCGTCTGGTACTTCGGCGAGGACGTCTTCAACTACGAGAGCGGCGTCGTCGCCGACATGGAAGGCACCTGGCGGGCGGGCCGCGACGACGCGCCACCGGCGATGATCATGCCCGCGGCTCCCGAGAAGGGAGACGTGTACCGCCCCGAGAACCTCCCGGGGAAGGTGTTCGAGGAGGTCACCGTACGAGCCGTGGACCAGCCGGTCGACGGCCCCTACGGCGAGGTCGACGGCGCGATCACCGTCCGCGAACTGCACATGGACGGGTCGACCGAGGACAAGGTGTTCGCGCCGGGGTACGGGGAGTTCTCGACCGGCGCCGAGGGCGGTGACCTGGAGGCGGTGGCTCTCGCGGTGCCCACCGACACCAAGCCCGGGCCGCTGCCGGACCGGCTGACCGCCCTGGAGCGTGCGGCCGTCGCGGCGCACGAGTCGCCCGGGAAGGCCACCGTCCGTGAGGTCCGTGCCGCGTGGGACGCCTACCGGGCCTCGGACACCGTTGCCGAGTTGCTGGAGCGGCAGACGGAACGGGACCTCGTCGCTCTGGAGAGGGCCGGGGCGGGGGCGCGGGCGGTGGGTCCCGCTCTGCGCGTCGCCCAGGACGTGACGGATCTGCGGCTCCGCTACCAGTCCGTGCCGACGGTCGACAGGGACCGGCTCGCCCTCTGGACACGGCAGTTGGGCATCGACACGGACGCCGGTGACGAAGGCGCCGTCGCCGGTGACGTGACCGCACTGGAGCTCGTGTGGGAGCGGCTGCGGGACGAGGTTCCCGACGCCGCAGCCGTGGACACCTACCTGAGGAAACTGCGCGTGGCGGCCGACCACGAGGATCTGGCGGAGATCCGGCGTCTCGCGCCCGAACTCGCGAGTCTGCTTCCCGCTCAGCACCCGTGACGGAGTGCCTCGTCCCTATATCGCCCGCCGGAGTCTGCGTGTCGCGCGGGTCACGACGGCCGCGTAGCCGACGCCGAGCGCGAGGGAGGCGAACAGGGCGGTGAGGGGGAAGCTGTCCTGAAGGTAGGGGTAGACCTGGTAGTGCGTCAGGTAGATGAAGAGGGAACTGCTCGCCAGGACACCGGCGAGGGCGCTGAGGGGGCCGACGCTGGGCAGGGTCGGCACCCAGATCAGCAGCCCGAGCCCGGCGACGACGAGCGCCGTGCGCAGCGGCTGGTCCTGGAACAGGCCGGGGACGGTGAGCAGCAGCACGGCTGTGAGCAGGGCGCGTTGGCGTACGGTGCCGGCTCTCGCGGCCGCCCATCCCAGGGCGAACAGCCAGAAGACGACCGAGGGGCTCAGCTGGGGGCGGGCGGATGCCAGCCCGAGCAGGTCGTAGCGGCCGACCAGGGCCAGGCCCATCAGCGCCATGGGCACTCCGAACGCGTACCGCCGCTCCAGCCGGTCCAGCCGCGGTACGGCCAGCAGGACCGCGAGGGCGACGAGGTAGTAGACCAGCGCCTCCACGAACCAGTAGGCCCAGTCGAAGCGGTCGTTCCCCTGGGAGAGCAGGCTGTTGAGGAGTACGGCGTTGGCCGGGTCGTAGAAGTCGGTGAGGACCACGGCCCCGGTGATCCACACCATGCTCGGTACCGCGATGCGGGCGATGCTGCGCCACAGATGCCGGACCCGTTCCCGACGCGCGGTGTCGTTGAGCTGGAAGCGGGCGAAGTTGTAGCCGGCGACGCCGATGAGGATGTGGGCGAAGCCCTTGATGCTGAAGAGCTGGATGTGGGAGCCGACGATCAGGACGATGCCGACCGCGCGCAGGGCGATGCCGGTCTCCAGGGTGCGGCGGGTCCGCCAGACCTGAGGGCTCGTCCAGCGGCGCAGCGCGTGCAGCGGTCCTGCGGTCCGCCGGGCCTGTGGTGTCTGCGGCTCGTCGCGTCTTCCTTGCCCGTGCGGTCTTCGCGTCGTGGGTGCCGCCAGGGTCCGCAGTTCACCGATGGTCCTGGTGTGCCAGTCGGTGGGCAGATGGCCGAGGGTCTCTTCCAGGCGCAGGGACATTTCGACGTAGCACAGTGAGTCGCCGCCCAGGCTGACGAAGGTGCTGTCCTCGGTGGCGTCGGGGCGGTCGAGGATCTCCGCGAAGAGACGGCCGAGGTCCTCGTCCGTGCCGGACTCCTCCGGTGCCTCCGGCTCGGGCCGGGTGAGTCGTCGTACTGCTTCGTAGTCGGGCTTTCCCGTGGCCAGGCGGGGGAGTTCGGGTAGGACGCGGACACGGATCGCGCGGGCCGGCAGGCCGCACTGCCGCGCGATCAGCCGTCGGATCCGGGGCGCGTCGCCGTCCTCGGCGAGGGCGGCCACCGCCAGCGCTTCTCCGTCGCCCGTGCAGTACGCGGTGACCTGGTGGTTCCTCAGCAGTGTCTCGACCTGCTGCGGGTCGACGCGCAGTCCGAGGATCTTCGCGAAGCGGCTGCGGCGGCCCACGATCTCGTAGAGCCCGTCGGGCGTGTGCCGGGCGAGGTCTCCGGTGTGCAGTTCCCGCACGGTCCGGCCGAGGGCGAGGGCGGCCGGGCTGTCGGCGTAGCCGAGCATGACGTTCGGCCCCGAGTAGACGAGTTCACCGACGTCCGGACCGTGGCCGTCGACCGGCTGGAGCCGGAAGGACCCTCCGGGTATCGGTACGCCGATGGTCTCGGGGCGTTCGGCGGCGAGGTGCGGCGGGAGGTAGGCCATACGGGCCGTGGCCTCGGTCTGGCCGTACATCACGAACAGCTCCCAGCCGGAGCGGCGGCCCAGTTCGGCGTAACGGGTGACGCGTTCGGGCGCCAGCCGTCCCCCGGCCTGGGTGACGCGGCGCAGATGCGGCAGCGGCATGTGCTCGAAGCCGGCCCGGTCGAGCAGGTCGAAGGTGTACGGCACGCCGGCGAGGGAGGTGCCGCGTGCGGCGCGGAACTCGTCCCAGAAGGCGGCTTCGGACACCGACCACTCGGTGAGGATCAGCCCGGCTCCGCGCAGCAGATGGCTGTGGATGACGGACAGGCCGTAGCAGTAGTGCATGGGCAGCGTGGTGGCCGCGCGGTCGGTGTCGTCGATGCCGAGGTAGGTGGCGATGGACTCGGCGTTGGCCTGGAGGTTGTCGTGGGAGAGCCGCACGAGTTTGGGCGAGCCGGTCGAGCCGGAGGTGCTCAGCAGCAGGGCCAGGTCGGGGTGGAGGGTGTGGGCGCTCTCGGGGTGCCGTTCGTCCAGGGTCCAAATTCCGTCGGCGCCGGGGCGGGCCACGACGTCGGGGGCGTACGCCTGGGTCAGTGAGCGGATCGTGGTGTCGTTGTCGCCGGGTACGAGCAGGACGGGGTGGCCGGCCGACAGGGCGGCGAGGTACGTGACGAGCGCGTCGGTGCGGTTGGCGCCGGCCAGCAGCACCAGCCGTCGTACCGGTCCGAGGCGCTCGGCGGTGGCCGTCACCCGTTCGGCCAGATCGCGGTAGGACAGTTCCCCGTCCGGCGTGAGGAGCGCGAGCCGGTCGCCGTGGGCCGCGAGACGGCGTGCGAAGGGCACCGTTTTCGGCCATGTTGCGGGTGGTGTGTAGGGGGCGGCAGGTGCCGGGAGGGATCCTGAGAGGTGGATCACGGGGCGCCCTTTCCACGGTAACGTCCGCTGCGGACTCAGAGCCCTTGACGATTAGGTAAGCTTTACCTTATTCATAGCATGGTCAGAAACAAGCCACAGAAACCTCACAGGATCGCTTCGCCGCGAGCCTCGTAGGAAGGCACACACCATGCGACGCCCCTCGGTCCGCCGGATCACCGCGCTGTTCGCGGCAGGTCTGCTGCTCCCCGCTCTCGCCGCGTGCGGCGCGGACGACAAGGACAGCGGGGGCGAGGGCGGCGACGCCCTCGTCATCTACTCCGGCCGTAACGAGAAGCTCGTCAAGCCGATCCTCGACAAGCTGGAGAAGGCCGTCGGCACCAAGGTCGAGGTCCGCTACGGCGAGAGCGCCGAACTCGCCGCGCAGATCCTGGAGGAGGGCGACCGCACCAAGGCAGGCCTGTTCTTCTCCCAGGACGCCGGCGCGCTCGGCGCCCTGTCCCGGGAGGGCATGCTCCAGAAGCTGCCCACCGCCACGCTCGGCAAGGTCGACGAGGCGTACCGCGGCTCCGGCGGCGACTGGGTCGGCCTCTCCGGACGCGTCCGCGTGATCGCCTACAACCCCGACCAGGTCACCGAGGACAAGGCCCCCGACAGCGTCTTCGACGTCGTGAAGCCGGAGTGGAAGGGCAAGGTCGGCTTCGCGCCCACCAACGCCTCCTTCCAGGCCTTCGTCACCGGCATGCGGGTCCTCAAGGGCGACGACGTCGCCCGCAAGTGGCTCGAGGACCTCAAGGCGAACGGCGCCAAGACGTACGCCCACAACCTCGCCACCCTGGACGCCGTCGAGGCCGGCGAGGTCTCACTCGGCCTGGTCAACCACTACTACTGGTACGAGCGAGTGGCCGAGAAGGGCGAGGACAAGGTCAACTCCCGGCTGCACTTCCTGCCGGGCCAGGACCCCGGCGCGATGATCAACGTCGCCGGCGCGGGCATCCTCAAGGACAGCGGGCAGAACGCGACCGCCCAGAAGGCGGTGGACTTCCTGCTGTCGCAGGAGGCGCAGACCTACTTCGCCGACACCACGAAGGAGTACCCGCTGGCCGCGGGCGTCACCAGCAAGGTGGAGGGCCTGCCGCCGTTCGACTCGCTCGAATCACCCGACATCGACCTCGGCAAGCTCGAATCGCTCCAGGAGACGCTGGCCATGCTCCAGGACGTCGGGCTGGTCTGACCCCACCGTGCCCACCCCACCCACCACTTCACGCCGGACCGCAGCCCCCGCCCCACCCGGGCGCGGGGGCCGGTCCGCGCGCGCGGTGCCGCGCCCGTTCGGCGCGCAGGGCAGGACCAGGCCGCCCCTGGTCCTGCTCGTCCCCGCCTGCGTCGCGGCCCTCTTCGCCCTGCTGCCGCTCGGCTACCTCGGCGTCCGCGCCCTGGAACGCGGCCCGGCCTTCGCCTGGGACGTCATCGCCGACGAGCGCACCCTCGACCTGCTCGGCCGCAGCCTCGGCCTGACCGCCGTGGTGGTCACCGCCTGCCTGGTACTGGGCGTATCACTGGCCTGGCTGACCGTGCGCACCCAACTGCCCGGCGCCCGTGCCTGGTCGGTACTGGCCACACTGCCGCTCGCCGTCCCGAGCTACGTGGCCGCGTTCGCCTGGCTCTCGGCCGAGCCGGGCCTCGCCGGGTTCGGCGGCGCGGCACTCGCCCTCACCCTCGTCAGCTTCCCCTACGTCCACCTGCCGGTCGCCGCCGCACTGCGCGGCATCGACCCCGGCCAGGAGGAAGCCGCCCGCTCCCTCGGCCACGGCCCGCTGCGGACCTTCCTCCGCGTCACGCTCCCGCAGCTGCGGCCGGCGGCCGCGGGCGGCGCACTCCTCGTCGCGCTGTACGTGCTCTCCGACTTCGGAGCGGTCTCCCTGATGCGCTACGACACCTTCACCCGGGCCATCCACACCTCCTACCGGGCCTCCTTCGACCGCACCCCCGCCGCCGCCCTGAGCGTCGTCCTCGTGGTCATGACGGTCGCCCTCGTCGCCGCCGAAGCCCGCACCCGCGGCCGCGCCGGCCACGCCAGGACCGGAACCGGCACCGCCCGGCCGCCCGCCCGGCTCGCCCTCGGCCGCTGGCGGCCCCTCGCCCTGCTGTGGTGCGCGGCGGTCACCGCCGTCGCCGTCGCCTTCCCGCTGGGCACCCTCGGCTACTGGCTCGCCGTCGGCAGCTCGGCGACCTGGGACCTCGGCGGCCTCGCGGAGACCGCCTGGGCCACCTTCGGAGTCGCCGCCGCCGGCGCCGCCCTCACCACAGCTCTGGCGCTCCCCGTCGGAGTGATCGCCGCCCGGTACAAGGGCCGCGGAGCACAGCTGCTGGAACAGGCGGCCTACGCCGGCCACGCCCTGCCCGGCATCACCGTCGCCCTCGCCCTCGTCTTCTTCGCCGTCCGCTACGCCTACCCGCTCTACCAGCAACTCCCGCTGCTGGTCTGCGCGTACGCCGTCCTCTTCCTGCCCGTCGCCGTGGCCGCGACCCGCGCCGCCGTCCTCCAGGCACCACCCGTCCTGGAGGACGTGGCCCGCTCCCTCGGCCGCCGCCCGTGGCAGGTACTGCGCGAGGTGACCATGCCGCTCGCCGCGCCCGGCGTGGCCGCCGGGGCCGCCCTCACCTTCGTGGTCTGCATGAAGGAACTCCCCGCGACCCTCCTGCTGCGCCCCACCGGCATGGACACCCTCGCCACCCGGCTCTGGACCGAGACCGGCGCCGGATCCTTCGCGGCCGCCGCCCCCTACGCCGCCGCCCTGATCCTGCTGGCCGCGATTCCCTCCTACCTCCTGGGCAGGCACCGGAAGTGAACGAACTGCACATCCAGGGACTCACCAAGTCCTACGGAACCGGCGAACCGGTCCTGCGGGACCTGGAACTCACCGTCCCGGCAGGGGCGCTGGCCGCCGTGCTCGGCCCCTCCGGCTGCGGCAAGACCACCATGCTGCGGATCGTCGCCGGATTCCTGCGCGCCGACGCGGGCACGGTCCGCCTCGGCGACCAGCTCCTCGTCGGCCCCGGAGTCCACCTGCCGCCCGAACGCCGCCGCATCGGCATCGTGCCCCAGGAAGGCGCCCTCTTCCCCCACCTCAGCGTCGCCCGCAACGTCGCGTTCGGACTCACCCGCACCGACCGGGCCGAACGACGCCGCCGCACCGGGGAGATGCTCGACCTGGTCGGCCTCGCCGGCTACGGCGACCGCATGCCCCACGAACTCTCCGGCGGACAGCAGCAACGCGTCGCCCTCGCCCGCGCGCTGGCCCCCCGCCCCCAACTCGTGCTCCTCGACGAGCCGTTCAACGCCCTCGACAGCGCCCTGCGCACAGGGGTACGCGCCGACGTACGCGCGGCCCTGAGCGCAACCGGCGCCACCGCGCTGCTCGTCACGCACGACCAGCAGGAAGCCCTGTCCACCGCCGACCTCGTCGCCGTCGTCCGCAACGGCCGGGTCGCCCAGTGCGACACCCCCCAGGACCTCTACAGCCGCCCCGCCACCCCCTGGATCGCCGACTTCGTCGGCGACGCCGTCCTGCTCCCCGCCACCGTCGACAGCGACGGCACCGCCCGCACCGCCCTCGGCCCCGTACCGGTCACACCCCCGCCCAACGGCCTGCGCACCGGCACCGTGCTCCTCCGCCCGGAACAACTGCGCCTGGCCGACGCGGACTCCGAAGGCACGGTACGCGGCACGGTCACCGACATCTGCTACTACGGCCACGACGCCATGGTCACCGTCGCCGTCGAGGGCCACGACACCCCGGTCGGCGTCCGCGTCGCCGGCCCCGTCTCGGCCCGGCCGGGGGAGAGGACGGGCATCCGCGTGGTGGGGGAGGCGGGGCTGCATCCGGAGGCGATCGCAGCCGAGTGAGGTTTCGCCGCGGTACGGGACTGTTCCTCGACGATGTGGCAGACAGCTGCCGTCATGGCGGCGAAGGCCGGCCGGTGGCTCGCACGGACAGTACTCGCCCGCCCGGAACCCGGGCCTCGCACCACCCCCACCTGGGTGAAACCCTCAGGTCGGCTCGCAAGCGGCCGACACCGAGGTCTCTCAGGGACATCGCCCGGCACCCAGAAGCGGGCAGTCGCCTGGTCCGGGCCGGTCCAGGCCGGCCGTGGGCCGACGAGATCGTGAGCCTCGCGGATGACGCAGCAATGAGCGCGGCCCGTCCTGGGCACCCGGTACGGGCACAGGGGGCCGGTCGGCATGGGCACGCGCTGCCGGTGCCCCGGTCCACCGCGAAGGGAGGTCCTGGCATGGCAGCGGACTACAGTTTCCTGGCCGGTCTGGTGACCCGCTCGCAGTTGATCTCCGGCCGTGAACTCGCCGGGCTCGTCTTCGACACCGGCCGGAGCATGGGTCTGACGGGTACCGGCGTGTACGTCACCGACCTCCAGCAGACGCGGCTCGTCGCCCTGCCACAGCCGGTGCCCGCCGCGGAGCCCAGCCTGGAGATCGACACGTCCCTGGCCGGACTGGCCTACCGGATGGAACGTACGTACCTGACACAGGACGGCACCACCGCGTGGATCCCGATGGTCGACGGCGTCGAGCGCCTGGGCGTGCTCAAGGCCCACGGACCCGACCTGTCCGTCGCCGGCTGCGAGGCCCTCGCGGGGGTGACCGCGCTGCTGCTCGTGTCCAAGTCCTCCCACAGCGACCTGCTGGTCGAAGCGGAGCGACGGCGGCCGATGACGGTCCAGGCCGAGCTGCTGTGGGCGTTCCTCCCGCCACGCACCATCGGCACCGCCCAGGTCACCTCGACCGCCGTGCTGGAGCCGGCCTACAACGTCGGCGGCGACGCCTTCGACCACAGCTTCACCGACAACGGCCTGCACCTCACGCTCCTGGACGCCATGGGGCACGACCTCGCCTCCGGCGGAGCCAGCGCGGCCGCTCTGGCGGCCTGCCGAGCCGCCCGCCGCTCCGGCGGCCGGCTCACCGACATCGTCACCGACATCGACGAGATCCTGGACGAGTGGTTCACCGACCGGCTCATGACCGCGATCATCGCCGACCTCGACGTCACCGACGGCACCCTCACCTGGGTCAACTGCGCCCACCCCCAGCCCCTGCTGCTGCGGGACGGGCAGATCCTGCGGATCCTCGAACGGCCCCCCGACCTGCCGCTCGGCTGGAACTTCCACAGCAGCACGCCTCCCACCACACACCGCGCCCGCCTCCAGCCCGGCGACCGCATCCTGCTGTACAGCGACGGCGTCACCGAAGCCCGCTCGCCCGAGGGCGACCTCTTCGGCGAACAGCGCCTCGCCGACACCGTCATCCGCGCCACCGCGGCAGGCGAACCCGCCCCCGAAGCCCTGCGCCGCCTCCTGCAGCAACTCATGCGCCACCAGCAGCACAAACTGCTCGACGACGCCACCATCCTGATGGCCGAGTGGCACCCCGACCCCCAGCGGTAGCCGGCCGTCCGCCACCGGCCGGGTGACTGTCGGCGGGCCGGACGGCGTGTACGGGGTGGAGGCCAGAACGGCCGGGCGAGGATGCCCGGGTCTCAGTCTCGCTTCGTCTACGGGAGTCCTCGGTGCTCGAACGCAAAAAGGTCAAGGGCCGTACGCAGGTCACCTTCGTTCTGCCGGCCGACAGCCCGGCCGGGCCGGTCAGTGTGGTGGGGGACTTCAACCACTGGAACCCGGCCGCGCACCCGATGCAGGCCCGTGGTGACGGCATGCGCGCGGCCAAGGTCGTCCTGCCCGTGGGCGGCAGCCACGCCTTCCGTTACCTGGCGGCCGGCGGCCACTGGTTCGACGACGATCAGGCCGACGGCCACGACGGTGCCAACAGCCGCGTCCACACCTGACGCGGGGCTGTCGAGGGAAGCGGTCGCGCCGGTGGCGCCGGCCCCCTGGGCTTCGGGGCGGATGCGTCAGGGGAGCGGGGTGCCGCCGGTGGCGTTGAGGATCTCCGCGGTGATGAAGGTGGCGTTCTCGGAGGCGAGGAAGACGTAGGCGGGTGCCATCTCGGCGGGCTGGGCGGGCCGGCCCAGCGGTGCCTGCTTGCCGAACTCCTTGGTGTCCGGGAGCGTTGCCGGGATGAGCGGCGTCCACACCGGCCCGGGCGCCACCGCGTTGACGCGGATGCCGTCCGAGACGACCATCTGCGCCAGGCCCTGGGTGAAAGTGACGATCGCCCCCTTCGTGGTCGCGTAGTCGAGGAGATGGGGACTGGGCTTGTACGCCTGCACCGAGGTGGTGTTGATGATCGAGCCACCGGCGGGGATGTGCGGCAGAGCCATCTTGCACAGCCAGAACATGCCGTAGAGGTTCGTGCGCACGACCCGGTCGAACTGCTCGGTCGAGATGCTCTGGATGCCTTCCGGCTGGGACATCTGATAAGCCGCGTTGTTGACCAGGACGTCTATCCGGTCGAACTCGTCGACGGCCCGTTCGATCAGTGCACGGCACTGCTCCTCTTCCCGGATGTCGCAGGGCACCGCGATCGCCTTGCGGCCCGCGTCCTCGACGAGGCGGACCGTCTCCCGCGCGTCCTCGGCCTCCTCCGCCAGGTGAGTGAACAGGACGTCCGCGCCTTCCCGGGCGTAGGCGAGGGCGACCGCGCGTCCGATACCGGAGTCGCCTCCGGTGATGACGGTCCTGCGGTCCTGGAGCAGCCCGCTGCCGCGGTAGGAGTCCTCTCCGTGGTCCGGAGGCGGGTCCATGGCACCCGTCCAGCCAGGGGGCTCCTGATCCTGACTGCGAAAGTCCGGCTGGGGGTGCCGCTCGACCGGGTTCTGTCGCTTGTCGTCCTTCATGAGGCAATCCTTCCTGGCATGACGGGGGCACGGTCGCGTGCGGCGTGGGCACCGAGTGCCCTCGCCGATCGGGTCCATACGCGGCGTCGCGCCCCGAGGGGCGGCTCCGTCGAGGCGCGCCGCCCGCCGGTGATCGACGACCACCACCTGACGGCCCCTGCCCGCGCGCCCCGCGGTGATCAGGATTGGCCACCGGTATTCGGGGCACGCAGCGGAAGTACGGAACGTGGCACTCCGGCGACCAGGAGGTTCCCATGCTGATGGCACACCCAGCCGTGCTGCAGAACCTGATACGACAGTACGAGGCCTTGCGTCTCCTGCACGCCGAAGAAGGGAGCGAAGCCGTCCGGCAGCGCATGGAGGACGTCGCCTACACCCTGTGCGTGTCGACCGGCACCAGGGACGTGGACGCCGCCCTCATAGCGGCACGCCATCGACTGCCCGGCGCCCGGCCCGAGGACGACTCCCTCCTCACCACCCCGTAAGACGCCCGCAGCGGTGGCGGTTGCCCGGCGCAGGTGGGGTACCCGGTGACGATTCCCGGTGCTTGGGAGGGAACGAAGCGGGCACGCCCCCGCGACGGCCACGGACACGTCGTGGTCGCCGCCGCGTTCGAAGCCGGGGCGCACGGCCCGCCCCATCCGGTTCCCTTCCGCACTGCGCAGGAGCTACCGGAAGGGTCTACGAGCATGTCGCAGAAGGTCGCCGACCATATTCTCCAGCGGTTGCGCGAGTGGGAGGTGGAGCATGTCTTCGCCTACCCGGGCGACGGCATCAACAGTCTGCTCGCGGCCTGGGGCCGCGCCGACGACGAACCGCGGTTCATCCAGTCCCGCCACGAGGAGATGTCGGCCTTCGAGGCGGTCGGCTACGCCAAGTTCTCCGGCAGGGTCGGCGTGTGCGCCGCCACCTCCGGGCCCGGCGCCATCCACCTCCTCAACGGGCTGTACGACGCCAAACTCGACCACGTACCCGTCGTCGCGATCGTCGGGCAGACCGACCGCAGCGCCATGGGCGGCTCCTACCAGCAGGAGGTCGACCTCCTGAGCCTGTACAAGGACGTCGCCTCCGACTTCTGCGAGATGGTCACGGTCCCGGAGCAGCTGCCCAACGTGCTGGACCGGGCGATGCGCACCGCCCTGGCCCGCCGTACCGTCACCGCCGTGATCGTCCCCGCCGACGTACAGGAACTGGACTACTCACCGCCCGGGCACGCGTTCAAGATGGTGCCCTCCAGCCTCGGCATGTCCGTCAGCGCCCCGGTGCCCGGCGACGAGGACCTCGCCCGTGCCGCCGAGGTGCTGAACGCGGGTGAGAAGGTGGCGATCCTGGTCGGACAGGGCGCCCGCGGAGCCCGGCAGGAGGTCATGGCCGTCGCCGACCGGCTCGGCGCGGGCGTGGCCAAAGCACTGCTGGGCAAGGACGCCCTCGACGACGACCTGCCCTACGTCACCGGCTCCATCGGCCTGCTCGGCACCCGGCCCTCGTACGAGCTGATGATGCGCTGCGACACCCTGCTCGTCATCGGCTCGTCCTTCCCCTACACCCAGTTCCTGCCGGAGTTCGACCAGGCACGAGCGGTGCAGATAGACATCGACCCGCACATGGTCGGCCTGCGCTACCCCTTCGAGGTCAACCTGGTCGGCGACGCCCGCGAGACGCTGACCCGGCTGCTGCCTCTGCTCGAACCGGCGAAGCACCACAGCTGGCGCAGGCAGACCGAGAAGAACGTCGCACGCTGGTGGGAGGTCATGCAGCGGCGCGCCGCGGTCGACGCCGACCCGGTCAACCCGGAGTACGTCGTCCACGCGCTCAGCGATCTGCTGCCGGAGAACGTGATCCTGTCCGCCGACTCGGGTTCCGCCGCCAACTGGTACGCCCGGCATCTGAGGCTGCGCGGCGAGATGCGAGGCTCACTGTCCGGCACGCTCGCCACCATGGGCCCCGCCGTGCCCTACGCGATCGGCGCCAAGTTCGCGCACGGCGACCGGCCCGCCGTAGCCCTCGTCGGCGACGGGGCGATGCAGATGAACGGCATGGCCGAGCTGATCACCGTGGCGAAGTACTACCCGGAGTGGGAAGATCCCCGGCTCGTCGTGGCGGTGCTGAACAACCGGGACCTCAACCAGGTGACCTGGGAGATGCGCGCCATGGAGGGCGCCCCGCAGTTCCTGCCCTCCCAGTCGCTCCCCGACGTCTCCTACGCCGACTTCGCCCGCCTGGTGGGGCTGGAGGGCATCCGGATCGAGAAGCCGGGCGACGTCGTCGGAGCGTGGCAGGCGGCGCTGGCCGCCGATCGGCCCGTCGTCCTCGACTTCGTGACCGATCCCGCCGTGCCGCCGATCCCGCCGCACGTGAGCCTCGACCAGATCGAGGCCGCCGCCACCTCGGTCCTCAAGGGCGACAGCGACCGGGCGGGCATGGTCCGCCAGGGCCTCAAGGCCAAGGTGCAGGAGCTCCTGCCGGGTCACCGCCACCGCGCGGACCGCCCCGGCGCATAGTCGCGCGGACCGCCCAGGCGCATAGGCATCGACGCGCGCTGATCCGCGCTGACAGTCGCCTGGGTGCGATGCAGAAGGTCAACGTGCGACAGGCACCTGGCGGGGCGGCGAGGCCTCTGTGCCATCGGGGGAGGCAGCGGTTCGCAGTGTCTGGCCGACGGTGCCAGGGTGCGATAGGTAGTGCTGGTCGTCAGGAGTTCCTCGTGCCGGCGCGGGCGGCGACCCGGCCGTCGTCCAGGACGATGATGTGGTCGGCGTGCTGGACGATGGAGAGCCGGTGGGCGATGACCAGCACGGCGCACTCCCGGCTGATCTCCCGCAGGGCCGCGATGAGTGCGGCCTCGTCGGCGGCGTCCAGATGGGAGGTCGGTTCGTCGAGCAGGAGGAGGGCCGGGAGGGTCAGCAGAGCACGGGCCAGGACGATGCGCCGGCGCTCCCCGTCCGACAGGCCCGATCCGCGCTCGCCGACCGCGCCGTGCAGGCGGGTCAGACGGGGGACCGCGTTGCAGGTCCTCGTCCGTCGCGTCCGGTACGCCGTAGGTGATGGTGTCGTGCAGGGTGCCGTGGAGCCGGGATTCGTCGGCGGTGTGCGGCGACTCGGCGAGTGTCCAGGCGCGGTACGAGAGCCGGGACGGAGCGGTGGACACCCCGCCGGGCTGCCCCTGCACCAGCGCGGCGAACCACCGCTCCACCAGGCCCGGCCAGGAGGAACTCCTCGCCGTGAAGCGCAGGCGGACGCAGGGACGCGCCCCCGCTCACGGCTCGCAGCCGGTCCCGCTCGGAGTGCGGCCGTACTCGCGGGACAGCCTCGGTGATGAGTTTTCGCGCCCCCGCCCGTCACACGTACGAAGGGACACGACGAGGCGGAAGGATGACGTGATGAGTGCGGAGACGCTGCTGGAGGAGCTGGGCGTGAGCGGTCTGGGCGAGGCCGACGAGTCGGCGTTCTCGGGGCTGGCGGAGCGGCACCGGCGGGAGCTGCACGTGCACTGCTACCGGATGCTCGGTTCGTTCGAGGACGCCGAGGACACCGTGCAGGAGACGTTCCTGCGGGCCTGGCGGCGACGGGAGACGTTCGAGGGACGGTCGACGTTCCGGGCCTGGCTGTACCGGATCGCCACCAACGCCTGCCTGGACCTGCTCGCCAGATGCCGTCCGGAGCCCGCGACCGGCGGCGAGGTGCTGTGGCTCCAGCCCTACCCGGACCGCCTGCTCGACGAGCTGCCCGCGGGCGACGCGGACGAGCCGGAGACCCTCGCCGTCGCGCGGGAGACTATCGAGCTGGCGTACCTTGTCGCGGTCCAGCACCTCGCGCCGCGCCCGCGGGCCGTGCTGATCCTGAGGGACGTGCTCGGCTGGCCGGCGAAGGAGGTCGCGGGGCTCCTCGGGGACTCCGTCAACTCCGTGAACAGCGCGCTGCAGAGGGCCCGCGCCGGCATGCGCGAACACCTGCCCGCCGAACGGCAGGACTGGACCGACGGCGAACGGGACGCGGGGACGCGTGAGCTGGTGCGCCGCTACACCGACGCCAGCGTGGCCACCGACGTCCCGGCGCTCGCCGCGATGCTGCGGGACGACGTCCGGAGCTCGATGCCGCCCACGCCGGGCCTGCACATCGGCCGCGACGCGGTGGTGAACGACTGGGTCGAGGGCGGCTTCGAAGGCATGAAGGGCCTGCGCGGCGTCCCCACCTCCGTGAACCGGCAGCCCGCCGTCGCCTTCTATCTCTGGCGGGAGCGGGAGGACGCGTACCTGCCGCTGACGATCGACGTCCTGCGCGTCACCGGCGGGGCGATCACGGAGATCGTCACGTTCCACGACGACCGGTTCCCGAGGCTCGGGCTGCCGGAGCGCCTGCCCGCGGACGGCACGGAGTAGCCGGTGCGGACGCTCGCGCTGCGCGGCGGCGAGCGTGTGCCGGTGGCCGCGGCGGAGTGGTGCGACGCGTTCGGTGTCCTCACCCACGGGCGGGTGCCGCTGGAGCCGCGCGACGGCTCGCCCGGGCCGGTCCTGGGGCGCGACGCGGGGTTCTGGCTCCGCGGCCTGGGCGTTCGCGCCCTGCGCAACCCCGGCCGTCGCACGGCGAGGGTGCGCGTCGTCACCCCCGGTGCCAGAACCGTCACCCGTCGGCGAAGGGGCAGGCGCCGGGCCGGACCGTGCGCCGCCCCTGCCAACGCCTCCGCGGGCTCGTCGGCACCGGACTGGTCGCCACACTCGCGGCGATGGTGGCCACCACCCTCGCCGCGGTGCTTGCCCGGTCCGCCGGCGTCGACTTCGAAATCCCCGACGGCGGCGAGACGACTCCATTGCCCGGATTCGCCGTCGTGACCGGCTTCTTCTCGGTCGCGGGCATCGTCATCGCCGCCGCTCTCCCTCGCCGGAGCGCTCGACCCGCCGACCGATTCGTGTGGACGGCCGTGTCGCTGACCGCGATCTCGCTGCTCCCGTGCGGACCGGGCTGAGACGCAGTTCGTGGGGCCCGAAGCGGTCGGCGCGAGCGTCGTGGCCTTGGCGCCGCAGGGGGAGGCCCGGTTGAGCCCCTCGTCGCCTGCCCGTCCGCAGCACCCGTTGCTGTTCTCCCGGTGCGGCGTGCGGATCAGGCGTGAGCCCGCAGTCGGACCCCTCTTGGTGATCGCATCCGTGCGCGAGCCCCTGCGCGGGGCGCGCGAACGGGTGGTGCTGGGAGTTCTGGCAGGGCGGCCGGATCCCGGGAACGACCGGCTCAGCCACCGCTCTTACGCCGGAACGAGCGCTGGCTCGCGGCCGGGCCGTGCGCCGCGCGCACCTTCGAGGCGTTGGGGTTGGTGGCGGCATCCGCCGAGTCAGCCTGCGCGCCGCGCTTGCGGGCCAGGGCTTCTCGGAACTTGCGCTTGAGGTCGTAGTTGCCGTCGCTGTCCGGCGCCACAGAGGGCGTCTCGGGGGCCGCCGACTCCGAACCGTCCGTGGATACGGGCTCTGCGGGCTCTGCGGTCATGGTGACCTCCTGGAATCGGGGGTGGGCACGCACAGCTTGTCACGCCGGGCGTCGGCGACAACATCCTTTTCCGTGTCGCCGCGTATCTCGTGCGCGCCAGGGCGTTCGCGTCGTGCAGGCCTCACCCGTGCTCACCGATAGGCCTGCTCACCGATGAGCTGTGCGACGTCTTCCGGATGCGTCAGCTGGGGGTGGTGCCCCGCCTCGGCGACGACCGTCACGGTGGCGTGCGGGAGGGTGTCCAGCAGGGACCGCCCCTCTTCGGAGAGCGGATCGTGGGAGCCCACGACGACGTGGACGTGCCCGGGGTAGCGCCGCAGCTTGTCCCGCAGTTCCGCGCGCCACCGAGGGTTCGCGGTGGCGGCCAGGAGCCGGGCGGTGGTGGCCGCGACAGCGCCGCGGCGTAGGTCGGCGACCGCCGGTCGGAGCGCGTTCGCGGGGCCCGTGGTGCCGGTCAGTCGCCCGGCCAACGCGGCGGGAGTCGTCCGGCTCAGATATCGGCGGGTCAGGTGTGTCCACCCGACGCCGCGGGGCGGGTGCGCCTGGAGGAAGAACGGTGATACGAGGGTGAGTCGTTCCACGGCGGTGGGGTGGGTGCTCGCGGCCTCGACGGCGGCCGCGGCGCCGATGGAGTGGCCCACCAGGTGACGGGCACCGGCCCCGGTCACCAGTGCGGTCAGCCAGGACGGCCAGTCCCCGTGGCGCCCGGCGCTCATGCCCAGGCCGGGCAGGTCGACGGCGCGGGCGTGCCCGGCCGCCGCGACGACCGGTGCCCAGGTGTCGGCGTTGACCGGCAGTCCGGGCAGCACCACTGTGGGTGCGTCCGCCTCACCCAGTTCGAACGTCCGTATTCCGCCCGGGTTCGTGAACCGTCTGTCACCTGAGGGGGCGTCGCCGAAGCGGTGGGCCGCCAGATGGTCGGCCCAGCGGCGCACGGTCGTGGCCGTGTCCGGCATGGTCAGCCGGTTGCGGGCGGCGAAGGCATGGGCGGACTCGGTGGGATAGCGGTCGGCCGACAGGAAGGTCAGGGTCTCCGGGTCGGCCCTGGTGAGCCGGCGGGGAAGCCGCTTGAGCAGGGACACCGGCACCCGTGCCCGAGGCGCCTTGACGCCGTAGTGCTGCGCCACGAGCGTGAGCAGGTCGGGCAGCGCGGGCGTGTCGTCGTCCAGCAGCCAGTACGCGGCGCGCTCGGTGGCCGCGTCCAACGGCAGCAGAGCCATGAAACGGGCGAGGTGGTCGACCGCGACCACCGGGACGAACGTCTGCCCGTTGCCCGGTAGCGCCGGGAGCGAGCCGTGCCAGAGGTCTTTCACATTGGAGGCGAGTCCCAGGTACTGGTCGGACTCCCCGGTGGCGCTGTCGCCGATGACGCTGGCCGGGTTGACGATGGACCAGGGAACGCCCAACCGCGTTGCCAGGTCCCGGAAAACGGCGTCCGCCTCGACCCTGGACGCCTCGTAGGCGCCGAGCGCCCGGTAGGTCTCACGTCGCCGTGCCTCGCTCCACGGGCCGCTGTCCTGCCCGCCCACGCGATAGCCGGAGACCTGAACCAGGCGGCGCAGACGGGGCAGCCGAGCCGCGAACTCGACGACCGTGCGGACGCTGTCGACGTTCGCGTGACGCGCTTCGTCCACCGACATGCCGAACCGGAAGGCACCGGCGCAGTTGTAGACCTCGGTGACGCCGTCGCACTCGTCGTCGATCAGTGAAGCCTTGGCGAAGTCGACCCGGAGGTCGGCCGGGACCTGGTCGTGTCCGCGCCCGGCCAGCCACCGGGCCAGCCGCTGGTAGGACTCACGGCTGCGGTTTGCCGTACTCACTCGAACGCCGGCCTGGCCGAGGGCGAGCACCAGGTGGCGCCCGATGAAGCCGCTCGCGCCCAGCACCAGCGCGTGTCTGTCGTCTCTGCTCACGCCGAGGCCTCCGTAGGCTGCTCCAGCAGCACGGTGATCGCCTGGGCGGCGCAGCGCAGCGGCTCGACGGACCGCTGGGCTCGCGACACGATCACCGCACCTTCCACCATGCTGACCGCGGCCGTCGCGAGGGCGCGGGCCGCCGGCCGAGGACGGCCGTGCTCGGTGAGCAGGTCGCTCACCGGTGCGATCCACGACTCGAAGGCGTTGGCGCACGCCTCCCGCAGCCGTTCGCTCTCCGCACCCATCTCCAACGTCACCACGGAGACAGGGCACCCCAGTTGGAAGTCGCTGCCCTCGAGCATCCCGGCCAGTTCGTCGATCACCTGACTGAGCACCTCACCCGGCCTGGCCGACCTGAGGGCCGAGGCGGCGACGAGGGAGCCGAATCGCTCGGCCGCGAGTTCGACGGCCCGTTCCCCGAGCGCCTCTTTCCCCTGAGGGAAGTGGAAGTAGAGCGACCCTTTCGGGGCACCCGCGTGCTCCACCACCGTGTTGAGCCCTGTACCGCTGTACCCGTGCCGCTGGATCAGTTCCAGCATCGACTCCGCCAGCCGTGAGCTGGTCCGGGCCCCCTTGTTTCCCACCATGAACTGAATAATAGACCGGTCTATATATTTTTCAAGGGCGCCCGGTCCCGTCACGGTGAGGTACGGCCCGGTCACCGTGGAGGTCCGACGAACTCGCGTGCGGTGCAAGCTCGTTGGCCACGCCGTCGCGGCTCGGCCGTCCGCGGCCTCATCGACCAGTGGGCCGACATCTCTGCTGCCGGCACCGAAGGTTCCCCGGGACCCTCTGGAGTCACCGCCTGGCCGACGTGGTGTGCGAGCCGTGGCCGTCCGCCGGATCGGCACACGGGTGATATCTGCCCGGGACCTGGACGCCGACGCCCGGGCAGGTGCCGCTCCGCCTGTTTGATGAGGTCACGCACGACCGAATCGAGGGAGCATGGCCCGCGAAAGCACGGACGCCCGTCCGCCCGATGGCTTGAAGGCCGACGCGATCGGGTTCCTGGACGCGATGGTCATCGGCCTCAACTCCACCTCCCCGGCGTACTCACTTGCCGCCGCCATCGGCCCGGTCGTGGCACTCGTGGGTGTCTACGCCCCCGGTGTGATGGTCGCGTCGTTCGTACCGATGCTGCTGATCGCCTCGGCGTTCTACTACCTCAACAAGGTCGACCAGGACTGCGGCACGACCTTCTCGTGGGTCACACGCGCGATGGGCCCCTGGGCGGGGTGGCTCGGCGGCTGGGCCATCGCGATGACCGGTGTCCTGGTGGTGGGGTCCCTGGCGGACGTCGCGGTGACCTTCGGCCTGCTCGCCCTCGGCCTGGACAGCTGGGCCGACAACGAGTTCGTACGCGAACTGCTGACGGTGCTGGTCATCCTCCTGATGACGGCCGTGTGCGTCATCGGCACCGAACTGTCGGCCAAGGTCCAGAACGTCCTCATCCTCGCGCAGGTGGCCTGTCTGCTCGCCTTCGCCGTGGTGGCCCTCTACCGGGTCTACGCGGACACCAGCACACTCGACTCCGTCAACCCCTCCCTGGACTGGCTGAACCCCTTCGGGGCCGGTGGCGCGTCACTGACCGGGGCCCTGCTGCTGGGCGTGTTCATCTACTGGGGCTGGGAGTCGGCGGTCAACCTCACCGAGGAGGTCGAGGACTCCGCCACGGCTCCCGGCAAGGCGGCCATCTGGTCGACCGTCATCCTGCTGGTGACCTACGTTTCCGTCGCGGTCGCCGTCGTGGCCTACGCCGGAACGGAGTACCTGGCCGAGAACGCCGCGGAGGAGGAGTTCGTGTTCGCCCTGCTCGCCGACGAGGCGATGGGCGGCTGGGACTGGGTCGTCCTGCTCGCGGTCTCGACCTCCGCCCTCGCGTCGACACAGACGACGATCATTCCGGCCTCCCGCACTGCCCTCTCCATGGCACGCCGCCGTGCCCTGCCCACGCACTACGCGCACATCAACCCACGCTTCCGCACCCCGGACGTGAGCACCTGGTGGGTCGCCGGCATCGCCATCGCCTGGTATCTCGTCGTCCGGCAGATCAGCGAGAACGCCCTGTTCGACTCGCTCACCGCGCTGTCCCTGCTCATCGCCTTCTACTACGCCCTCACCGGCATCGCCTGCGCGGTCTACTACCGCCGCCATCTGACCGAGAGCGTGCGTCACTTCGTTCTCATCGGCCTCGGACCGCTGGCCGGCGCGGGGCTGCTGGTATGGCTGCTGGTGGAGTCGATCGGGGACATGGCCGACCCCGCGAACTCCTACAGCGGCGACTCGTGGTTCGGGCTCGGACCCCCGCTGGTCATCGGGATCGGCATCACCGCCGTGGGCGTGGTGCTCATGGTCGTACGGCGATTCGTGTCGCCCGCCTTCTGGTCGGAACGCCCTCAAGTGGCCGACCCCGATCTCGTCCACGGTGACAAGGAGCTGTGACCATGTCGGTAGTCCTCGGCTACGACGAGTCCCCGGGCGCGGTGCACGCGTTGCGTGTCGCCATCGAGGTGGCGGCCGCCTTCGGTGAACCCCTCGTGCTGGTCTACGGAGCGGCGCCACCGGGCAGCGTGGGCGAAGAGGCTGCCGCCCATCGCGAGGTCCTCCACGAGGCCGGACGCACCGCGCTGGACCACGCCGTGAGCGTGGCCGACAAGGCGGGAGTGACGACGACGGTGGAGATCATCGACCGTAAGCCCCCGGACGCGTTGATCGACGCCGCGGAGCGGCACGCGGCCCGGTTCATCGTGGTCGGCAGCTGGGGCGAGAGTCCCCTGCGGGGAGCTTTGCTGGGGTCGACTCCTCACAAGCTGCTGCATCTGTCCCGCACCCCGGTGCTGTGCGTGCCCACCGAGGACTGACCTCAGCGGCTCGGAGGTCGACGGCGTCGACGGTCACCCAAGCGGAGGCGGCACGGCGAAGGTCCGGAAGCAGGCCCGACGACGTGTCAGGTCGTCTCGGTGAAGTGCTCGAGGAGTCGTTGCTGGAGCGCTTGGAGAACCAGGCTCGGTTGCTTGAGCATCGACAGGCGTCTCACCGCCGTAGCGGCGTACTCTGCGGTCTCACCCACAGCCGCCGCGATCACGTACCCGTTCAGGGCGTCCATGTTCGACGCCGCTCCGAAATCATGACCCGCCGGAAGCAAGGACCGGTCCAGGGGACTTTCGTCGCTGGTGACGACGTTTGCGACGACCGACGGCTGCCAGTCCTCGGCGTTGGTGAGCGAATGGTGCGTGTCGAACCGGACGGTGACCGTTTCACCTGCGGCGATCGCCACGCTGTACCGGCCTTCTTCGTCGGTGAAGACGTGATCGATCTCCGTCAGATCACCGCGATAGACGCTGACCTTGATCATAAAGATCGGACTGCTGTCCGGAACTGCTCGCACGTGCCCGAACACCTGAGTCTCCTCCCAGGTCGGACTACTGCTGGACGCCACCCCTGATTCCAGTCTGTGCGTGCTCCGTGGCTGCCGCCAGTCGGATGGGGCGCCGATCGGTACACACTCCCCGGCACTCCGCGTGGCATGCGCCGAGGTCCGGCCCGATGGGGTCAAGGCGGCAGTGTGCGGTGCTCTGTCCAGGGGGAGCCGGTCGCGGGCGGGGCCGGGGTCGAAATGGCCGATGAACTGCTCGAGGTGAGCCGGGAGGTTCTTGTGCCGCCTCCCCTCGCGGATCTCCGCGAGGGGGAGCTCGCGCCAGTTGTGCGCGCGGGCTGCGGCGTCCGACGGCGAGAGCGTCAGCACGGCGAGCGTGTCCGCCGCCAAGGCCTCTGGACTCCAACGGGGGTTCTCGTCCTGGGGACGGAAGCGGTCGATCACCCACATCCGCAGCGCGAAGTCCTGCCGGTCCTCGCGTGCCGAACCGTCGGCGCCGAGTCCGCGCATGCGCCGGTTGGCCAGCAGCGACAGCTCCGACCGTGCGGAGGAGATCCGTGAGGCCCGCCGCGCTGTCGCATGGCGCGACGGGCCTTGTACGGGTGTGCCGGACTCGCGGCGGCGAGGCGGGTGGGCGCCGTCCCTGGCCCGGGCCGCCGGTGGCCGCACGCCCCTGGCGGGCTACGGGAGCGAGTCGTGCAGCGCGGGCCGGACGCGGAACAGCTCGTTGCCGATCTGGCCGACGAGGGTGTGCCCGTAGACCATCAGCTCCGGGGCGACACCTGACACCACGGGGGTCTCCGACGGCATCTCCACCAGGCCACGCCAGCGCACCTCGCCGGTGTCCAGGTCGAGGCCCACGAGGTTCCCGGACGGATCGGCGTAGTAGGCCGTCCGGGTGTCCGGGTCGACCGCGGCGTCGGACGCCAGCTCCGTCATCTCCGGCATGTCCGGGTCCCTGCGCAGTTCCAGTCCCAGGTCCCGGGTCCACAGTCGCTTGCCGTCGGTGGCCGAGTAGGCGGCCGCGCGGCCTGCGTCGCCGAAGAAGCTCACGACGATGCCGTCCGCGACCACGCCGGCCGGTACACCGTCGACGGGGTGCCGCGACACCTTGCCCGAGCCGAGGTCGACACGGATCAGGGTGGCGGGGCCGGGCGCGCGGAGGTACTTCCGGCCTTCGGCCGGGGCGGCCAGCAGCGCGGCCTTGCCGTCCGTGCCGAGGTAGACCGCGACGCCTTCGAGGGTCGCCACGGTCCGCGGCGCGCCGGTCTCGGGGTCCAGTCGCACGACGGTGCTCCGCTGCGGGGCCTTCTCGCTGTCCGGAGTGCACATCAGGTGGGGGACCTTGCCGATCGCGACCCGCTCGCAGTCGGCCTGCTTCCAGGCGTACGACCACAGGGCTCGGCCCGTCGTGTCGTCCAGCGCGACCACACTCTTGTAGGTCGGGGCGTTGACGAGGACGCCGCCGCCGAACAGTACGGCCGAGGACCGGTTGCGGCTGTCGTCGGCCAACTGGTGTTTCCACAGCACCCGTTGCGTCTCGACGTCGAGGGCGACCAGGTCGGTGCCGGCGCGTGAGGCGCCGGGGGAGTGGTCGGCGTATGTGTACAGCACGCCGTCGCGCACACCGGGCAGCGATCCCGCCGGGGCGCTGTCGCCGTCGGAACCACGGGCCTCCCGCTCCCATGTGATCTTTCCGTTCTCGACGTCCAGCCCGATGCCGTCGTAGGACGTGCCCCGGCAGTAGACGGCACCTGGGCCGGTTGTGCAGGCGTCCCAGGAGGTGCCGGGCAGCGTGGTCCGCCACAGCAGGTCGGTGTCCCTGCCCAGCTGCGTCGCAGGCTCCCGTGATCCCCCCTCGTCGCCGATGCCGGCGGCGAGGGTTCCGCCGAGGACGACGCCGGCCAGGGCGAGGGCCGCGCCGGTGACGCGTGCGACGTTGCGTCGCCGTCGGCGGCTTACGATGCGGTCCGCGATGCCCTGGGGAACGCCGGGGCTGTCGGGGGTCCACCTGTGCAGGACGTCCCGGATGGCTCGGTCCAGCTGGTCGGCGTTCATGTGTGAGCTCCCTTCGGTACGTTGGGGCCGGCCGCGGGTTCCCCGGGCGGGGTGGGGCCGGCCAGTTCGGGCGCGAGACCGCGCAGCCGGGCCAGCGACCGATGGGTGGTGCTGCGGACCGTGCCCACCGTGCAGCCGAGGACGCTCGCCACCTCCGTCTCGGACAGGTCCTCGAAGTAGCGCAGGACGAGCATCGTGCGCTGACGTGGGGTCAGCCGGGCGAGCGCCTGTGCGACGGTGATGCGCAGGTCCGCGGCGGATGTGCCGTCGGCGACGCCCAGGAACTCCGGCGGCGCGGCGAACGTGGCCTCGCGGTGCGGGCGGCGCAGTCGCCAGCGGCTGATCTGGTGCCGGTACATCACCTTGCGCACGTAGCTCTCCGGGTCGTCGATGTGCCGCCAGCGGCCCAGCGCCTTCATCAGGGCGATCTGCACGACGTCCTCGGCCTCGTGCCGGTCGCCGCCGGTGAGCAGGTTCGCCAGGCGCAGCAGGGTGCTCCACCGGTTGTCGACGAAATCCCGGAAACTCTCCTGGTCCTGTGGGTCCATGGGCCCTCCCGTTCTTCAACGCACACAAGGACGCGTGGGCCATGGGCGATCTATGTCTGCGATTCCGATCTTCTTTTTCCGACCTCGCGCCGGGGCGCGGCGCGGCGGAGCAGGGTCGTACCGCTGACGCGCTCTCCGGACGCGGGCGGTGCCGCCCGGTGGGTCTCAGTCAGGCTGCCGGACCGGCCCGGCGGCTTTCTGAAGTGCCGTCAGCAGATCGCGTACGGCGGGCAGGTTCAGCGAGGACTCGCGCACCGCCGCGTGGATCGAGCGGACCGGTTCCGGGCCCCGGACCTTGCGGACGACCACGTTCGGGTGGCGGTTGCCCAGGCCCAGCAGCGGGATCAGGCTGAGGCCGAGCCCGGCGGCGACGAACCCCTGCGCCGCTCCGTACTCCTCGCACTCGACGGCGATGTCCGGGCTGAACCCGGCCGCCGCGCAGGCCTCCAGGACCGCGTCGAGACAGGGGCCGGGCCGCTCGCTGCCCACCCAGGGCTCGGCCGCCAGGTCGGCCAGGTCGACGGCGGCGCGGCGGTCGGCCAGCGGGTGTCCCTTGGGCAGGACGACCCGGTAGGGGTCGTCGACCAGCGGGATAAGCCGCACTCCGTCGGCGGACGGGTCCGGCGCGGCGTTCCGCGATCGCACCAGGAGCGTGAGGTCCGCCTCCGTGTCGGGGCCGCCGTCGGTGATCCTCAAGTCGACCCGGACGCCTGGGTGTTCGGTCTGGAAGCGGGCCAGTGCGGGGGCCACGAGGCCGGCCCCGGCCGTGGCGAAGTACCGGACCGCGATCCGGCCGGTGCGGCCCGCCCGCAGGTCGGACAGCGCCGTCTCGGCCTCGGCGACCTGGCGGCCGATGACGGCGGCGTACTCGGTGAGCAGCCTCCCCGCGGCCGTCGGCCGAACGCCCCGGCCGAAGCGCTCCAGCAGTTCGATGCCCGCCTCCCGTTCGAGCACGGCGATCTGCTGGCTCACCGCTGACGGGGTGTAACCGAGGCTCGCCGCGGCGGCGGTGACGGAGCCGCTGGTGACGACGGACCGGAGTACCTGCATACGCCTCACATCAAGCATGTAGCAGAGCTTAACGCTGGATGCATGATTCTTCGCTTGTCCTGAAACAGGGGCCTGGAGGACGGTGGACCCATGACATCGGCGACACGCGTGGCGGTGCTGGCCCTGCTCTGGGGCTCGGGCTTCCTCTGGATCAAGATCTCCCTCCAGCAGGGCCTGAGCCCGGGCTGGATCACCTTCGTCCGGTGCCTGCTCGGGGCGTCGGTGCTTCTCGCGCTCGCCCACAGGGCGGGGCAGCGGCTGCCGCGGGATCGCCCGACCTGGCGGCGGCTGGCCGTCGCCGCCTTCTTCTGCAACGCGCTGCCCTTCCTCCTCTTCTCCGTCGGCGAGCAGACCGTCGGCAGCGGGGTGGCGGGCGTACTCAACGCCACCACGCCTCTGTGGGCACTCCTCATCGGCTGGGGTACGGGAACGGACCGCCCGGCCCATCCCACCCGGCTCGGCGGGCTGGTTCTCGGCTTCGCCGGCGTCCTGCTGATCTTCGCGCCCTGGAGCGCGGGTTCCGGGCTGATGAGCCTCGGCGCGCTCGCCCTGGTCGGCGCCAGTGTGAGCTACGCCGTGGCCTTCGCGTACATGGCCCGCAGGCTCACCGGGCGGGGCACCGCCCCGCTGGCGCTCTCCGCGGCCCAGCTCCTCACGGCGACGTGCCTGAGCGTGCCGGCCCTGGCCGGCGGTGGTCCGGCGCGGGTGACCTGGGCGGGGGTGTTCGCGGTCGTCGTCCTCGGCGTCTTCGCGACCGGGGCCACCTTTCACCTCAACTACCGGATGATCGCGGAGGAAGGGCCGACCAGCGCGGCCACGGTCGGCTATCTCCTGCCGGTGGTGTCTGTGGCGCTGGGCGCGCTCGTCCTCGACGAACCGCTCAGTGCTCGGGTGGTGACCGGCATGGCGGTCGTCCTGGTGGGGGTGGCGCTGACCCGCGCGAAAACGGGTGGGATTGCGGACGCGAAGCCGCTCCTGGAGCGTTCCCGGCAGGACCCGGAGCGGTCCGCCGTGCCGGGGAGCGGTGCGCCCGGCTGAACGGGAGGGCGTGCGGGGCGCGTTGGGCTCTGCTGATCGGGAGGCGGCGCGGGGCGGCGGGTTCTGTTGATCGGGAGGCCGCGCGGTTCGCGGTGGGCCCTGTGCGCCGCCGGGATTCCCGCACGTGGCGTCGGGGCGCCGCACCCCTCCGGGCGAGGCGGGGCCGACCCGGACAACGGCGAGCGGACCCACCGTGACGGTGGGTCCGCGGGAGTGCGCGGAGGACGGGGCCGTTCAGACGGCGGTCGGGTGGGCCTCCTTCTCGACGGGGGCCGACCGCTGCGTGTCCTGGGGGCGGCGCAGGACGGCGAGGGCGATCACCAGCGCGACGGCGAGGAGGCCGGCGCCGACACCGAAGGCCAGATGGTAGCCGCCGGTCAGAGCCTCGGCGGCAGGGCGGCCGTCCGCGGTGAGCGACTCGGTGCGGGAGGCGGCCAGGGTCGACAGGACCGCGACACCAAGGGCCATGCCGATCTGCTGGGTGGTGTTGAAGAGACCGGAGGCCAGGCCCGCGTCCTCGGACTTCGCGCCGGACATGCCCAGCGAGGTCAGGGCGGGCAGCGCGAGACCGAACCCGGCGGCGAGAAGCATCACCGGCAGCAGGTCGGTGACGTAGTCCGCCTGCTCGGCGCGGCCGGGCACCCGGGTCAGCAGCGCGAGGACGCCGATGAGCAGCAGCAGACCGGCGGACAGTACGGTGCGTTCGCCGAAGCGGGCGTTGAGGCGGGCCGAGACGCCCAGCGACACGGCACCGATGACGGCCGCGGCGGGCAGCATCGCGAGACCGGTCTCGGCCGCGCCGTAGCCGAGGACCTTCTGCAGGTAGAGGGCCACGAGGACCTGGAAGGAGAACAGCGCGGCGACCATCAGCATCTGGACCAGGTTGGCGCCGGAGACGTTGCGCGAGCCGAGGATCCGCAGCGGCATGAGCGGGTTCCTCGCCGTGGCCTGGCGGATCAGGAAGCCCGCCATCAGCAGCAGGGCGAGGGCGCCCAGTCCGAGTGTGTGGGCCGAGGTGGCGCCGTACGTCTCGACCTTGACGACCGCGTAGATCCCGGTCATGAGGCCGGCGGTGACGAGCAGTGCGCCGAGGGCGTCCGCGCCCGCCTTGAGGCCGAGGCCCCGGTCGGCCGGGAGGGCGGGGAGCGCGACGAGCACGGCGGCGACGCCGATGGGCAGGTTGATGAAGAAGATCCAGTTCCAGGCGAGGGCGTCGGTGAGGACGCCGCCCAGGACCTGGCCGATCGAGGCGCCGGCGGCGCCCGTGAAGCTGAACACGGCGATGGCCTTGGCCCGTTCGCGTGGCTCGGTGAACAGTGTCACGAGGATGCCCAGGCCGACGGCGGACGCCATCGCACTGCCCACACCCTGGAGGAAGCGGGCGGCGATCAGGACCCCGGGTGAGGCCGCGACGCCGGCCAGCAGCGACGCGCCGGTGAAGACCCCGGTTCCGGCGAGGAACATCCGCTTGCGGCCGATCAGGTCGCCCAGGCGGCCGGCGAGCAGGAGGAGCGACCCGAAGGCGATGAGATACGCGTTGACGACCCAGGTGAGGCCGCCCGGGGTGAATCCGAGGTCGCGCTGGATGGCCGGCATGGCGACGGTGACGATGCTGCCGTCGAGGATCGTCATCAGCATCCCGGTGGCCAGGACACCGAGAGCGAGCCAGCGGGTGCGGGTCTCGGGGGAGCGTGCGGCGGCGGACATCGCGGTCTCTCCTGTCGTCGAGGGCAACAAGAAAGACCGTAGCAGATAGTTTTGTTGCAGACTATCTCTTACGGATGCTGGTCGAAGGGTGGCGGACCTGAGCCGGCGGCGGCTATCCCTTCTGCCGCGCCCTGCGGGCAGGCCGCGGGCCTTCGACCGGGGTCTCCAGGTGGCCCGTGACCAGCCGGTTCAGTGCGCGCAGGAGGACGTCGCGCTCGTCCGCGGGCAGTGAGCCGAGGGCCTGCTGATGGACGTCGTCGACGATCCTCTGGCTCTCTCCGGCGGCCTTCGCCCCTTCCTCGGTCACCGCGATGATCCGCGCCCGCCGGTCGCTGCCGGAGGGCCTGCGCTCCGCGAGACCGGCCTTCTCCAGGGCGTCGACGGTCACCACCATCGTGGTCTTGTCCATGTCGCCGATCTCGGCGAGCTGGGCCTGGGTGCGCTCCTCCTCCAGGGCGTGGACGAGGACGCAGTGCATCCGCGGTGTCAGTCCGATCTCGCCGAGCCGGGCACTCATGAGGGTCCGCAGCACGTGGCTCGTGTGGTCGAGGAGGAAGGACAGGTCCGGTTCGCTGCGCCTCGGCGCCATGGCGGTCATGTCCGCCAGCGTAACGAAAGCCGGTCCGTCACGGATTATCCGCAAAGGAAGGGTGGGCGTGAGGTGGGGTTCGGTACGCGGCGGCAGACCCCAACTGCCTTGTCTTGTGCAGGTATTGTTCCGCTCGTGGGCGGTGGGCCGCCCCGAAGGGGGAGCTGTGGGGGCGGGTAACGAGGGGTCGCGGCTGGTCGCGACCGGGGGCGATCACCGGGTGACACCGGCCGAGCTGTTCTTCGATCTGGTGTTCGTCTATACGATCACGCAGGTCACCGCGCTGATGGCGGCCGGCCCGAGCGGGCTCCGGCTGCTGGGCGGCATGGTCGCGATGGCGCTGCTGTGGTGGTGCTGGTGCTGTTTCGCCTGGCTGGGGAACGTGGTGCGAGCCGACTCCGGGGCGATGTTCACCGTGCTGGTGTCCGTCATGGCCGTCGTCCTGATCGTGTCGCTGACGGTGCCCGAACTCTATGCCGACGCCCCCGGCGGGCTGCCCGCCCCACTGGTCTTCGTCCTGTGCTACGGCGCCGTACGCGTCCTGCATCTGGTCACCTACTGGCTGTCCGACCCCAGTGACCAGGCCCTGCGGGGTGTCCTGCGCCGTACGGCCCTGCTCTCGGTGGCGCCGCCCTTCGTCCTGCTCCTCGTGGGTTCCGCCTTCACCGGCAAACCCCAGATCCTGATCTGGCTCGCCGCGGTGGCCATCGACTACCTGGGCATCTTCCTCACCGGAGACTCGGGCTGGCGGGTCGCTTCACCCGGCCACTTCGCCGAACGCCACGGCCTGATCGTCATCATCGCCCTCGGCGAGTCGATCATCGCCATCGGCGTCGGCGTCTCCGGCTTCCCGCTGAGCGCCCCGGTCGTGGGCGCCGCGGCGCTGGGACTGCTCGTCTCCGCCGGGCTGTGGCGTCTGTACTTCCGTCAGCTGGCCGAGCCGGCCGAACACAGGCTGACCGCCCTGACCGGCGACGACCGCACCCGCCTGGCCCGCGACGCGTACACGTTCCTCCACCTTCCGCTGGTGGCCGGAGTCGTCCTCACGGCCCTCGGCATGAAGAAGACCCTCCAACAGGTCGCCGACACCCACCATTACGACCTCACCGAACCCCTGCACGGGGTCGTCGCCTGGGCCCTTCCCGGGGGCGTCGGCGTGTTCCTCCTCGCCTCGGCCGCACTGCTGCTGCGCACCACGAACCGCCGTTCCCCGGTCCTCCTCGTCGGCGGGAGCCTCTGCCTCTTCGCCGGCCCCGTCGTCACCCTCGTCCCGTCCCTGGTCGCCCTGACCTTCCTGGCCGCGCTGGTGACGGCCCTGGTCCTCGTCCCGGACGCGGCGGCCCGGACGCCTGCGACCGCGACCGGCTGAGGCCCCGCGGGGCCCGCCGGCGTGGTCGCCTGCGGCTCTGGGGAGTGTGGGCCACGTGCTACCGTTGAGCTTTTGCAGCGTCGCTGTGCCAATACCCCACTCGGTGTCCCTGGCCGGTGACCGCGCCCCGCCTTCCTCGGCCGGGTTCCTTCGGAGGAAGGCCTTCTGTGAGCGATTCAGCACGTGCCGATGCCCGGCAGGCGGACCACGCGTCCGAGGCTCCGGGTGCCGTCCCGGCGCCGCCCACGGCCGCGTCCTTCTCGCAGTTGGGGCTTCCGGCCGACATGCTGCGGGTTCTCGGCGAGCACGGTGTGACGGTGCCGTTCCCCATCCAGGCGGCGGCGCTGCCGAACGCGCTCGCGGGACGGGACGTCCTGGCCCGGGGCCGTACCGGCTCCGGCAAGACGCTCGCCTTCGGCCTGGGGATGCTCGCCCGGACGGCCGGGCGACGGGCACAGCCCAAGGAGCCGCTGGCGCTCGTACTGGTGCCCACCAGGGAGCTGGCGCAGCAGGTCGGTGAGGTGCTCACCCCCTACGCCGAGGCGCTGCGGCTGCGGCTCGCGACCGTGGTGGGCGGGGTCTCCGTCGGACGGCAGGCAGCCGCGCTGCGGGACGGCGCCGAGATCGTCGTCGCCACGCCCGGTCGGCTGCACGACCTCATCGAGCGCAAGGGCTGCCGGCTGGGACGGGTGCGCATCACGGTCCTGGACGAAGCCGACCAGATGTGCGACATGGGGTTCCTGCCGCAGGTCACCGAGATCCTGGACCAGGTGCGTCCCGACGGGCAGCGCATGCTGTTCTCCGCCACCCTCGACCGCGACGTCGACCAGCTGGTGCGGGACTACCTGCGCGACCCCGCCGTCCACTCCGTGGACCCCGCGTCCAGCGCGGTCACCTCGATCGAGCACCACGTCCTCGTCGTGCACGGCCCGGACCGGTACGCCGTGACCACGGAGATCGCCGCCCGGGACGGCCGCGTCCTGCTCTTCCTCGACACCAAGCACGGTGTCGACCAGCTCACCCGGCACCTGCGGGCCAACGGCGTGGCCGCCGCCGCCCTGCACAGCGGGAAGTCCCAGCCGCAGCGCACCCGTACCCTTTCCCAGTTCAGGAACGGGCAGGTCACCTCGCTGGTGGCGACGAACGTCGCCGCACGCGGCCTGGACATCGACGACCTGGACCTCGTGGTGAACGTCGACCCCGCCACGGACCCGAAGGACTATCTGCACCGAGCCGGCCGCACGGCCCGGGCGGGCCGCTCCGGCACCGTCGTGACACTCGTCCTGTCGGGACAGCGCCGCGAGACGAGCCAGGTCATGGCGGACGCCGACGTGGCCGCCAGGGTCACCAAGGTACGGTCCGGCGAGGCGGAGCTCAGCCGGATCACCGGCGCCAGGACCCCGTCCGGAAAGGCGCTCGACGGCGGGCCGGCCGCCTCGCCCCCCAAGAACCACAACGCCCCGTTCCGCGGCCTGGGCAGCACCAAGGACGCGAAGAGCGGCGGCTCGGGCAGCAGGGCGTCCCGCAAGAGCAGCGAGGCGCGCAAGCTCGCGGAGGCCCGCAAGGCGGCCCGGGTACGGCGCGGCGGCTGACCCCGGCCCCTCCGGACCGCCGGGGTCACCCGAGCGTGCGCCTGCTGTGTCTGGCCGCACCACAGGTGGCGCGGCCCGACCTCATGATCCGTGCCGGCCCGCTCCGGCCGCGAGGCGGGCCGCTCATTTCAGCCCGCGCAAGGGCCGGCGCGGCGTGCGCGAGCCCGCTCCCGCCTTCCTGCGCCCACGATCGGGGCGGAGGTCTGGAAGGCACTGTGAATGTGACATGAAGTGACCCTTGTGAACGGAGAGTTGAGTAGAATTCAGTAGGTCTTGTGCGGGGGGACGGGGGACAGATGTCCGAGTTACTGACGGCCGCAGCAGTGATCGCGCCGTTCGTCAGCGCGGCCGCGACATCGATGGCCGGCGCCCTGGTCGACTCCGCCCGGACCAGGCTGGCGGACAGTGCCGTCGAGCGGGGGCGGCAGCTTCTTGACAGGGCGCTGCGCCGAACCGACGACGACGCGGCGCCCACGGAGGGCGAGAGCGACGCGGCGCTCTCAGAAGGCGACAGCGACGCGGTACGGGCGATCGAGGCCCTGTCCCCGGCCGACCGGGAAGTCCTGGAGACCGCGATCGGCCGATGGCTGAGCGACAGCGGCGATCTGAGCGCCCGTTCGCTGGAGCGGGAGATCATCGCGGCACGGCCCGCGGGCGACCAGTTCCACGTCTCGTCGCACGGGGACAACTCTCCGGCGATCGGCAGGCTGGACAGCGCGAACTTCTACTTCAACGCCCGCCCGGACGCCCGAGGCGGCGAAGGCGGTTGAGCGCCGACCCGCCGAGACATCACAGCACCAAGACCCTCGGGGACAATTCCCCGGCGATCGGCTTCGTCAGCAAGCTCTTCCTCAGTGTCTTCGTCGGTGACGTCGTCGAGTTCGCCGCCAGGGCGAAGCGCTGGGGCGGCTGGAACTGGCCGCCGTTCCTGCTGGTCGTCCTGCTGGGCAGCTACGCCCTGATCAGCGCCCCCGACGGCCCGCTGCGTCAGTTCGTCTGGGTGTACCTCGCCATCGCCGGCTCGGTCTGCCTGGCGCTCGCTCGACTGGCCTATCCGGGAGGCGAGCGGCAAGCCCGTCGCTGGCGCGTGCTCATGTCGGCGGCGGCCGTGATGCTCGCGGTCGCCGGCACCGTCGGCATGGACCATCTCGCCGATCACGGCGAGATCGACGTCACCGGCCGCACTCGCCTCACGGCCGGCACGGTCACCGACGGTTCCGAGCTGCGCCTCCTCATCGACGGCCCCGTCGACCGCGCATGGCTGCGGTTGACGCTCGGGATCCGCGACGCGGCACGGTCCTCGCAGTTCTGCGCACCGGAGACGCGCTACTCCGCCCAGCTGCGGGATCAGGCCGGCACCGGGGTCGACGACGGGAGGAGCGGCCAGACGGTCGACTTCCCGCTGGGCGGGCTCGAGGGCCGGATCGACGTGCGGATCACCCTGCGGACCGACGAGGGGTGCCTGATGAACGTGTTCGTCGCGGACGCCGTACTTCACGACTGAGAGGACCTCGTGCCCGCAACCTCCCCGGACCGGCGCTCGTTCCCCCGGCTGTCCGGCCGGACAGCCGGGATCGCCGTCGCCCTCGCCCTGTCGGTGAATCTCGCCTCCTGCTCGTCCGACGAACCCGAACCGGAGTTCCTCGGCGTCGAGCGCATCACGGTCGCCATGCACAACGACCTGCCGGGCATCTCCTACTCCGAGAACTACGACCGTTCGGGGCTGGACTTCCTGGTCTTCCAGCACGTCGAGGAAGAACTCGACGTGGCGTTCAGCGATCCCGTGGACGTCTCCTCCGGCGACCGGGTCACCCAACTCCTGGATCACAAGGCCGATATGACGATCGCCTCGTTCTCCATCACCGCGGAGCGGATGGACCTGATCGACTTCGTCGGGCCCTACCTCAAGACCCGGCAGGGCTTTCTCGTCGGCCCGGAGAGCACCGGCGTGCGACGGCTCTCCGACCTGCGCGGTACGAGGATCTGCACATGGCAGGGCACCACCTCGCGCGAGGCGCTCGACCACATCAGAGACACCGTCGACGCGGACCCGGTCGTCCTCACGGACGCGTCGGACTGCATCGAGCAACTTCTGGCCGGTCAGGTGCAGGCGGTCTCGACGGACCAGGCGATCCTCTACGGCTTCGCCGGGCACTACAGGAAGAACCGCCTGCGGGTCGTGCCGGACGTGACGATAGGAGCACCGCAGTACTACGGGATCGGCCTGCAGAAGGGGCACCGGCAGGACTGCCGAAGGCTCGAGGACTGGCTCAAGAGACACGTCGGCACCAGCACCTGGATCAGGGACGTGGAGACGTCGCTGCCCGTTCTCACCGAGGCCGACCCGTCCTGGATCAGCAGCCACAAACCGAGCGCCAACGAGATCGAGGCGCGCTCGTGCCGCGACAGCGTCAGCCCGTGAGCACCCCTGCCGAAGGTGATGGGCCCGGCGACGACGGTGACGCGCGTGGGGACCACCGAGGGCGCGGCCCGTCGTCCTCGGCCGCCGCTAACCGCCGTTCATCGCGGTGCTGATCTCCGACGCCACGAACGGCATGCCCCAGTAGGAGGAGTGCGTCCACATGCCGCTGCTCGCCGCGTGCGGCACGGAGACGTCAACGGGTGAACTGCCGTCGTGCAGCCGGAAGACTCCGGCGGCGACGAAGGCCAGCATGTCGAGAGGCTCCCAGAGGTTGGTCCAGCGGGCGAGGGACGCGGGCAGCACGACGGGCCGGCCTCCGGAGTAGGGCAGGATCTGACCCCCGCGCGGATCGCAGGCGTGGAAGAACGCAGCCTGGGAGCCGAACGTCACCAGCGAGGACGTCCACAGGGGATCGGCGGCGGTGGCCATGTCGACGGCGATGACCCCGCCCAGACTGTGGGCGACGACCCGTACGGGCCGGTCAGGGGTGCGGCCGAGTGCGGGGTCCACGCTGTCGACCGACTGCCGTACCCGGGCGTGGATGGCGTCCCGGTGACGCTGGTACACCAGTACGTCGCCGAGGAACCGTGTGGTCGCGGGCCCGAACTCGGTGCGCAGCGCGCTGTTCAGGCGTCCGGCGGCCGCCTGGATCGCGGCGCCGGCCACCCGGTCCAGGTCGCGCAGCCGGTTCCGCAGCATCCTGCGCAGCCGCCCCTCGTCCTCGTCACCGGCGCGCAACCCGTCGTAGGAGCCGATGCCGTCCGCGCGGAGGTCGTCGGCCTCGATGAGGGCCTCGGCCAGGGACCGGCCCGTCTCGAAGAGGAGGACGGGGTCGTCGGTGCGTCGCAGCCACCGGGTTCGCGGCCATTCCTCGGCCAGGTAATCCAGGAACTCGTCCACGTCGCTGTGACGCGGGCCGTCCCGCAGGCCCGAGTCGGCGTCCTCGTCGGCGAGTCGCTCGCGTACGGCGGTCTCCACGCGGGGCCACTGGTCCGGCGCCCGGGTGTCCGGGGCCAGCGCCGAGGCGAGCCAGGGCTCGGGCCCGGTGGCGTCCGACGGCCCGTCCCCGGCACGTAGTCCGTCGCCCCTACGGGCCTTGGACGGTGCCCCGGGGCGGGTCGGGACCGCCGCCGTCACGAAGCGGTCGTCGGCGCCGAGGTCACCCCAGTACACCGGCACCATGGCGTGACCGGATGCCGTCTGGAGGTCCGCGACCGCCGCCGCGAAGCCCTGCTGGTCACGGTTGCCGACACCGTGAATGACGAAGACGGGGTCGTCCATATGCTGAAGTTCCTTCAAGAGTGGGAGGTGCGGCTGCGGTACTGCCGTGCCGGTCACGAGACCGGCTCCTCTCGCGTGACGGTGTGTGCCGTGGCCGCCGGACTGCCGTACACGGCGTAGGCCAGCCACGTGGGATCGCCGCCGTGCAGTTCTCGGGTGATCTGCCGGGCGGCGAGCGACGCCTGGCCGAGCGGCTGCCCGTGGGTGATGAACTGCTCGTAGAAGGCCTCGGCGAACTGGAGGGCGGAGCGTGACCGTACGGGCCAGAGGGTACCGATGAAAGCGCCTGCTCCCGCGTTCAGGAACTGAGGTGCCCACCCGAGGCTCTCGCCGAACCAGGTGATCTCACCCGCGCTCCGGCACGCGTTGAAGAACACGAGAGGACGATGGGGCCGCAGGGCGCGCAGTTTGGCCGCGGCGGCGAGGTCGACGGGGTCGAAGTCGCCGTCGGCCATCTTCACGCAGGATCCGGACCCCGTGAAGGAGTTGTGGCACGCGAAGTGAAGCAGGCCCGCGTGCCCGTCCTGGACCAGTGCGGCCAGGGCCGCGCCCTCGGTCAGCACACCGGCGTCCGCCACGGACGACCCCAAACGGGCGCGCAGCGAGGCCACTTCCGTGGTCGCGTCCGCGGGAGAGTCCGGCGGGACGACGAAGGCCACGCCGGGAAGGCTGAGGCTGCGCACCCTCTCGTGATTGTGAACATGGCGTACCACGGGCAGCCACTCGGCCAGGAAGCCTCTGTCCTCGCGGTGTTCGTCGAGGGGATAGAGCAGTTCCCAGGGGATGCTGTCGTGTTCGCCGACGACGGTGATGGCCGAGAAGCGGTCCGCCTCCGTCCAGAACTGGCGTTGGACGGCGTCGGGCACGGCGGACGTCCAGAGCTGTACGCCCTGGTTGCGCAGGCGGTTGCGCAGCCGTCGAGCGTCGACGTCGCTCCCGTCGGCCGCCGCCTTCGCGGCTCGTCTCAGCTCGGCGTAGATCTGTTCGGTGGCCCCTCGGAAACCGGCCGCCCCGCTGATGGTCTCCGGTAGATAGGTCGTCGCTTCTGCCAATAGCTGGAAACTGATCGTGCCGGCGGCTTTGTCCTTCAGGACCTGAAGGGTCACCTCACCGGGATCGGATGCCATGGACGGCAACGACGCCTGGCGCTGGGGGCCGTCGCGCGTGACACTGCCGTGTCCCACCGAGACCTGGCAGACGACCCCTCCGAGGAACGTGCCGCCTCGGTAGGCCCGCACGGTCACCTGATGGAGCCCCGGCATCGAGGCCTTGAGCCGGAACCGCAGCACATCCGAGTCCCGGCCGGGTACGACGTGCAACTCCTTCTGCAACTCGTCGAGCACCGTGAGACCGGGAGCGTGGATGGTCACCACGACCCGGGCACCCCCGCGGGGCAGGGCGAAGGGGCGCAGTTGCACGCCCGTCCCCCTGGTGCTGCCCCGAACGATCTGCACCTGAAGGGGCATCTCACGTCCTGGCGCGATCTGCTCGACCAACTCCGCCACCAGCGAACGCGGTTCGGCCGTGTCGGGGTCACTGTCCGGCACCGTGGGCCGGGGGATGGTCTGGGCCGGCGGCGGGTCCGGCTCCCGCGGTGGGGAGGTCTCCGCTCTCGGCGAGGGGAGCGGCTCGTCCACCCACTCCCACCCTGACCCCTGCCGGTCGTCCTGGGTGCGTAGCGCGCGCCCGCGCGGGTCGCGCTCCTGCGTGGGTGCCGGCGTCGGCTGCCCGGAGGGGGCGGCCGCGGTGACGCGCTGTCTCACCAGCATGAGGACTCCCGCCGCGCAGAGGGCGGTGAGGAGGGCGGCGGGGTAGAGCGTCGGGTAGCGCAGCCATGGTCCAGGCTCTGGAGTGACCCATATCGACTCCGCGGACCGAAAGAGCATCCGGTTGTAGTCCGTGGCGTCGGTGACGACGTAGGTGCCGACAAGTCGGAGTCCCTCGCCGAGGCGATCTCCGAAGGCGTCCGCCGACGCGACCCTGACCGTGACTTCCCAGGTGCTCTGCTCGCCGGGCGCGACCGTGATCTCGTTCGGGGTGATGGAGAGAAGCCCGGGAAGGATGTCCTCGATGGACAGCCGCAGGGTGTGCGGGACGGTCGCCGTGTTGCGGACGGTCAGCTTCGCGGCGATCTCGCCTCCGGCGTGGGACTTCGGCCGGGACAGTCTCAGCCCGGCCTCGGTGGGCTGTTCGCCCGACGCCACGGCGGTGACCAGAGGCCGGGTGTCGGTCGTCAAGCCTGGAGCCGTGAGGTCCACGCCTACCCTGAGCGCCCCAGTGGCCGTGTCGGGCACCGTCAAGGAGGCGGGGAAGAAGCCGAGGTCGGTTTCGACGTAGGGGTCCTGGCCCCTGGCGATGAAGCCGATGCGTCGCGGAGAGAAGCCGTCCCCCGTCAGCTCCGCACGGATGCGCAGTCCCGCGTAGTCCGCGGGGTCCTTGATCGCGTAGCCCTCACGTGTCTGCAGCCGCAAGGTCACCGTCACCTTCTCGCCGGGCCGCGGTGAGAGTGGGTCCATGACGATGGCTCCGAGCACCTCGCCCCGCCATAACAGGCTGACGGAGACGGGCCGGGACCGGTGTCCTTCCGGGGCCTCCGTCCTGACGGTCCAGGTTCCGGGCAGCGGATCGCTGATCCTCAGTGCCTCGACGGTGCCGGTGCCGCCCGCCAGCTCGACGCGGGACTTCTTGTGCCACCCCGACTTCGGTACCTCGTCCCCGCGGGGGTCGACATAGGTGATCCGTACCGCGGGGTCGCCCTTGTCGACGACGAGGGTGGCCGAGGTCGCCAGTGGAGAGACGTCGATCTCCATCGAGGCGGGCGGCCGTTCGCTGGGACCTTCGACGTGGCGCTGGGAGCACTGGGCCGCGGCGAACATGTTCTGCAGCGTGGCGCCGATCTCCTCGGCTCCTTGAACCATGGAGGCCGTGGGAGAGGAGGCGGGCAGCAGGCCGACGCAGCCCACCTGATAACCGCCGGCGGCGATCGAGGCGAGTTGCTGCCTGTCCGCCCAGGGCCCGAAACCCAGCGGCCACACCTGCACCTTCTGCGCGCGGGCTTCGGCCAGCGCCAGTGACAACTGCCTTGCGGCCTCGCTGTCCCGACTTACGACATCTTCGCCGTACATGGGGCTGTCGCGGATGTCGAGTTTCCCGTCGGTGAGGAGGAACAGCACCTTCGGCTCCAAGGAGTCGGAGTCGGCCAAGTCCTCCACGCCCTGCCGGATCGCGCTCGGGAAGTCCGTTCCGGTGCCCTGGCCCTCCTCCCGGCCCCGGAATCCGTCCACGCATTCGGCTACCGACTCGCGGCCCGGCCCGTCCAGGACGGTGCGCGGGCAGAGCGGTTCCACCGCGCTCTGGCCGGCCCTGTCGGCCGAGGCAAATCCGAACACGGAGACCGTGGATGACGACGAGACGTCGCCGAGTGCGATCCGCTTGACGGCGTCCGTCTCGGCTTCCAGGTCCTCGGGTGTGACGCTGGCCGAAATGTCCAGGGCCACCGCGTAGTTGGCCGCTGACAGAGCCGGTTGGGAGTCCGCCGCGGGCGCCAACTCCTCGTGGCGGGCGGGCGACAGCAGCGAGACGGCGATCGCGGTGGCCACGAGCATCGCGACCACACCGTGGCGCACCCGTCCCCACCCCGACCGCCGTCTGCCCGTGACGTCGTCCACGGTCGTCCCCCAAGTGCGCTGTCAGAGCATCTGCGTGCCGGGTGTGAAGGGTGCCGTGCGTGTGACTGAGCACTGGCACGGTGTGTTCCGCAGCCTACGCTCTGTGACCCCTGGGGTGCGGCCGTTCGCTCGGTCGGGGGAATCAAGGGTTCTCGTGATTCGGAGGGGGAAGACCGCCCCTGCATGGTAACGGCTGTTACCATGCAGGCATGGCGAAAACACAGCTGGGTGCGCGCGTGGATCAGGATGTGGCGGAGCTCGCCAGGAAGCGCGCCGCCGACCTGGGGCTGAGTGTCGGGGACTACCTCGCCAGGCTGGTGCAGGATGACGCCAGCGGGTTGCGTGCCCGTGCGGTGGACGCGGCAGCCCGCTTCCTGGCCGAGCACCAGACGGTCTTCGACGAGGCGGAGGAAGCCCAGCAGGCGGCCGGGGGAGTGCACGCGGCCTGATGGAACTGAACATCGACGTTCCCTGGATCCTGCAGGTCGCCGAAGCCGCCGGAGCGGACGATCCGGCACCCGACGACTACGGTGTTCCCGTCTCGGCGGTCGCCCGCCACCGGGCCGAGCTGTTCGAGCAGCCCGTCTACGACGGCCCCTATGCCAAGGCCGCCGCCCTCGTGCACACTCTGGGCCGGTGCCGCTGGCTGGAACGCTCCAACATGGCCGTCGCCGCCGCCACCGGTGTCATGTATCTCGAGGCCGCCGGGGTCCGGGTCAAGCCCGCCCGCGAGGACGCCGTCGCCCTGAAGGACCTGCTCCTCGATCCCGCCTGCACCGCCGGGAAGATCGCCGCACTGCTGCGGACCTGGCCGACCGTCACCTGAGACGACTCGACGGCGGTATTTGAACGCGTTCAACAACCCTCTAGGATCGGGAGCCACAGCGGCGCTCGAAGGAGGGGGCATGCGTCGAATGTCGAGGCGGCTGAGGCACGGCCTGGAGCAGTTGGTGCGGTTCGGACTGGTCCAGGCGCGCTGTTGCTCCTTCGCCGGGCTCCTGCTGGCGGGCATCGGCGCATCGCGGCTCCTGCCCGAGCTGCCGGTCCCGCGCTACGACCTGGTGCTGGTCTACGGGGTGCTGCTCACCCTGGTCGCCCGCAAGGCGGGCTGGGAGACGGGCAGGGACGCCGCGGTGATTGCCGTGTGTCACGTGGTGGGGCTGCTGTTCGAGCTGGTCAAGGTCCGTATGGGATCGTGGAGTTACCCGGAGGACGCCCTCACCAAGGTCGCGGGGGTGCCGCTGTACGGCGGCTTCATGTACGCCGCCGTCGCCAGCTATGTGTGCCGGGCCCGACGCCTGATGAAGCTGCGTCTCAGGCGCTACCGGGCCACTGCCACGACCGTGGTTGCCGCCGCGATCTACCTGAACTTCTTCACCCACCACTGGGCGCCCGACCTGCGCTGGCCGCTCGCGCTGGCGATGGTCGCCGCGACCGCCGGGACCTGGGTCGGCTTCCGGGTGGGCGACCACCGCTACCGCATGCCGCTGGCCCTGTCCTTCGTGCTGATCGGCTTCTTCCTCTGGGTCGCCGAGAACACCGCCACCTACGCCGGTGCCTGGAGCTATCCCCAGCAGCTCGACGGCTGGCAGCCGGTACCGCTGACCAAGTTCGGCGCCTGGTCCCTCCTGATCAGCGTGACCTTCGTGCTGGTCGACCACGCCGTGGCGAACGGTCCCGGCCGCGCCGACGGCTACCCGCAGGACGGACGGCCGTCGGTGTCCGATTCCACCCAAGGCATCGCAGGGCTGTCTGCCCGCCCGCAACGGCGGAGTCCGGCTGCGGACCGCCGTCACTGACCCGGTGCGGTGGGCGGCGGTCGCAGGCGTGCTCCTACGGTGCGATCTCGAACCGCGGTGGCTGGAGTCCCGCCAGGCAGCTGGTGTCCGGCGCGGTCGGCCGGGCGAAGAACGACGTGGTGATCGTCTGCGCGCACCGCGAGTCGGCGAACACCACGTGGGCGACGTAGGGGACCGTGACGGTGGTGGAGCGGCTCAGCGTACGGGCGACGTACGCCCCGTTGCTCGGGGCCGTCTGGGCGTCGAACCCGCCGGACAGGGCGAGCGTCGGGATGTCGCTGCGGGTCACGTCCCGGACCGACGGGGGCGCCGGGGGGACGTCCCAGGCACGGCAGTCGTCGTGGAGCCAGGCGAGTTGCGGGGCGTTGGGCAGCATCGACTCCGGGAACGACGGGAACGCCCGGCGCCCGCCACGGATGATGTCGCCCCGGCTCTCGTACGGCGTCCACTGGCTGCAGAAGACGCCGTAGACCAGCCCGTGGGAGACCCGGCCGATGGCCTGGGGACTGTACTTGCCGCCGGCGAGCTGCTCGGCGATCCGCTGCCCGTCGCCGTGGGCCAGCTCGTCGATGGAACGCGGCACTCCTTCCGCCAGGTGGCTGGCGAAGGTCAGCCAGGTGACGAGCTGGCTCCCGTCCAGCACGACCTTCACCGGCTCGGGGTGGACCGGAACGGTGACGGTGACGGTGAGCGGGTTCGCTTCCAGCTCACTGACGAGGCGGAGGAACGTGGCCTTCAGGTCCGGGTAGCGCGTGTTGCATGACGGCTGCTCCTCGCAGGCCCTGAACAGGCCGTCGAAGCCCTCTCGTGCGGCCTTCCAGGTCACGGCCCCGCCGGCGATGGACGGCGGCAGGATGCCGTCGATGCCGACCGAGCGGATGCCCTTCGGGTGCAGGCGCATGTAGTTGAGCGCCAGATGGGTGCCGTAGGAGATCCCGAAGACGTTCCACTTCCGCACGCCCAGCGTCCTGCGCAGGGCGTCGTAGTCGGCCGAGCTCTCGATGTCGTTGTACGCGCTGCGGTCGGCCTTGGCGTCGACGCGGTCCCGGCAGGCCCGGGTCGCCTCGACGTGCAGGCGCCGGGTGGACTGCGCGTTGGAGACGAGGCCGAGGGCGCGGGCGTTGAACCGGTCGATGTTCGGGCAGGTGAGTTCCGGGTCGGCCGAGTACGTGCCGCGCTGGGACATGAAGATCACGTCGCGGTCGCGGTTCAGGTCGCCCGCGAGCGCCATCGGGATCTCGGAGACGGCGTCGTCGCCGGGGCCGCCGGCGAGCCACACGATCGGGTCGGGCGCGGGGCTGCTGCTCTGCGCGGGCATGATCGCGACGGCGAGGGTGATCCTGCGCCCGTCGTGGGTTCTGGGCCCCCAGGCCCTGGAGCGTTTCTCGGGCACGGTGAGCGTGCCGCAGCGGGCGCGCGCGAGATCGGGGATCGGGTCCGCCGTCCTGGGGCAGGGGCCCGGTTCGAAGTGGGCGTCGCCGACCGTACGGGCGACCGTGCCGATCGGGCTGCCGGTGCCGGACCCGGCGTGGGCGGGCATCGCGGCGAGGCCGATGACGAGCGCGCCGGCCGTGGTTGCGGCCAGCGTCGCCGGGAGCCGTCGCGCGGGGCGGCGGCTTCGGGTCGTACCAGGTGACATCGTGCGTACTCCGGTCAGGGGATGATGGTGAACGGCTTGGGTTCGACTGCCGGCACGCAGCCGGTGTCGGGCGCGTACGGCCGCGCCAGGAAGGAGCGCAGGACCGACGCGGCGCAGGGGTTCTGCGGCACCACCCAGTGGGTGATTCCGGGAATCACCACGGCGGTCGAGCGTGGCAGCGTACGGCCGGCGAACGGCCCCCAGCTCGCCCCGGTCTTCGCGTCGAAGGTCCCGGTGACGATGAGCGCGGGCACGTCGCTGCGGGTGGCCACCCGCTGGACCGCGGTGCGGTCCGGGACGTTCCAGACGCGGCACAGGTCGTGTTCGAAGGGCAGCTGCGGTGCGTGGGCCAGCACCGAGTCCGGCCATCCGGGGAAGGCCCGGCGGCCCGCCTCCAGCACGTCGCGCTTGGAGAAGCCCGGTGCCCACTCGGCGCAGGCCACCGAGTGCGTGAGTCCGTGGGCGAACTCTCCGACGGCGGGCGTCGCGCCGGCGGCCTGGGCCTGCGCGAGGCGCTGCGGATTGCCGTCGGCGAGTTCGTAGAGCGCCGCGGGGACGTCGGCGGACGGTACCAGTCGGCCGTCGGTGACGAGGAGGTTCACCAGCGTGCCCCCGTCGAGGACGACCTTCACCGGGGTTCCGCCGCCGGGCGGTGGCACGGTCAGCATCAGGGGGTTCGCCTCCAGCCGCCGGACCTGCCGCGTGAGCGTGCGGGAGAGGTCCGGGTAGCGGGACTTGCAGGCGGGCTGGGCCTCACACGCCGCGAAGATCGCGTTGATCCCCTCCTGGGCGCTGTCCCAGGCCCACGGCAGGCTCACGGTCTGCGGCGGCACGACCGAGTCGATCGCCAGCGAGCGGATGCCCTGGGGGTGTCGGCGCAGGTAGGTGAGTCCCAGGTCGGTGCCGTAGGAGTAGCCGTAGACGTTCCACTTCCTGATGCCCAGGGCCTTGCGGAGGGCGGCGAAGTCGGCGGCGTTCTCGGTGGTGTTGTAGGCGGAGAGGTCGTTTCCCTCGGCCGTCAGGCGGTCCCGGCACTCCTTGGCCGCGCGTACCAGCCCGCGGCCGGTGGACGGCGCGTCGTACGGCAGACCCACCGCGGTCGCGTTGAACCGGTCGATCTCCGGGCAGGCGAGGCTCGGCTGTGAGTGCAGGGTGCCGCGCTGGGCCACGACGATCAGATCGCGGTCGCGGTTCACGCCGGATCCGATCAGGAAGGGGATGGCTCCGAAGGCGTCTCCGCCGGGGCCCCCTTCCATGAACACCACGGGGTCGGCGTCCGGCGTCCGCGACGCTGCCGGGATGATGGCGACGGCCAGCCGGATCGTCCGTCCGGCGCGGCGCTTGAGGCGCTCGCGGTTCTCGGGGACCTCCAGGAAGCCGCAGCGGCCGGGAACCGGCTCGGGCGTCTGGGGGCAGGGACCCGGCACGAACCGTGCCGGATGTCCCGGCGGCGGCCCGCCTGAGGGCGGCGACTGGGCGCTGCTCGGAGCGGTCCCGACCGCGCCGAGGACACCCAGACATGCGGCGAGGAGCGCCGCCTTCGCACGCGCCCCCCGTTGTGGTCGTGGTCGGATGCTTCGAGCCCGGCTCCCTGTGGGCGTTCCGGTCCCGGAGCGGGAGGGCAGGGGCCCGGGACCGATGTCGTGTTCCGCCATGTGATCTCGTCTCTCTGACGTCCCTGGCCACTTCGGTCGGGGGACGGGGTGGCATGGCTGCGCCCCGCCGCACGGGGCGGGGCAGCACGCGTACGTCAGCCTGCGTTCGGACAGGGGCGTCCACCACTCGTCGCCTCCACTTGGAGCAGCCGACCTCGGATCGGCGCTGTCCGTGGTCACCGGGTCACCCGGAGGGGGCCGGGGCGAAGCCGCACGCCCTCCGGGGATGGTTACTGAGGCGTAGGCCCGAGGCGGTCGGCGGGGGCCTTCGTCGGCGCTCGGCGCGCTGCTCTCTGCGCTGCTCGGCGCCCGGCAAGGCGTTCTATGTGCGCCTGCTCCCGACAAGACTGTCCCGCGCGATCACCGGGTACCCGGGAGCGGTACAGCCCGCCCGCAACCAGAGGAGTGGGGAACCGTGCTGTTGTCTCATTCACTCGATCACGGAGTGCTGGTCATCACGGTGCACCATGATCCTGGCATCGGCGGACGGGCCGCGTTTCTCCCCCAGCTCGAAGGGCTGGTGTACGCCCACCGGCCCGCCCCCGTGGTGCTCAGGCTCGAGCAGCCCGCTGTGGACGCCGCGGAGGTCGGCGCCGTCCTCGATCTGCATCGAGCATGCAAGGACCTGGGGGTCCTCATGTCTGTCGTCAGTGCCAGCGCACCTGCCCGGCGCGTGCTGGCGGCCGGCGCCGACAGCAGCGGAACGCACCTGGTCATCCACGCTCGTGCCAGCACGGCGGTGGCCGCCTTCGCCGTCCTCGCCTGACGGGGAGGCGGGGACGCTTCTCCCCTCGGGATGCCGATGTCAGTGCCCGGCTCCATGGCGGCCGCCGAGCTGGTCGCGGTGGCGCGGATCGCCCAGGTACGTGTCCTTGTCGAACACGGGAGCCGACTTGGTCCCGGCCTTCGTCCGGGCCACGTTCACGATGCGGGCGACATGGTCGACGCCCATGACCGCCTCCGACGGGACCACCACGTCCTTGCCGAAGAACCATGGGCCGGTGCGCACCACCAGGAAGCGGGGGCCGAGGTCCCTGGAGTACTTGCTCACTGTGCCGACACGGCCGTCCGTGGCGTTCACCTGATACCCGGTGAGGTCGTCGTCCGGGGTGTGGCCGGCGGTGGGCGCATGATGGGTACGGTGTTCGGTCACGAAGTCCTCCCTTTCGTCCTCCCCTACGTGTGCCCGGCGAACCGCGCGGCAGACGTGCCGAACGTGCCGATCCGCTCGGAGGGTGTCACATGCAGGCACCCGACGGACCGGGGAGTGGGCCGCCAACGGTTATGACGAGCAGCCCGGAGCATGGAGAAGGAGGTCTGCGAGTGCAGGGACTACCTCACGCGGTAACCGTCGTGAGAGGCGGACAGCTCGTTGAAGCGGGCGAAGTCGTCGATCCACTGGCCGACATCTCGGGGCGCATCGTCGTAGAAGGACATCAGCTCCGCAACGAGGTGCTCACTCGCCGCAAGCCGCAGTCGTGACGCGATGAAGAGCGCTTCTTCCGCACTCACGTGCCAGTCGGAGTTCGACAGGAACTTTTCCATGTCCACGGTCCGTTCCTCCGGCTCGAATCCCGGCATGCGCAGTGCCTGTTGCAAACCCTGTCCCGCTGCCGCTCCGGCCTCGCGCATGATTTCGCGGACAAAGCCCATCTGGTAGGTGTTCAAACCGAACGAGCCGCCAGGAGCAGGACGTTCGAACTCAAATGCGTATCCCATGAGGGGCAGAGTATGCGATCACCAAGCGTCGTGAAGACGCCTGGTGTCGCCAGCGGGAGGGACAGCCCCGGATCCTGCCCTGGTTCCCGTCAGGAGGCGGTCAGAGAGGCCTGGATTCGACTGACGGTACGCAGGATCTCCTCCCGGTTCTTCGCTCGCTTGAGCCATGCCGGAAGGCGGGCCACCATCGTCATCTTCTGCCCGGTGTCGTACCAGGGCGCGCGCTCCCGCAGCGAGGCCTCGACGAAACGGCGGATCAGGTCGAGGTGTTCGGGGTTGTACGCCCACAACCATCCGTGCCGGGTCTCGGCCTGGAGCCACAGCGGCATACCGAAGTACGGGTCCGTCGCCTGCCGGGCCGTGCCGCGAGACAGCGTCACGGTACGGCCGCTCCACTCCCGTGACAGTCCGCAGCCACGACAGACCATTCGGCGCGCCATGAACAGAGTCCGGCCTCCGGGATCGACGTCATCGGGTGCCGGAACGACACGGGCGACGTTCTCGCAGCCTGGACACTGCACCATGATCAAGCCGAGGAAGTTGTACTTGGTGCTGCGCGGATCCCGGAACCGACCAGTGAACGAGGCCATGCGCAGAGTATGCAACTACCTTGCGGAGCAGTGCATCCCGATTCGACGGCCTACGCTCAGGCCTGCCGATCACGCGAGGGCTTGGTCACCCGTTTCGCAGCGACGGCGAGCGGTGGGAGCGGACTGTCCGGTCGGCGGTGTGCGCTGCCGAGGGCTTCGCTCCGGCCGAGTGACTCGGGGCCGGAACCGATGACGCGCCGTGCTCGCCCGGGGCTCGGGTGGGCACGGCGCGTCGTGGTGGGGGTGACGGGTGTCTGCCCGGCTCACCCGTGGTGTCAGGCGAGGATGTCGTATCCCTTGAAGTAGGTCCCGACCGAGACCCGTGCGGTGAAGAGGGAACCCGTGGCGTTCCCGGTGCCTCGGTAGAGGTAGAGGATGCCGCTGGGCGTGCGGGCCAGGAGGTCGGCGCGGCCGTCGCCGCTGACGTCGCCGACCGTGGCGACCGTGTTGTACGCCGAGCTGCTCCAGGTCGCGATCTTGATCCTGCCGGCGAACGCCCCGGTGCCGGCCTTGCCCGTGCCCTTGTAGAGGTAGACGTAGCCGTTGCTCGCGTTGCGGGCGATGAGGTCGGTGCGGCCGTCGCCGGTGAAGTCGCCGTGACCGCGGATCCAGTCGTACTGGTTCCAGCCGGTGCCGACCTGCACGCGCGCGGCGAAGGTGCCGTTGCCCTTGCCGGGGTAGATCCACAGCGCGCCGGCCGAGTCGACCGACAGCAGGTCGGGCAGGTAGTCGCCGGTGACGTCACCCGGGATCGCCATGCGGGTGCGCGTCTTCCAGTTGTCGGCGAGCAGCTGGGTGATCCAGGTGTTGCGCGACGCGGAGTAGTGCGCCCAGAAGACGTCACCGTCGCTGCTGCGGCGGTAGACGAGGTCCTGGTAGCCGTCCCGGTCGAGGTCGGCCTGCACGACGGTGTTCACCCCGGCCCAGCTGCCCCAGTTCTCACCGGCCGCGAACGAGGTGCCCCGGGAGTACCGGGAGTATCCGGTGCCCGTGGAGGCGCTGCGCAGCCACAGGTCGCCCCGGTGGTCGCCGTCGAAGTTGGTGTCGTCCAGGCGCGGGTAGGCGGCCCCCACGTACGAGGTCACCTTGGTGAAGACGCCGTAGGCGCCCGCGGCGACGCAGTCCACCACGCCCCAGGAGACGATGCCGACGATCCGGTTGTTGACGATCAGCGGGCCGCCGGAGTCGCCGTTGCAGGCGGTCGTGGTGCCCGCGTCGCTGCCGGTGGCGGGCGTGCCCGCGCAGACCATGTGGCCCTTGACGAAGTCGGAGCCGTAGGCGTTGGCGCAGGTGGTGTCCGACTGGAGGGGCAGCGTGGCCGTCTTCAGCGTCTCGGAGATGTTGTCGTTGGTGGAGCTGGTCCGGCCCCAGCCGTACACCTTGGCGCTGGTGCCGGCGGTGTACGAGGTGGTGTCCCCGGCCGTCGTCATGCGGATCGGGGTCGCCGTGACCGCGTTCGGCAGGGTGAGGACCGCGATGTCGGAGTCGAGCGTGGACGGGACGTACGACGAGTGGTGCCACTGCCGCCATACGCCGGAGATGGCGCCGCCGTGCAGGTCGGTGATGTAGCCCTGCTCGTCGACGGTGGGCAGCTGCGCGGTGCTGGTGATCACCGAGCCGTGGTTGTACCAGTCGTATCCGGCGACGCAGTGCGCGGCGGTGAGGATCTTGGTCGGCGCGACGACCACTCCGCCGCAGAAGAAGCCGACGTCGTCGGCGGTGTCCGGGGTGCCCTTGTCGTCGCCGTACCAGAGCTGGGCCATCCACGGCGCGGCCGTGATGGTCGTGGTGGTCCCGCCGATGATCTTGGGGTCGATGCCCTGCTCGGTGGTCCCGGCGCTGTACGACGACTTCGCCGGCGTCTTCCCGGCCGTGTCGTCACCCGCGATCGCGGTGGCGATCCGCTGCTCCAGCTCGGCGACCGACGGGGCGCTGGTGGCGGGCTTCACGGTGGGCTGCGGCAGCGGCGTCGCCGCCTCGGCGGAGGAGGTCAGCAGCGCGGCCGCGACCGCGACGGCGACACCGGCCGCGGAGACGGGCAGGGCGATTCGTATCCGGCGTCTGTGCCGACCGCCGGACATGCTGGTGAACAAGTGGGTCCCCCCAGGGGTCCATGAGTGAAAGAGGGCGTGCGGATACGCCCCTCCTCTCAGCGCCGAGAGGCCCGTCCTTGTCACCCTCGGGGATTTCGGCCCGGAGGGAACCCGGTCACATCTCGTCGGCCGACTGGGCGGTCGTGCGGCGGCGCTGCGGCCGGCGGGTGGTGCAGACACCTCGGCGCCGGGGGCCGGCGGGCCCGGGAGTCACAGGGGGAGGGTCATGAGGAGGCGGTGCTCGCCGGGGCCGAAGTAGTCGAGCCGGGGGCCGCCCGGGGACGCTGTGAAGCCGAGGGAGCGGTAGAGCGCGATCGCCGGGTCGTTGGCGGGGTCGACGGCCAGGTTCACCGTGCCGGTGCCCTGACGGCGCAGATGGTCCAGCATCGCCTCCATCAGCAGTCGTCCCCAGCCCTGCCCGTGCAGCGTGGGCGCGACACCGAGGGTCAGGATCCAGGACTGCGGCCCGCCCGCCCCGGTCGACATGACGTAGCCGTGCAGCTCGCCCGCGGAGTCGTCCAGGACGAGCATGTGGTCCCGGAAGGCGTCGAGGAACTGACGCAGGACGAAGTACGGGTAGGGCATGTGCGGGAACACCTCCCCGTCGAGCCTGACGAGCTGCGGCAGGTCCGGCTCCCTCGCGTGCCGGATCCGCGGGTGCCGCTCGGTCGGCTCCGGCTGGTCCAGCAGGGACCGCGCTGACGACGGGGGACGCTCTTCGGGCGGCGGCAGGGCAGGCATACCGACCATCATCGCCCCCGACGGCGCAAAGCGGTCGAACGGCGCCGTCCTGGTGGTTCTTCCGTGGTGCCGGCGCGCGGCTATTCCCTGATCTGCCAGTGCCGGCGCCGGGACGTGCCCGCCTCCGGGCCCCGGCGGAACAGATACAGCCAGGTGCGCGCGGCCAGCGCCGCCGCCAGCGCTGCGGTCCACGGCCAGCTGGTGGCGGCGGCCGCGACCAGGCCGGCGCCCACGAGGGGCGAGACCGTGGTGCACACGATGAGCACCGTATCGGTTGCGCTGCGCCGGAACCGGTGGGCGACGGAGAACTCCGACCGCTCGTACCAGGCTATGCCCAGGCTCAGCAGGCCCGCGAGGACCATGGTCGTCCAGGGGTCGCCGCTGGCCTGTGCGTAGGTGACGGGCAGTGAGATGAGGAACGGCAGGACTCCGCCGTACTCGGAGATCACGTTGCCCCATTTCATGATCCGCCCGAAGGAGTTGGCGCGGATGCGGGCCAGCTCGCCCGCCGCGCTCGCGTAGACCATCAGGGAGAGCACGGTGCTGAAGGTCGCGCCGATCAGGAGCAGCCGCACATCGTCCGGGAAGCGGCTGGAGGTGAAGGCGAAACCGAGCAGGAAGGTGATGGCCGCGAGGACGGACCCGGCGAACGCGATGCCCGCGGCGGCCTCCCCGGACTGGAGCGTCGCCGGGTCGTCCTGCTCGAACGAGGTGACCTCGAAAGCCGGTTCACCGCCGAGCGACACCAGTGAGGTCACCGCGTAGTCCGGTGCCGCCAGCGATTCCACCAGCTGTGCCCGCGCGCTCAGCGGCACCAGATGACGGGTGTCGGGGTCGATGTACTCGACGCGCACCTTGTGCTGGTAGTGGAGGCAGATGTCACCGGTGTGCCGACTGGTGCGCATCACCCGGGTGCCGATGAAGCCGTTCCCGAGGAGCAGTCCCGCCACGGGCAGATCGGCCGCCTCGGCCACGGCCGAGAGCAGTGGCCCCGAGCCCGCTGTCCCGGAGGCCTTCGCGGCCAGCTCCTCCAGAAGCCGGGAGGCGACTCCCCGGCGGCGCAGAGCGTCGCGCACGGCGACGACGGACAGCCGCACATGGCCGGGCGCGGGCATCTCCGCGCTGACGCAGCCGACGAGTTCACCGTCCGACTCGGCCAGGAGCACCAGCCCTCGGTCGATCGACTCGGTGAGGGTGTGTGCGGTGGGGACATCCACGGCGTGGCACGACTCGGCCAGGAAATCGGCGAGTCGGCTCAGGTCAGCGGGTCGAGCGTCACGCGTGGACCATCCGCTCATCGCGATCGGACCTCCCCCTCGGCCGTGGGCGAATCCTACCGATCATTGCCGCGGCGGTCAGCAGCGCCGATACTTCTCGTCATGACGAGCGATTCGGCTGAGGGTCGGTTAATCCTGAACCGTGATGTGTCGTGGGACTCGTTCGATCCGCAGGCGTATCTCGATGCGAATTACCGCCTTCTCCTCCCCGAGGACGCCTGCCTCCTGAGAAGGACGGCCGACCACTTCATCGCCCACCTAGGGTCGGAATCACATACTCCTCTTTCCGGTGTCGACGTGGGCAGCGGCCCCAATCTGTACCCCGCGCTCGCCATGCTGCCCTGGTGTGCGGACGTCACGCTGCTGGAGCGCTCCCGGCGCAACCTGACCCATCTGCGCGACCAGGTGCCGGCGTACGCCCAGCAGTGGGACCAGTTCTGGGACATCCTGTGCGAACGCGACCCCTATCGCACACTCGCCGGGGAGTCCAGGGAGCGGTTCCGTCGGGCCGCGCGGATCCGGCCCGGTGATCTCTTCGACCTCACAGGGCACAACGAGAAGTGGTCCGTCGGCACCATGTTCTTCGTGGCCGACGGAATCACCGGCTCGCTCGACGAATTCCGGCGCGGACTGCAATGTTTCATGCGGGCACTGGCTCCGGGCGCGCCGTTCGCAGCCGCTTTCATGGAGCACTCCGAGGGGTATGCGGTGGGCGATCGCCGGTTCCCGGCGTGCGACATCGACAAGTCCGACGTGTACGACGGCCTTTCGCCCTACGCGGACAGTCTCGATGTCGGTGACCTCGGCGAAAACCGCCGTGTCAGAGCCGGTTACACGGGGATGATCCTCGCACTCGGCGTCAGGGGGCACCAGCCGTGCAGCTGAAGCCACGTCAGCAGCTGCTGGAGATCTGGCAGTCGATCGCCCGCCACTCCTTCACCGACGGCGCCTGGGACTGGGGCGAGGAGGGCGGCCGCAGCAGCGTCGCCGACGCCGAGAGGCTGCTCTGCCTGCTGTATCCCGCCACCGAGATCGCCGCGTTCCGCCTCGACGACCCGGACACCACCCAGGACGACGTGGAGCGGGCGCTCGGCCCCGCCCCCGAACTGCCCGGCCGGCTCCTGGACGCCCTCGACACGTTCGTGGAGCGCCACCTGACCGACGACGGCCCCTCCTTCGCCGGTGGCGACCGCTTCACCCGCGCGCACGACACCCGCGGCGCTTCCGTCGGCGGCGACGGTGCGCAGAGCCAGTACACCGGAGACAGCACACGCGGCGCTGCCGCCGGGGACGACGAGATCACCGAGCGGCAACGGCGGACGGGTGTCGTCGACTCCTACTCCCTGTCCCTCACCCTGTGCCTGGCCACCCTCGGCTTCCTCAAGGTCTACCGCAGCCGCGCCCGGGGCCCGGAGACGCTCCACCGGATCGACCGGCTGCGGCAGCGCACCAGTGACCGGCTCAGCGCCGCCCTCGTCGCCCTGCTGCGGTCCTTCACCGTCAACGTCATCTCCATGGACTCCCCGCAGGGACAGTCGCTGTGCCGCCTGCTCGGCGGGGGCCGGCTCTCCGACCGGCAGGTGGTCCAGCGCTTCCGACGGCGCTTCCAGCGGCTGCGCGCGGTCATCTCCGAGAGCATCTCCCTCGGCGCCGACATCGAGGAGCAACTGGGCGGCGAGAGCAGCCTGTTCGAGTGCGGCTGGTCCTGGAGCGTGGTCCGCCACGCACCCGGCGTCGAGACCGGCGAGGCCGTCGGCGCGCAGGACGAGGGCGTAGCCCTGCCTGTGCCCTACCTGTACTTCACCGTCGTAGCCCTCGACGGCATCAACGACCTGTTCTCCGAACGCACCCTGATCCTCGGCCTGCTCAACCCGGAACAGCAGAGACTCGCCGAGGCGCTGCGGCTGCGCTGGGAGATCACCCAGCAGTACTGGTCGGCGGTGGCCCGGTTCGGCGACGGACCGTGGCCGCTGGAGGAAATACCCTGGCGGGCCACACCGGAGGGCACCGAGTCCGAGTACTTCTCCCTGTGTGCCGCCTCCCTCCTCGTCTCCGACCTGGTGCGCCGCCGCCCCACCGACGACGATCTCGTCCGCACCGTCGCCGTGATGGAACGCCTTGCCGAACGCGCCCGCATCACCAGCCGCGCCACCGACGGGGACCCGGCGCTCGGCCTGCACCACCCCGGCGTGTCCCTGCCGCTGCTGGGCAGCGAGGCCCTCGGCCCGCCCCTGCGGTGGACCGCCGCGGACTTCGCCCCGCAACTGCTCAAACGCACCATCCAACTGGCCGCCCTCTCCCGGGACATCGCCTCCCAGGACCGCTCGCTGCGGCTCGCCGAGAACATCCTCGACCATCTGTGGGCGCGCCGCGTCGGCGCCGGCGCGGGCGCGGGACTGTGGGACGACGTGCACGCCGTACACCCGGAATCGCCGCACCGCGAAGGCCCGGTCTCCTGGAGCGTCACCGAGCGCGTCACCGAGTGCATGGTCGCCGCGCACGCCCTGTACGACCAGCAGCCGATCCGCAGCGCCGAACTGGCCACCCTGGCGCGGGAACTGCTCAGCGAGGCCACCCACCTCTTCGGCAGGGAGCAGATGGAACAGCCCGCCCCGCACCCCGGGAGCAGCCAGGCCATGACACTCAGGGAGATCGAGATCGGTTTGCGCCGCGCCCGCCGCCTGGTCGACGAACAGCCCGGCACCGCCTTCGCGTCGACCCTGACCGCCCTGGCCCGCCTCGACGAACTGGCCCGGGCGCGGGAGAGCGTCGGCCGGCGGGAGGGCTGAGCGTTGCTCGTGTTCGCCGCGTCCGACAAGGGAGGCACCGGACGCACCGTCACCAGCGCCAACCTGGCCTACCAGCGCGCCTTGAACGGCGACCATGTCTGCTACCTGGACTTCGACTTCGGCTCGCCCACCGCTGCCGCCGTCTTCGATCTGCCGGACGTCCTCGCCGAGGCCGACGGACAGGGTCTGCACTCGTATCTGAAGGGCGGAACCGGCGAACCCCTCCGGGTCGACGTGTGGGACCGCACCGAACACCCCGTGCTGGCGGACCGCCCCTTCGGAGCCGGGCGGCTCGTGCTGCTGCCCGGGGACCGCGGGGGAGGGGAGTTCGTCACCGACGACGAGGATCTGCACCGGTGCGTCGACCTGATCCTGCGCCTGCGTGCCGAGTTCGACGTCCTCGTCCTCGACCTGAGCGCCGGACGCAGTTACGCGATGGAACTCGCCCTGGCCGCCACCTCACCCCTCACCCTGAAGCCCCGGATCCCCATCCGGTGGCTGGTCCACCACCGCTGGACCCACCAGCACGTCAGGGCCGCCGCCGAACTCGTCCACGGAGCGCGGGGCATGCTGAGCGCCGGTGCCGCGCTCGGCCACGACCCGGCCGCGCTGTCCGGCGCGATCCGCTTCGTCCGGACCGCCGTGCCGGACCCGTCGTCACCGATGTGGTCACAGGTCCGCCCCGCCCAGATCGCCTGGATGACCGAACGCCACCGCCGACTGGAGGAGATGGCCGCACGGCTCGGCATCGGCAGGTCCCGTGTGGTGGCGTCCGTCCCACTGGAGCCCGTCCTGCAATGGCGCGAACAGCTCATCACCGACGAGGACGTCCTCGACACCGGCATAGCCAACCTCGAGACCTGGCAGGCGCTGGTCGAACTCGCGCGACGGCTCGGCGACGACACGCACTGGGAGCAGCCGTGACCGAGCCCTCCTACGTCGAGACCGGCGCCGAACCGCGCACCGAATCAGTGCCCTTCTCCCATCTCTCCCTGGAACTGGGCCACTTGTACATGGAGGACTTCACCGAGGGCCCCGACCGGCTGCGCCGCCACTTCGCCGCCGTACGGCCCTGGGCCGACGCGGCCCGCCGGTCGCTCGACACCCGCCACCCCCGGATCAGCACCTGCTTCCTCGTCGACGACTACTTCAGCAGGCTCGCCACCCCGGCCGAGCTGATCCCGCCGCTGCTGACGGCCGCGGAGGAGGCGGGGCTGACCATCGACTACCTCGCCCGTGAGTCGGGCTGCGCCGCACCCGACCCCGCGCGGCGCGGTGCGGCCGCGCTCGCCGAGTGCGTCCTGGACCGGCTGGTGGAGGCCCCTCCGCCCGGCACGACCGGCTACCGCCCGCCCGTGGGCCGCACCGGCTGGCTCAGCAACGGCCGGCGCAGCCCCTCCCGGCGCGTCACCGCCGCCCTCGACACCGACGACCGCTGGCGGCCGCCGTCGGAGACCCTCGCCAGCGGCCACTCGGTCTTCATGGACGTCGAGCTGTTCGACCAGGCCGAGGACCGGCGCACCTGGTCCTGCGCCTTCCTGGCCGCCGTGTGGCAGCTGGTCCGCCTCGGCCTGCTGCGCGACGACGGGCGCGCCGTCCTGACCCCCGTCCCCTGGGAGACCGGCACCTTCCCTGCCGACTGGGACGCCCTGCCACCCGTGATCCGCCTCCAGCCGTCGGCGCAGCCCTTCACCGCCTACGGCACGTGCAGTGTGCTGCCCGCCCGCTTCCTGCCCGTCGAGCACGCCGTACGGGTCGTGCTGGACCAGGTGCAGATCGACCTCGAGGCCCTCGACCAGGTGGCCCGTCGCTCCGAGGCCGAGCAATACAGCGTGTCCGCGGGCGTCGTCGAGCGGATCTCCTACGTCTTCCCGCCGGGCCTGTGACATGGACGGCCCGCCGACAGACCCGCCCGCGGTCCTGCTGTGCGGAGAGGTGCGCACCGGCCTGCTGCCCGCCCGGGACGCGGTCGACGAGCGCACCGCCGCCCGGCTGCTGCGGCTGCGCGCCGACGAACGCGTACGGCTCTCCCGGCGCCCCGTGCGCCACGCGGTCTCCCCCGACGTCCTCACCGGCGTCGACTGCCGGCTGCCCGCCGCCGACGCCCGGATCCGCGCGGTGGGTACCGTCGCCGCCCGGGCGGTACTGGTCGAGGGCCGGGTCCTGCAGACGACGGCGCACTTCCGGCTGCCGTCGGCCGGCGACGACCGGCGCCGGCCCTGGGGGCACTACCTCGTGCGGCCCGGCCTCCTCGTACCCGTCGGCCGCTTCCGCGCCGGCGCGGTCGCCGACGGCCACCTGGCCGGCCGCCGCCCCGACGAACTGGACACCGGCGCGATCGCCGAGGCCCTGGCGGCCCGGATCTCCAGGCGGCGCGAGCTGGACCACGACCCGCCGCTGCGCACCCCGGTCACCGCCCTGCGCTGGTCCGCCCTGCCCGCCACCGAGGGCACGGCACCCTCACTGAGCCTCACCGTGGACGACCGGCTGCGCACCCTGCGACTCCGCATCCCCGGAGACCTCGCCCCCGCCCTCGTCGCCGCGTTCTGCGAGGACCTCGCCCTGCACGACTGGCTGCTGACCACCGTGGGCGACCGCCTCGACGGACTGCGCCCGGCCACCGCCGACGACACGGCCCTCCTCGCGACCCTGCGCCCCCTCGTCGACCACCTGCTGCACCTGTGGCTGCCGAGGGCCCGCCTCGACTCCACCCTGGCGCCCCTGTGGGACGTGCTGGAGGACACCACAGGCTTCACCCGGCAGTGGGAGAGCCTCGCCCAGCGCATCCGCGACCAACTGGCGATCAGGGCTCTGACGGGACGGACGACGGCTGAAGGAACCGGCCGATGACCAAGAAGCCGCTGATGCCGGTCCCGGCGTGCGGCGGCGCCACACCGACCGCGCGCCCCATGCGCCGACAGGAGTGCTCGCCTGTCATCTCCCCCTGGAAAGGCGGCTTTCCAGCGCCCGTGGCAGTGGATACACCCGCTCTGCGGGAAATAGCCGCTGGGCCTTGGCGGCGTGCCCGGTCTGCGTCAGCGCCGCGGCCTTGCGGACCCGGGGCGTGAGGTCCGCGAGGCTGACGATCCAGTCGTCGGTGAAGGTGCGGATCAGACCGCGACCGATGCCGACCTGGATGCTGTAGTGGTTCAGTGCCGTTCCCCGCGAGGACCGTTCCGGGTCCCACTGGACATGTACGGCCGCCTGCGCCACAGCTGCCGGATCCGCAGTCGTGAGCACGGCCCGGGACAGTGCTTCCTCCCAGCCCTCCCGGGCCATCCGCACGGCGAGAACGCGCTCCTGGCCTGGTTTTCGGGCCCAGTTGCTGCGGTGCATGAGCCACAGGAACGAGGGCTTGATCCACGTCATCCTGTGAAAGGAGAACGGCTCGACGAAGCGGCCCGCCCGCAGCGCCGCGTCGGCTATGGCAGGCGCGTACGCCTGGTAGACCACGATGGTGTCGGCGTCGTAGTCGGCGCGAACCTGGTACTGGGGTGCCATGCGCGGCACCCTGCCATCCGCTCGACTCGCATCGCGAACCGTTTTCGGGCCTCGGCCGGAGCGAACGCGCGGGGGCCGTCGCCACCGCAACTGGCCCGTCCCACCCACGCCTTGGGGAGCAGTTCAGGTCGCGTGCTGTGACGCGCTGTGCCTGCAGGCGCTTCGCTGGCAGACTTCATCGTCGCCCACGAACTCCCTGCAGTTGCCGCACTTGCGGCATCTGCTGCCGAAGAAGTCGTCGTCGAACCCCTGGATCTCGGCCCGCCTCAGCATCTCCGCGGCTTCTCTGCGTGCGCTGATGACCAGCAGTGCAGCCTTCTCCAGGGTTGCCGACTGTTCGTCGGTGAGGTCCTGTGTATCCGGAAGGACAGACATGATGGCTCCTCGCGTCAGCTCTGCCGGCGGGTACCTCGATCGAAGGTACGGCCCTGCCGTCAGCGCGCCGTTACTCCGACGTCACCGTCTGGTCTGCGCTGGGGCCCGATCTCGAGCTCGGCGTCCGAGCAGCAATTGACCGGCGAAGGTGGCCGTTCGCGCAGAACACCAGGCGTGACACCTTCAGCACGGCTGATTTTCGGTGAGTTTGCATTTCCCTGCATGGCCCAGAATTCTTCTCCGGTGAATCGCAGCCTGCATCGTGGGCGGCCGCGGGCCCTTTTCGGTCGCTCTCTTTACGGTCGCCAGGGTCCAGGATATGGCCCCGCCGTCAGCGCGGCGTTACTCCGCCGTCACCACTGCCCACGGCGTTGACCCGGTTCGCCGAACGCGGTACGACCGGCCTTGCGGACGGCGGGCAACGGTTGTTGAACAGGTCGACCAGGGCACCGGCAGGGTCTGCCCCGAGGTCATAGACCAACCCCCATAATTGCGGCTGAATTATTAGTCGGATTCATTGTGTCCACAACCGATTCAGCGCCCGGGGAGGTGCGTCAGAGGTCCCACAGTGTAATGGTGGAAAGGGAAGACGTCGCGTGAGAAGACGGCTCTCGAGGTCGCGGACGCGCGGGTGCCCGCACAAGGAAATGACGGAGGTCGTCACGACCGCCTCACGCGCACCTTCTCCATCACTACGCACCCTCAGGAGTTCAGCATGTCCCGTATCACGATCAATGGCGTCACGGTGGACCCGCTGGCCCAGGCCGGTGAGCTGGCCACCGCCTCGCTGGTGTCAGAGGACGCGACCGCGTCCAACTACCTGCTCGTCCAGACCACACACCCGCCCACAGCCGAGGAGAAGGAACAACTCGCCTCGCTCGGAGTGGTGATCCACGAGTATGTTCCGGACGACACCTACCTGTGCGGCTTCCGGCCCACGGATCTGGACGCCGTACGCGCCCTGCCCTTCGTAGCCTGGGCGGACGTGTACTTCGAGGGCTTCAAGATCGCCCAGTCACTCCGGCCGAGGCGTCTGAGCACGGGCATCGCAGAGCTGGCCGGGCCGATGGACGACGCGAATCCGGCCCCCCGCACCGTCGACATCGTCCTGCACGACGACGTCGCCGTGAGCGCCGACGGGCTGCGGGACCGGGTCGCGACGGCAGCCGGTGCCAGCGACGTACGGCCCGACCGCGGCAAGATCCGCATGACGGTCCGGGAAGAGGACCTGTCGGCCGTGGCCGCGCTCGACGAGGTGAAGGAGATCGAGGAAGTCCCCGAGAGGGTGCTGTACAACACCGTCGCGACGAAGGTCATGAACGCCCATGTGTCCCTGAACGGCTCGAAGTTCCGGGGCAAGGGCCAGGTCGTGTGTGTCGCCGACACCGGGTTCGACAAGGGATCCACCACCAATGTGCACCCCGCCTTCACCGGCCGGGTCAAGCGGCTCGTCGCCCTCGGACGTACGAGCCCCGCGAACGCGGACGACCCCGACGGACACGGCACCCATGTGGCGGGCTCGGTGCTCGGTGACGGGACGTCGGAGTCCATGGGCCGCGTCACCGGCACAGCCCCCGAGGCAAGGCTGGTGCTCCAGTCCGTGATGGACGAGAACGGCGGACTCACCGGTATCCCGGACAACCTGCTCGATCTGTTCGAGCCGCCCTTCGCCGAGGACGGAGCCCGCGTCCACACCAACTCTTGGGGCCCCAGCGTTCCCGGGCTGCCCTACAACACGGCCGCGAGGGAAGCCGATCAGATGGTCTGGGACAACAAGGACTTCGTCATTCTCTTCGCCGCGGGCAACGACGGTGAGGACCGGGACGGGGACGGCCGCATCAACCTCCGGTCCGTCAGCGGGGAGACCGGAGCCAAGAACATCATCATCGTGGGGGCGAGCGAGGGCGACCGCCCCGACATCTCCAAGAGGTACGACCAGCTTCGGAACGGATTGGTCCGGTTCCCCGCTCCACCGATCCGCGGCGACAAGATGGCGGACAACCCCGCCGGGATGGCGGCCTTCAGCAGCCGTGGCCCCACCCAGGAAGGACGGATCGCACCGACCGTCGTCGGCTGCGGTACGGCGATCCTGTCGACGCGCTCCCGGCTGGCGCAGGACCTCCAGAACTTCGGCACCTCCACGGATCCGGCGTACATGTTCGAGAGCGGCACCAGCATGGCCACCCCACTGGTCGCGGGCTGTGTCGCGGTGCTGCGCGAGACACTGCTGAAGAACGGGACACTCGAACCGAGCGCCGCGCTCGTCAAGGCCATGCTGGTCAACGGCGCCGACGAGCTGAAGGGCCAGTACGTCCCGAGCGAGGCGGGCCCTTCCCCCAACAACAACTCCGGCTTCGGCATCGTCAACCTCCAGCGTGCCGTGGTCCTGCCGGCCGACGCCGGCCGGGCGGGCTTCACGGACGCCGAGGAACTGGTCCAGGGAGAGGAGCGGGCCTTCCACATCACGATCCCGGAAGGGGCGACTCGCCTGAAGGTCACCCTCGTCTGGACCGACCCCCCGGGCAAGGCTCTGCAGAACGACCTCGACCTGATCGTCCGAGCCGGTGGCCAGGAACGCCACGGCAACATGGGCACCGGTCCCGGGTTCGACCGTGTCAACAACGTCGAGCAGGTCAACTGGCAGGACGTCCCGGCCGGGGAAGCGGAAGTCGTCGTCAAGGCCTTCCGGATCACCCAGTTCGCCCAGCCCTACGCCGTCGCCTGGCGCATTCTCTGACGGATACCACCGCTACGGCGAGGTGGACGCCTGCGGTGAGCGGAGCACGAGCAGCGTGATCTCGCTGGGGGCGAAGACACGGAACGGCGGTCCCCAGAAGCCGGTGCCGCGGCTGGTGTAGAGGAGTGTGCGGGTGCCGTGGCGGCTCAGTCCGGCGACGGCGGGCTGGTCGACGCGGACCAGGTGATGGAAGGGCCAGATCTGGCCGCCGTGGGTGTGGCCGGAGAGCTGGAGGTCGATGCCCTCGGCTGCCGCCCGGTCGACGAACTTGGGCTGGTGCGCCAGGAGCAGGACGGGGAGGCCGGGGTCGGCGCCGTTCAGGGCTCCGGCGAGGTGGGCGCGATGGCCTGCCAGGCCGGAGGACTCGGCGGTGACATCGTCCACGCCGGCGACCACGAGGGTGTCGCCCCCGCGTTCGAGCAGCAGGTGGCGGTTGCGCAGCGGCTCCCAGCCCAGCTCGTCCATCAGGTCGACCCAGCCCTGCGCCTCGCTGTAGTACTCGTGGTTGCCGGTGACGTACACACGGGCCCGGGTGGCTTGCACCGTACCGAGCGGGGCGGCCTGGGCGCGGCGGCGTTCGGCCGTGCCGTCCGCGATGTCGCCGGTGTGGCAGACCAGGTCGGCCTCCAGCGTGTTCACCGTCTCGCACACCCGTGCCGACCAGCGGGCGCGGTCGAGTGGGCCGTAGTGGGTGTCGGTGATGAGGACGACGCGGGTGCCGTCCAACCCGGCACCCAGCCGCGGGAGTCGTACGTCGAGTCGGCGCACGCGCGGTACCCGGCGGGCCTCGGCGTACCCCCACCCGAGCAGTACGGCGGTCACACCGAGGACGGCCCAGGTGACGATGCGGGCCCGGTCCTGACCCTCGCCGACTCCGGCCACGGCCAGGGCGAGCCGCAGCAGGACGCCCAGCAGCACGGACCAGGTGAACAGAACCCAGCTGCCGCCCAGCAGGGTGTCACCGACGATCGCCGCCCGGTCCTGCTGCCGCCGGCCGTGGCCGCGCGCCATCGCGAGCGGCATACCGACGAGGCCGAGGACGAACAGGGCGGTGCCGACCAGCGTGACGGCCAGTGGCCAGTGCTGACCCCCGTACAGGAGCACCCAGCAGGGCACCGTCCAGAGCAGGACAGGGGCGATCAGGGGGATGTAGCGCATCAAGCGGCGCAGTCGGCCCTCCCGCGGCGGTTGAGCTTCCCCTGCGGCGGACCGGGTGCTGCTGGTGTCGGTCACGCTTCCCCTCCCCGACCGGGCTGCTGTCTCACGCACTGTAGCCGGTCGCCCTCGGGCCGACCGGACCGGTGCTCATGGGGACGGCCCCCTTCCAGCGCGGGGACGCAACCCTGTCGGCCGGCCGCCCTCTGATCACAGGTGAGCCGGGGGGCCGGTTCGTACCGGGCTCCACAGCCGCAGCGTGGCGTCATTGGTGACGAGGGTGCCGTCGGGCAGATATCCCAGCCGTTGCACCCGGTACCTGTGGCCGGACAGAGGGGTCCCGACGGCGCGACTCGTCACCGGGTCCCAGAACCGCACCTTCGTGTCGCCGCCGGCCGTGGCCAGCACGCGCCCGTCGGGAGAGAACGCCAGGTCCATCACCTCGCCGCCGGGGTGGGTGAGCGGGAATCCGATGGGCCTGCCGGTCTCCCGGGACCACAGTCGTGCCGTCCTGTCGATGCTGGCGGTGGCGAGCCGACTGCCGTCGGGGGAGAACGTCACCAGGAACACGTCGTGCTGGTGGCCGCTGATCGGGTCACCGACCGGCTGGTGCGATGTGCGGTCCCACAGGCGGACGGCTCGGTTGCCCGCCGTGGCCAGCAGTGTGCCGTCCGGGGAGTAGGTGACGCACCGGTTGCTGTGAACCGTGTCGGCGACGAGTTCGCCACTCTCCAGACAGGTGGCCGGGTTCCACAGACGGATGGTCCCGCTGCGGTTGGTGGTGGCGAGCTCGGTGCCGTCCGGCGAGAACGCCACCGCGAACACGTACCCGCCGCGCTCGGTGATCGGGTCGCCGGCCGGGCGTTGCGTCGATGTCCTCCAAAGTCGCACCGTACTGTCAAGGCTCGACGTGGCGAGCAGTGTGCCGTCGGGCGAGAAGGCCATGTCCAGCACTTTGCCGGTATGGCCGATAAAGGGTCCGCCGATCTCCTCGCAGGTTGCCGGATCCCACATCCGCACCGTCCCGTCGTCATGGCCGACGGCGAGGAGGCTCCCGTCCGGGGAGACCGCGTGCGTCGCGGCCTCGGTCGTCTGGCCGTGCAGGGTCCGGCTCACGCCGAACAGACCCGTCGGCCGGTCGACCGGTTGCGCTGACGGCTGTCGCGGGTGGCCGGCGTCCGGAGGGAGACTGCCGGTGACGGTGGACGGCCGCTCGAAGACCTTCGTATGGTTGCGGGCGAGCGCCACCTGATGGCCGCTGTTGCGGTTGCGGGCCTGTGGAACAGGATGCCCGCGGGCCGCCAGGGTCTTGCGCAGATGCTGGTAGAGCACACCGAGATCCAGAAGTCCGGGACCGCCGGGTATGCCGTGCCGCAGGGTGTCCAGCAGGGCACCGGTGAAGGCGGTGTGGGCCGCCCCTGCGGGGGCCAGGGCGGTGCGCGTCTCGGCCGCGGCGGCCATCAGGAAACTGCCTTCCACGGCGGCGTGGTCGGCAAGGCCGTCGCCGGGGCTCATCCGTCCCAGGGCCAGTCCGCTGTAACAGCAGTCCAGGATGACCACATGCCGCTCGGCACGGGAGTCCAGCAGGAGCACTTGACGCAGCCAGTCATAGGGCAGAGCGGTCTCGACGCGGCCGGACTCGGTGTGCGGCAGCGCCAGGCACAGCTGATCGGCTCCGTCGACCAGGCCGTGCCCGGCGTAGTAGACGAGGAGCGTGTCCGAGGCCTCGGCGGCCGCCCGTCTCACGGCGCCCACCACGGTATGCGCGGCTTCCGGATTGCCCAGGACGCTCACGTTCCGGCGGGGCAGACGCAGTGTCAGCGGATCACACAGAAGGCCTGCGAGAGCTTCGAGGTTGTTCGACACGGCCGGCAGCGAATCGAGATGCCGATAGCGGTCGACGCCCACGAGCACCGCCCGCGACGCCGCGGGATCGGGCAGCACGCTCACCGGCCGTCTCCCTCATCATCGTCACGGACGGTGTCGAGCATCCGGATCGCCCGCTCGATCTCCTCCTCGGAGCACTCGGTGAGGGCGATGGTGGTGTCTCCCCGCCTGATCTCCACCCTCGGCCGCTGGTGTCGTGTTCGTCGCCATGCCACCACGGCCAGGACGAACGACGCGGCGCTCCATCCGTTTCCCGTCACCAGTTGCAGTACGTCGAGCTCCGTGCCCATCTCCTCCGGGCCCGGTACGCCACCGCGCAGTTCCGCCGCGGTCGAACGGCGAACGTCGGGATCGGCACGTAACCACTTGTGCAGTGCGGCCAGTTCCCCGGCGTCCTGCCCGACTCGCACCTCGAGTCTCATCCGCGTCCATTCCCTTCCCGGCCTGCCTCGCGACACGCAGAACCTGCCACAAGCCTGCCAGTCCCGGGGCTGCCGTGTTCGGCAAAGGTCAAACCACGAAGGGCTGTTGATGGCCGGCTGATACCTGCCGCCATGCCGTTACTCTGAACCTGTCTGTGCGGTTCGTCGCCGCCGGGCAGGGCTGGGGGCCGCACCGAGGCTGGGGGGCGAACGGTGGACCGGTTGCTGACCGACAGCGAGGGGATCGTGGCCTGCTGGCTGCTGATCTTCGCGGTGTGCAACGGACTGCGCGGGGCGTACTGCTGGTTCCGGGACAGCGGTCAGCGGCAGATCGTTGACGAACTGGTCGTCGGGGACCTGCATCCGGTGCGGGCCTCGTATCTGCTCGGGGGAACGGCCGAAGCGGCGGAGACAGCGGTCTGTGTGCTCGTCGACGACGGTGTCTTGAAGGTCTCCTCCACCGGTGAGCTGCGGTCCACGCACCGAGGCAGGAAGCAGACGGAGCCGGCCCTGCGCGCCCTGGCGGAGGAGATCCGCAGCACGTCGGCCGACGCGACGACGAAGCTGTACGAGATCGTGGACGAGGCTCGCTTCGCCCGGTTCAGGGAGCTTGTCGAGCGAGATTCGCCCGCCGTGCGTATGACGGCGTCGGGGAGGAGCCTGACGCTCATGCTGGCCGCTTCGATGGCGACCGCGTTCGGCATGGGCATGCACGGCGGGCTGGCCGAAGCACCCGTGCCGTTCGTACCCGAGGCCGACAGGGTGGTCTGGCTCTACGTCAGCGGGGCGGCCTGGATGGTGCAGTGGGGAGCGGCGTGCCTGTGGCCGTCGGACAAGCGGCGCCGCTGGAAAGTCCTCGACACCTACTGCAGGGACGAGACGGAGTTCGCGCGTGCGGTGCTGCCCGACGGCACACGGCAGAGGATCGCCCTGAACCGGGAGCGGCCGAAGCCGCCGCCACCGGCCCCGCGGGCCCGCAACCGCGCCCGCACCTGGAGCGATACCGGCGGTGACACCGTCGACGTGGACTCCTGCGGCAGTTGCGGAGGGTGCGGGGGCGGATGCGGAGGAGAGTGACTCGGGCCGTGGACGCGGAAGAGGAGACTCGACAGCCGCGGCCAACCTCTCTGCCGCACCCGCGGTTTCGGCGACACCGGCCGTCGGACGCGGCCGGCCGTCGCCCGTGGACAGCCACACCGCACCGCGCACCGACGTGCCGCCGCAGCAGGTCCGGCGGTTCCTTTCCTGGGCCTTAAGGGTTTCCTAACGCAACCTCCGCGGCTTGACCCCGACATCTGGTCCAGGCCAATGTGCTTGCGTGTCCGCGGCGGAATCAAGGGGCCGAGGCAGCGGCCCCGCGGACACTGCCCGAGGTGTGCCTTCCGAAGACGGCCCGTCCCAGCCCCACTTGGCGCCGCACCGCAGGGCACCCGTATCAGGATCGACTGCTTCGCGGAGGCATGGATGAGTGACGCGCGTCATGACACGGACGGCATCGAGGGACGGAACCGCGGGAGACACGTCAGGCGCCGACGGCTCTCGGTGACCGTCGGGTCGGCCGTGCTCGCCTTCGCGCTCGGGGCTCTCACACTCCCTTCGCTGCTGCCCGAGGACGCCGAAGCGGCCGGCCCCCAGCCCTCCGCGGCGGCGAAGGGCTCCTTCGAGCACCCCGGAGTACTGCTGAGCGAGGGGCAGTTGGACTTCGTACGGGGGAAGGTGAAGGCCGGAGCGGAGCCGTGGAAGTCCGCGTACGACGCCATGCGCGAGAGCAAGTACGCGTCCTTGTCCTGGACCCCGAAGCCGCGGGCGACAGTCGAGTGCGGGCCCAGGTCCAGCCCCAACCACGGATGCTCCGACGAGCGCGGTGACGCGCTCGCGGCCTACACCCACGCCCTGCTCTGGAACCTCACCGAGGACCGCCGCCATGCCTCCCAGGCCATCAAGATCATGGACGCCTGGTCCGCCGTGATCAAGGAGCACACGAACCACAACGCACCCCTCCAGACAGGCTGGGCCGGCGCGTCCTTCGCCCGCGCCGGCGAGCTGATGAAGCACACGTACACCGGCTGGCCGAGCGCGCGGCAGAGCCGCTTCGCCACCATGCTGCGCACGGTGTACCTGCCCATGGTGATCCAGGGACGGCCGAACGCCAACGGCAACTGGGAACTCATCATGATGGACGCCGCCACCGGTATCTCGGTCTTCCTCGATGACCGGGCGTCGTTCGACAGGGCGGTCGCCATCTGGCGCAAGCGGGTGCCCGCGTACATCTACGTCAAGAGCGACGGGCCGCTGCCGAAGACCCCGGCGGGCAGCAGCAAGGACACCCGGAAGGAGCTGATCGACTACTGGCAGGGCCAGTCCACGTTCGTCGACGGCCTGGCCCAGGAGACCTGCCGGGACTTCGGTCACACCGGCTGGGGCTTCGCCGCCGCGGCTCATGTCGCGGAGACCGCCCGGATACAGGGCCTCGACCTCTACTCCGAGGCGGCGGTCCGGATGACCAAGGCGCTGGAGTTCCACGCCGCCTACGAACTCGGCGAAACCGTGCCGTCCTGGCTCTGCGAGGGCTCGATCAAGCGTGGCATCGGCTCCGTACTGGAGGTCGCCTACAACCACTACGCGGGCCGGGAGGGAATCAGTCTTCCCAAGACCAAGCGGCTGATCCAGAGCAGGCAACGCCCCAGCGGCGCCGACTACTTCCTCGCCTGGGAGACGCTGACGCACGCCGGCAACCCCCGATGAAGGGTCGCACCTGACACCGGTCGCATCTCACGCTGCGGCCTGGCAGCCTGCCACCGGCGCGGCGAAGGCCTCGTCACGCGAACAGGCATCGTCACGAGACCGGACACCGCCACCCTCCGCGTTCGGCCGGGTCGACGCCGGCTCGGCCGACGCGTGGTCCGGCAGGGCGACGACGGTGTGGGCGGTGGGGACGGCACCGAACACGGCGGGGCCGAGGGCGCTGCCGATGTGGCGCAGTGTGCTGCTGGCCGCGCCCGCCGTGCCGGCCGGCTCACGGGGGAGGCTGTTCATCCCGCGCGAACTCGATGTGCTCGAGCGGTGGTTCGGTGTCTTCGCCGGTCACTTCCGCAGCCCGGACGCCTACTGGTTCACGATCTTCGGGCGTCCGAGGCGGACGACGCCCCGCGGCGGCGGTCACCGGCGTGACCTCTGCTGCTCAGACGGTGTCGCCCGTGTTGCGCTGCGTGCTTCCGGGCTCACCGGTGTCACGCGACCACCGCACCTCGAGTTCGTCCTTGGTGCCGAACCGGACCAGGTGGCGGCCCACCACGTCCTCGATCCGGTCGAGGTGTTCCGCCTCGGTGGTCACGTCCAGCAGCAGGGCGCCTTCGGCGGCCGTGAGGACTCCGACCCCGGCGCCGTCCGGGAAGACGAGCCGGCCTTCGCCGCTCTCCTCGTCCCAGCTGGTCTCGATGCGCCGGCCGAGATGGGCGGCGAGCTGCTTGGCATAGCGGTGCGGCCGGTCGGTGACGACGCGGGCTTGTGTACGCGGCATTACAACTCCCAGTGACGGATGGGTCCTTCGAGGAAGGCTACGACGCGCCCCGTATCGGGCCGATCCATTAAAGCCACATCGGCACCCGCCCCGTACACCTCCCACGGCGCAAGGTACGCATGCCTCGCGCACAACGGCCGACACCGAGCGCAGGGTGGAGCTGTTGGTGGATCGGCTCGCCGGGTTCTGACGCACCGGCCTGACGGGCCCGCAGCCGGGGATCGCGAGCCCCGGCTGCCTGCCTGCGGCATCGCTCGCGGCCGCGCCCGTTTCCTAGTGGGCTCTGATGTTGTCGACGTAGACCGTGCCCGTGGTCGCCGCTCCGCTCCCATGGCCGAGGTACAGATTGAAGGCCGTCACTTTGGCGAGACGGGCCGCGTCGAGGACGGCTCCGGCGTGTGACGTGTCCCAGGGGGCAGGCTTGAACTCGCTGAAGGGTGCGTCGACTTCCTTCCCGTTCGTGTCGCCGAGCGGTGCCCCGTACTCGAAGTACACCCCGTCGGCGACGATCTGGAGCGTGGCGCCGTTGGCGGAGCCGTCGCCCTTCAGCCACAGCGACAGGGACGTGAAGGCGGACCAGTCCGCGTCGACCGCCTTGCCGATGCCGGTGTATTCGGCGCCGGTGAAGTCGTAGGCGTAGGCGAGGCCGTAGGAGCCGGTGGACTTGTGGTCGGGCGACAGGGTGGTGGTGTTGGCGTTGACGTGGCTGTACGTCTCGCTCAGGGTGACGTCGTCCCCGGCGTAGCTCTCGAAGTCGTCGACCCACCCGGCCGGCAGGGGGGTCCCCTCGCCGAGGAAGACGAGCGCGGAGTCGTTGAGTGTCCGGCCCGCCACCCGCGCACTCACCTTCAGGGTCACCGAGCGATTGTCGGACCGGCCCGGGTCGATGGACCAGTCGCCCGAGTAGAAGCCGTCGGCGTCCAGGCGCAGTGGCTGGGCGGCCCCGTCGTTCACGGAGTACGTCACACGGCCGGCCTTCGCGTGCGTGACGCGCACCCGGACGGTGGTTCTGGACGCCGTCACACGCTGCCGGTCCGTGGGTGTGACGAGGTGCAGGAACGGGGCGTTCCTGACGGGGCTCGTGCGGGCGGAGAAGACCCCTCGGAGATCGCCGGCGAACAGGGTGTAGGGGTCCTGGTAGTACGCGACGAAGCCGGGCAGCAGGGGGTTGCCCGGGTAGGGGACGTACGCGCGGTTCGTGCCCCCGAAGTTGGCCCAGGTGAGCATGTACGTCGCCTGCCGGGCCAACGGGTCCGCCTTGATGGCGTCCAGCAGTTGGACGTACCACCGCGGGTTGCGGCCTTCGGTGCCGCTCTCCCCGAACTCGGAGTAGGCCGGTACCTTGCCCCGCTCGTTCGCCAGTCTCACCACCATCGCCAGATCGGTCACCAGGGCGTCGAGCCAGGCAGGTGATCCGGCGGAGCTGTCGTAGGCGTCGTAGCCCAGGACGTCGACGAACTGATCGCCGGGATAGGTCTTGAGGTAGTTGGCCGGGTCGCCGCCGAAGGCCGAGTTGGGCGAGTAGGCGTACAGCAGGTTGTGAACGCCCCTGGTGTCCCGCAGGTATTCGACGGTGTAGCGGTACACCTCGATGTACTCCGCGGAGGTGGTGTGGCCGGCACCCCACCAGAACCAGCCTCCGTTGTTCTCGTGGAAGGGGCGGAAGACGACCGGGATCGCGGTGCCGTCCGGCCTGCGTGCGCCGGTGACCGCCTTTGCGATGCGGTCGAGGAAGGCGTTGAAGTCCGCGTGCTTCGCACCTCCTGGGAGGATCTGGCCGACCACTCTGCCCGAGGTGTCGTAGAAGTTCTCTCCGGTGACGAAGTTCGGCATGTGCGCGCTCAGGGTGTTGATCCCGCCTCGCGCGTCTGCCTGCCTTATGCAGCGGCTGAGCGCGGCGATGTTCTCGGCCTCCGTGCTGCTCCGGGCTCCGGGGCGTTCGTCGCCGTCGAGGATCAGTGTGTCCCAGCCGAAGACGGCGGGGTAGTCGCCCACAGCCGCCAGGGTGTCGGATGCCCTGCCGTCGGGGGCGCTGAAGGTGAAACCGTAGGTGAGGTCGTGCTGATGGCCGAAGAGGACGCCCCGGCCCTGCTGTTGCCTCAGGTAGGCGAACAGCGCGCGGGTGGCGGGGGTGGCTCCGTCGTCGACGATCCGGACCGGCGTGGGTGCCGCGGTCGGCCTCGCCGGGGGAGCGGCCGCCGAGGTCTGGGCGCCTGCGGCCATGGCCACCGCGGCGCCGGTGAGGATGAACGCGCGGCGGTTCAGCGCGGGGTTGGGCATGTGCGTCTCCTTTGGCACGGCCTCTTCTTGCGGGGGGAGGTGTGTCGATGCGGTCGACGGCGGGGTGGGCGGCGCGGACTACTTCGTCGCGCCGCGCGTGAACCCGTTGTAGATGTAGCGCTGAAGGAACAGGAAGACGATCAGCGTGGGCAGGATGACGAGAATCGCGCCGGCCGAGATGGCCTCCCAGTGGGCGCCGAAGGGGCCTTTGAACCGGAACAGGGCCGTGGATATGGTCCCGAGGTTCTCGGAGGGCATGTACAGGAACGGGATGTAGAAGTCGTTGTAGACGGTGATGCCCTTGATGATGACGACGGTGGCGATGGCCGGCCTGAGCAGCGGGAAGATGATGCGCCAGTAGATGGTGAGCGCGTTCGCGCCGTCGAGCCGCGCGGTCTCGTCGAGGGAGACGGGAATGCCGCGAATGAACTGCAGGAAGATGTAGATGGACACGATGTCCGTGCCCATGTAGAGCAGGATGGGCGCCCATCGGGTGTCGAACAGTCCGAAGCTGTTGACCACTTGGAACGTGGCCACCTGGGTGGTCACGCCCGGTACGAGGGTCGCGACGAGGAAGAGGCCCATGACCAGCTTCTTGGCGCGAAAGTCGAAGCGGTCGATGGCGTAGGCCGTCATGGAGCCGATGACCACCGTGCCGGTGACCGAGAAGAGCAGGATGAAGGCTGTGTTCCCGAACGCCGTGAGCATCTGGCCGTCGCGGAAGGCCGTGACGTAGTTGGCGAAGTTGAGCCAGTTGCGGGGGAGTTGGAACGGGCCGCCTCCGTCCGTGGCTTCCTCGGACGTCTTGAGGGAGGTGAGGAACACGACGGCCAGCGGGGCCAGGACCACCAGTGAGGCCAGGACCAGGGAGAGACGGACGAGGTAGGCGCCGATGCTCCGGGGGCGACGGCCGTCCGCCGCGTTGGTCGTCATACGAGGTCCGCTTTCTCGTCCGGCACGAGCCGGCGCTGGATCCAGGTGATCAGCAGGATGATCAGGAGCAGGACGACGGCGGCGGCGGAGGCCAGACCCGTCTTGTTGAACTGGAACGCCAGTTTCACCGTCTGGATGACGAACGTCGTGGTGCCGGTCGCACCGCCGGTCATGATGTACGGGATCTCGAACACGGACAGGGAACCGGAGACGGCGAGGATCACGCTCAGGCTGACCACGGGCCGGATGCTCGGCAGGATCAGGTACCTGAACTGGTGCCAGCGCGTGGCGCCGTCGAGCTGGGCCGCCTCGTACAGTTCACCCGGTACGGACTGGATCGCCCCCAGGAAGAGCACGAAGTTCAGGCCGGTGAAGCGCCACACGGAGACACCCGCGAGGGAGACGTTCGCGGACGTCGGCGAGCCGAGCCAGGTGTGGTCGGTGCCCGCTCCGAACCAGGACAGGACGGAATCGAGAGTGCCCCCGTCCTGGAAGAAGTAGAGGAAGACGAACCCGATCGCCACGCCGTTGATCAGATACGGGAAGAACAGGATTCCCTTGAAGACGTTGCGCAGGCGCAGATTGAAGCTGAGGACGGTCGCGAAGTACAGGGCGACGAGAATCTGCACGGCGGACGCGGCGAGGTAGTAGAGGCTGACGAAGAACACCTTGAACAACTCGGGCCGCGTGAACAGTTCGGTGTAGTTGGCGGTCCCGGTCAGACGGATGTCCGGGCTGACGCCGTCCCAGTCCGTGAAACTGTAATAGATCATGTTGGCCACGGGCACGTAGGTGAACGTGATCAGCAGGGCCAGCGGGACCAGCAGAAACAACCATGGGGTGGCCCTGCGCAACGATCCCCGGCCGGCCCGGGAGGCGTGCCCCGTCGTGCGGTTGCCGGTGCGTACCCCGGCCGCGGTCGCGATCAGCTTGTCAGTGGTGTGGGTCATGTCGGCCTTTCGGTCGTCCGCGGACGCGGTGAGCGGCCGGGCCGGGGAAGCCCCGTCACTGGCCCCCACGGGCACGGTCCCGAGGAGCACTGTCACCGGGCGTGGGTCCGAGGAGCCCCGTCACCGGCCCGTGCCCTGCCCTGCTTCAGGAGCCCGCGGTCTTCAGGGCCTCGCTCCACTTCTTGTCGAGGTCGGCGAAGTAGTCCTCCAGGCTTCCGTCCTGGACGCCCCGCGCCATGTCCACCAGCTTCTGCCGGTAGTCGGGCTTTGCCAGGCCGATCTCGGCGGCGTTGTCGACGGCGCTGACCTGAGTGCTCTCGGCCTCGGACCGCTCCAGCAGGGTGACACCGTTGTCTTCGAACGGCTTCAGCGTGTCCGGCAGGACACCCGACTTCAGCGTCGGGATGGAGCCCTCGTCCTGTGCGAAGCCGGACTTGTCGGCGAACCAGTCGACCCACGCGCGCGCCGCGGCCTTGTGCTCCGAGTGGATGCTCACCGCGTCCTGGTAGTCGGAGGAGAGCATGCTGCAGAACTTGCCGTCCGTCTGCGCGGGGAACGGCATGAAGCCGATGTCGTCGGGGTTCCTGCCCGCGGTCCTCGCCGCGTCCTGCATCTGGCTGATGGCCCAGGAGCCCAGCTGCATGGTGGCGATCTCACCGCGGGCGATCATGCCCTTGGAGTTCTCCCAGTTCGTGGTGGTGGGATCCTTCTCCACGAGCTTTTCGTGGACGACGTCGTAGAGCAGGGTGTCGATGACTTCGAGGTCGCTGCCCTCGGCCCACGGGGCGTTGGAACTCGCCAGGGCATCGCTGGCCTTCGCGTCGCAGCTGACGGAGCCTATGCTCGCGGTGCCGGCGGTCAGCGGCCACATGTCCTTGAAGTTCGTGTAGTAGGGCACCGCGCCCGTCCTGGCCTTGATCGCCTTGAGTCCGGCCACGAACTCCTGAGGGCTGGTCGGCCACGAGGTGATGCCGGCTCGCTTCCAGACGGCCTTGTTGTAGACGAAGCCGTCGGCGTTGCCCACGGTCGCCAGGCCGTAGACCTTGCCGTCGACGTTCGCCTTGTCGGTGAAGCGGTACTTCTCGCCCAGCTCGTCGGCGCTGCCCAGCGAGGCGAAGAACGAGGGGTAGTCCTTCTTCGCGATCGCGTTCGGGATCATCAGCACGTCACCGTAGTCATCGGTGTTCATGCGGATCTTGACTTCGCCCTCGTAGTCGGTGACGCCGTCGAACTTCACGGTCACCTCGGGGTAGAGCCTGTTGAACTCTGCCGCGTACTTCTTCATCGTGCCGTCCTGCACCAGGTCCGTGCGGTGCGTCAGGACCGTGATGGTGCCGGACACGGTGCTCGGGTCCGTCGCGGCGGCGGCCGATTCGCCCTTCGTGGCCGCCGCCCCCGTGCATCCCGTCGCGGTGATCGCCGTGACAGCGGTCACCGCCGCCAGGGCCAGCCGCTTCCTCCCCATTTGCGCATCCCCTTCCAGATCGCAGTTCAGGTCCACCTCGGGCTGCGGGCACTATGGCATCCCGGAATTGAACCGGTAAAGCTCGCTGCGCATATTCGTTACGCTGACCCGCTCATTCCTGTCGCACAGTTGAGGCCAAAAGGGCAAATTGACCGAAATGGTTGACTGAAGAACAAGGCTAGACCGGTTTATGGACACCGCTTGCGGGCCGTTGGTTTGGTGGTCGCGTGACCGGAAGCCCCGACATCATGCGACGGAGCCGTGCAGGAAGAGGAGATCCCAGTGGCCGACCCGTCCGAGCGTGGCACTTCGGCGGCTCGCCCGGCCCTCCTTCGCGTGGAACCCGCGCGAGCCCGGCACGCGGCCGACGCTTCACCGTCAAGGACGTCGCAGCCCGAGCCGGCGTGTCGAAGGGAGCCCTGTCACTCGCCTTCAACGGCAGACGCGGGGTCTCCGAGGCCACCCGGGACCGCATCTTCCAGGCCGCCCGCGACCTCGGCTGGCCCCAACGCCGACGCCCGCAGCCTGCCGAAGGGAACGCGGGCCGACACGATCGGCCTGGCTATCTGTCGTCCGGCATGACTGCTCGGCCTCGAACCCTTCTCCGTACCCGCCTCGGCCTACGCCTCCTGCGCACCACGATGCCGCGCCGCTGCCCCGGCCGGCCGGCGTGCCCGGGTTCCTCCCACGCCTGAGACGCGGCGGCCGGTCCACCGTCGGTCATGGACCAGGACCCAGATCGCTCCAGTTCAGCGCAGTTGCTCGGCCAGTCCGACGATGATGCCCTCCGGGCCGCGGACGTAGCAGAGCAGATAGCTGTCCTCGAAACGGGCGATCTCGCCGAGCAGTTCGGCGCCGTGGGGGCGCAGGCGGGCAACGGTGTCCTCGATGTCGTCGACGGCGAACATGACGCGGTGCGTGCCCAGAATGTTGTGCGGCCGGTCGCGCGGCCCGTCGCTGATCGCCGGGGGGCTGAGGTACTTCGCCAGCTCGAGCCGGCTGTGACCGTCCGGGGTCCGGACCATCGCGATGTCACAGCGGACGCCGTCGAGCCCGGTGCACCGGTCGGCGAACAGGCCCTCGACCTGCGTCCTGCCCTCCAGCTCCATACCCAGTTCCACGAAGAACGCGACGGCGGCATCCAGGTCCTCGACGACGATGCCGACATTGTCCATCCGCTTAATCGCCATGCTGGTCTCTCCTTCTTTGTGTGGCCTCGGCCGTGCGGGTCGCAGTGTCCGTTCAGGAATTGTGGCTGATTCGAGAGAACCGATCCACATGGGGAAATTTCTTGAATGCAAGGGGATGGCCAGGGGTATGCATGCCTACCGGTGAGTAGTCGTTTGCCTACTGAATCGTGATGCTCAAGTTCAGCTCAGATGTGATGACGCTGGTCGTCCCGGATCCTTACTGTCCTGCGCAGCCGAGGAGGACGGAGCCGTACGGCGATGACCGGAGCGCCGGTGCGCGAAGAGACAAGGAATGCCACGCGAGGTGTGGCCGGAAACGGTGAATCGACCGTGCCGTACTTGGCCCTCCCTTGAGGGGCGCTCGGCTCGGGCTTCGCCCCGTCCGCGTCGAAATCGAACGGCTCTTCTCGAGGACGGGCGCTTCTCCGACCCGGCCGCGCGCATTCAGTTCCTGGCGCGCCGCGCGCCGATCGAACCGGGGCCTCATGTCGGTAATCCGGCATCCCCGGACCTCGTCGTGCCCGTGAAGTCGTACGTGATTCCGTGACACGGCATCGCCCTGATCAATCGAAGGAAGTCCAGTTATGAAGCTCCACAGAGTTCCCGCCGCGGCCACGGTCGCGTTGGTTCTGTCTGTGACCGCGACGGCGTGTCTCGGTGAGGGTGATCAGGGCTCGGGGTCCCACGCCGGTGAGACCATCAGGATCGGTATCAAGTTCGACCAGCCCGGTCTGGGGCTGAAGGAGCCGGGCGGCGAGTTCTCCGGTTTCGACGTCGACGTGGCCACGTACGTCGCCAAGGAGCTCGGCTACGAGCCCGACCAGATCGAGTTCGTCGAGACCAAGAGCGCCGACCGCGAGAACGCGCTGGCCCGTGGCGACGTGAAGTTCATCGCCGCGACCTACTCGATCACCGACGAGCGCAAGCAGAAGGTCGACTTCGCCGGCCCGTACCTGCTGGCCCACCAGGACCTGCTGGTCAAGGCCGGCTCCGACATCGAGTCCGGCAGTGATCTCGACGGCGGAAAGCTCTGCTCGGTGGCCGGCTCCACCTCGGCGCAGAACGTCAAGAAGAAGATCGCGCCCAAGGCGCAGCTGGAGGAGTACACCTCCTACTCGGAGTGTCTCGTCGGCCTGCAGAGCGGGGCGGTCGACGCGGTGACGACCGACGACTCGATCCTGGCCGGGTTCGCCGCACAGAAGCAGTACAAGGACCAGTTCGAGCTGGTCGGTCTGAAGCTGAGCAACGAGAACTACGGCATCGGGCTGAAGAAGGGCGACACCGCCACCCTGGAGGCGGTGAACAAGGCCCTCCGGAAGATGGTCCGTGACGGCTCCTGGGGCGAGGCGGTGAAGGGCAACCTCGGCCTGACCTACCAGTACGAGCCTGCCCCCAGAATCGGTGTCGTCAAGGAGTGATCCCGGGGCCGACAGCAGGGCGTTCCCGGTTCAGTGACCGAGCCCTGGACTGGGAAGCCGCGGCACGGTGAGGAAGATGCGCCTGGTTGCGTCCGCGAGGGCTGAGGGGAAGCCTGGGGCCACGAGGGAGTCGCGAAGGCACCCGGTTCCCGCGTTCGAAAGGCCCTGTCATGGTCTGCTACGAATGTGCTCAGCTGGGGCGTGAAGAGGTCGCCGTCGCCGTGTGCCGGGTGTGCGGAGCGGCCGTGTGCATCGACCATGTGCGCACCGAGAGCAAAGCGCTGCGTGGACCCGCGAGTCCGGGCAAGGTGACACATGACCGGGCGGCCCGCCAGCTGACCTGCCCGGTGTGCCGGGCGGCCGAGGTGTCGCCGTAGCCGGGGCAGGGCTCGGCTGCCTGGCCGGCCCCGGCTCTGCTGGGGCCATCGGGCCGCTTCGCGGTGACGTGGCCGGGCTGAGGAGCCGGTGCCCGGCCCGGTCACTGCTCGCCCGTGAAACTCCACGCCTCGATGTCGCGGTACCGGATCGGGCCCGGGCCGCGACCGAAGTTGCTGCCGACCAGGTGAAGGCGTTCGGCGTACCAGCGGCGGCCGGTGAACGTGGCGAGCGCGCCGGCGACCTCCAGCACGCTGGAGGGATCGTCGCGGCGGGCCCTGGCCAGTGTCAGATGCGGCCGCAGGGGGCGTTCCTCCAAGGTCACACCGCACTCCCCGACCAGTTCGCGGACCTCCGTGGCGAGCGTGTGGAGTCCGGCCAGGTCCCCGTCGATCCCGGTCCACAACACCCGGTCGTCGAAGTGGCCGCCGCCGCGCAGCGCCAGGGCCACGGGTGCGCGCCGAGCCGCGAGGTCCGCGAGCGGATGCCGCAGGCGCGGAACGATGCGCACGGGGAGTTCGCCGAGGAACGCCAGGGTGATGTGCCAGTCCTCGACGCGGTTCCACCGCATCCGGGGGTAGGCGTCGTAAGCGGGCCGCAGCTCCCGCTCCAGCTCTTCCTTGGCGTCGTCGGGCGGGGCCAGCGCTATGAACACGCGGACGGTGGAGGCACTGGGCTGTTCGTTCACGCAGGACTTCGTACACCACCGCGCGGGCCCGGACCGAATCCGGGTCCGCACGGCGGGGCCCTTGACGGCGGCGGTGCGGGGGAGCAGGGGCGGGGGCAGGGTGCGGTGGCGTCCGGCGTGGGGACTGGCCGGGCTGTTTACAGGGGCGAGGTCTTCGCCCACGGAAGCGGGATCCTGTCCTCGCTGCCCGGCGGCATCGCGCTGCCGCCCAGGGCCATGGCGACCACCGCCCCTGCCGGGCCGCCCACGGCCTTGAACCGTCGTACGGCACCAGCAGGCACGATGATGGCCTGACTGGTCTCGGCGTACCGGATCCCGCCCTCCACTTCGACCTCGAACTCGCCTGACCGGGGCATCCACACCTGCCCGCGGTCGATGATGTGCACCGGCGTGGCGGAGTCGGCGCCGAGTTCCACCGCCAGGTGCTGACCTCGACGCTGCCCTGGCTGGGGGCGGCCAGGCCGAACATCGAGTCCCGGCACCGCGCAGCGAGGCGGGAACCCACCCGACACCGCAGCCTTCAACGGCGCGGTAGGCGGGAATCTCCCCCTTCAGGGGGAGAGGATGTCAAAGCCAGGGTCGTCGTCCCGGTCCGGTGGGGTGGGTGCCGGTGACACCCATGACCACCGAGTACAGGCTGGTCTCCGCGGTGATGAAGAGGCGGTTGCGCTTGGCGCCGCCCCAGGTGATGTTGGCGACCGTCTCGGGGACGTTCAGACGGCCGATCAGGGTGCCGTCGGGGTCGTAGCAGTGCACGCCGTCGTCCATCGCGGCGACCCAGAGGCGGCCGCCGTCGTCGAAGCGGAGGTTGTCGAAGCGGGCCTTGTCGCGGCCGCCGGCCTCGGCGAAGATCTCTCCCTCGGACAGGGTGCCGTCGTCGCGTACGTCGAAGACCCGGACGAATCCCGCCCGGGTGTCGGAGACGAACAGCTGCGACTCGTCGGGCGAGAAGACCAGCCCGTTCGGTGCGCCGAAGCAGTCCGCGACCAGCCGCACTTCGCCCGTGACCGGGTCGATGCGGTAGAGGTTGTTGGCGCCGATCTCGCTCTGCGCGCGATAGCCCTCGTAGTCGCTGGTGATGCCGAAGTCCGGGTCGGAGAACCAGATCGAACCGTCCGACTTCACCGTCGCGTCGTTCGGGCTGTTCAGGCGCTTGCCCTGCCACCGGTCGGCCAGCACGGTCACGGTGCCGTCGTGTTCGGTCCGGGTCACCCGGCGGTTTCCCTGCTCACAGGTGATCAGGCGGCCCTCGCGATCGAGGGTGTTGCCGTTGGTGTGTCCGGCGGAGCGGCGGAAGACACCGACCGAGCCGGTCTCCTCGTCCCACCTCAGCATCCGGTCGTTGGGGATGTCGCTCCACACCACCTGGCGCCAGGCGGGCACATAGATCGGTCCCTCGGCCCAACGGCAGCCGGTGAAAAGGACCTCCAGCGCGTCATCACCGTTCATGCACCTCCCCGTGCGGAACCGGTCGTCGAACATCTCGTACAGCCCCGGGCGCTCGTCGCTCATGGAGTCCACTCCTCACGAATCGTCTCACCAGGCCGAATCAGGATCGGCGTGATCGGCATCCTGCAATATGACATACTGCAATAGCCAGTTGATTCCGAATGGAGAGTTGTGGATCACATCGATCGCGCATTGTTGGCTCAGCTCCAGCAGGACGCCACCCAGCCCTACTCCGCCCTCGGCCAGGCCGTCGGTCTGTCCGCCGGAGCCGCCCACGAGCGGGTCCGGAAGCTGCGCGAGCGCGGCGTCATCCGGCGGACCGCCGTCGACGTGGACCCGGCCGCCGTGGGCAGCGCCGTCCTGGCCTACGTGATGGTCGACTCGACGTCCTGGATGGGTGATTCGGCACAGGACTTCGCCGCCCTCCCCGAGATCCTGGAGGCGCATGTCATCGCCGGCAGCGCCTCGGTGCTGGTGAAGGTCAGGACCGCGACCACCGAGCAGCTGCAGGACGTGCTGCGCCGGATCTACGCCATCGAGGGAGTCAGCGGAACGCAGGCGACGGTGGTCCTGGAGACCTTCTTCGAGCGGCCGCTCTCACCTCTGACGGGAGACCAGTCGTGACCCACCCGCGCCCCGGTGTCCACGGCGCCGGAACGACGAAGCCGACAGAACTCGTGATCTTCGACTGCGACGGCGTCCCGGTCGACACCGAACGGTTCGGACCGGGTCTTCTCGTTCACCGGTCGTGCCGGGGGAGCCGCAGCTGTGGGATCCGCCCGAGGGGGCGTACGACTTCGCGGAGTCTGCCGAGGCGCCGGCCGATGGCTCCGAGATGCCTGGGCAGGCCACGCTGCGGTTTCCGCGTCTCCCTCGCCGCGGTGACGCGCAGGCTGAGGTTGCCGAGGGCGGTGTAGTACGGCGTGACCGTGAGCTTCCCGGTGGTCGCGGTGACGGGTGGTGCCAGGCTCTCGGCCTTGCGGGCTCCGAAGCGGCGCTGCGTGCTCAACCCCTGGGTGCGGACGTTGAGATACACGTCCCATACGCCCGGGGTCAGCGGGCCGCCGTTCTCCGCCCGGGCGAAGTCGATCTCGGCGGTGAAGCCCGCGGGGCCTTGCGTGCCGGTGGCGGACGCGCCGGTCAGTGGTGCGGAGCGGGTGGGTACGCGTACTTCGCGGCCGTCGTCGCGGAGCCGAAGCACCAGCTGTGTGGCCGGTTCGAGGGTCGGGACGCGTTCGATGTACCCGTGGCCGGTCAGCCTCAGCACGTCGCCGCGCTGAGCCCGCCGCCAGCCCAGGCTGTCCAGCCGGTCGTTCTGGCCCAGCCGGTGGGTGATGTCGTAGCAGGAATCGGGGATCCCTCTCTTCTCGTCGCGGAAGTAGGGGTAGGCCGCGTAGGCGCGCCCGCCGTCCACGACCACTGCGTGGGGGCTTCCGTCCTTCGCCTTCTCGCGTTCGAGGAACTCGATGACGTCGACGATTTCCGCGCGCATGCCGTGCCGGGCGCAGTGGGCGAAGATGCGGTGCGGTGGGGTCATCTGGCGGTCGATCTCCGGGGTGTAGAACCGCTCCACCTCCTGCTTGACGATCTCCATTGCCGCGAGCTGCTCGTCGACGGTGAGCGGCGGGAAGCGCCAGGAGAAGGAGTCCAGCAGTCCGCCCCGGAAGGTCCGCAGCAACGCGGCGTCGCGTACGGGGCCGGGTGTGCTGTGGGCGGCGATCGCTGCCATGATCCGCCGGGCGGTCTCGAAGCGCCTGGGCAGGTCGCGGTAGTTGCAGGTGATGTTGCCGTTGTCGTCGCGCCTGACCTTGAAGTAGACGTCCTCGTCGGCGACCACGGACACGACCGAGGCTTGGAGGTAGGCCTTGGTGACGAAGATCCGGTCCTCACCGATGCGGATGTCCTCGTCGAAGCGCAGCCCGCGTTCCAGCAGGAAGGAGCGCCGGAAGAGCTTGTGCGGTGTCAGGCTGTACCAGACACGGGAGGTGGCGAGGTCGACCACCTCCTGGTCGGCCTCGAACATGGAGCGCGGGACGTCGCAGCCGACGCCCACGTATTTGCCGAGCACCACGTCGGAGCCGTTGCGCTCGGCCATGTCGATCATTCGCCGCAAGGCATGTGGTCCGAGGTGGTCGTCGGCGTCGAGGAAGAAGACGTAGCGTCCCCGGGCCAGGTCGATGCCCACGTTCCGCGGCGCGCTCGGACCGCCGGAGTTCTGCTGGTGGACGACCCGTACGAAGTCGGGGTGCTCGGCGGCGAAGCGGTCGAGTTCTTTGCCGGTCCCGTCGTTCGAACCGTCGTCGACGGCCAGGCATTCAAGCGTGTGTTCGCCCAACGACTGTTCGGCCACCGACTTCAGACAGCGAGTCAGATAGGGCAGGGCGTCGTAGGCGCCGATGACGACGGTGACGGTCGGTTCCGACACGGATCTCCCCTTGCGGTACGGCACGATCGCGGCCGCTGGCCGACCGTGCGTACTGATGCATATAGGGAGTTTTTATCCGCATTCTTACTTTTCAAAGAAAATGCGGCATTTGTGGGCATGTCGCTGACGGGAAGTCGAGCAGGCCGTCGCGCCGAGTCGCGGGCGTTCGGTCCGGACGGTCCGGATGAGCCGCATCGTGGGTGAGTCCGCCTTCGCGGGGAACGCGCTCCGCATGAACGAAATGCTGCCCCTGGCCGCGTCCGGGTTTCCGTCGCTGCTCCTGATCGTCGTCGGTGTCGTGCTCGTCCTGCTGATCCTCGGCGCGTTCTGGTGGGGATCGCGCCGCGCGGCCCGAGGCAAGTCCCCGGGCCCCGGACCGGCGGCCCAGCCGCCGCCCGCCACCGCGAGCCGCGAGGACTCCTGGGACACCCCGGACGGGGACCCCGGCCGCCGACGTCCCTGACCGGCCCGAATCCCCGCGGTGAAAGCCGACTGTGCGACGTGGCCGACCCGGGCATACGACGGTGCCCCCGCATGAGCCGGAGAACGCGGGAGCAGGTCCCCCTGCGGGAAATCCGGAGGAGGAATGTCAGTGGCGTGCGGCACAGTGGTGGGAGGAGTGGACGCCGGCGTGACGCCCACCGACCCGCGAGGGGACACTCCCATGTCGTATGCCATCCAGGCGGAGGGCCTGGCCAAGCGTTTCAAGGACACGAAAGCGCTCGACGGAGTCGATCTGGCGGCTCGATCCGGCACGGTGCTCGGACTGCTCGGCCCCAATGGCGCGGGCAAGACGACCGCCGTGCGGATCTTCGCCACGCTGTTGCAGCCCGACGCAGGGCGTGCCTGGGTGGCCGGGCACGACGTGGTGGAGGAATCCGCCGCGGTGCGGACACTCGTCGGGCTCACCGGGCAGTACGCCGCGGTCGACGAGAACCTGACCGGGACCGAGAATCTGCTGCTCATAGGGCGTCTCCTCGGTATGTCGAGGCGTGAGGCCCGAGCCCGCGCGGATGAGCTGCTGGAGCGGTTCCAGCTCACTGACGCGGCCGGGCGGGCGGTCAAGACGTTCTCCGGCGGCATGCGGCGCCGGCTGGACCTCGCCGCCAGTCTCGTCGGACGGCCGCAGATCCTCTTCCTCGACGAGCCGACCACAGGACTCGACCCGCACAGCCGCGGCGAGCTGTGGGACATGCTCCGCGGGCTCGTCGCCGACGGTGCCACGGCCCTGCTGACCACGCAGTATCTGAACGAGGCCGACGTGCTCGCGGACGACATCGTCGTCATCGACAAGGGCAAGGTGATCGCCGAGGGAACGCCCGACGAGCTGAAGTCGCAGGTCGGCGGGCAGGTGCTGGAGCTGCGGCCGGTCCACCAGGAGCAGCTGGCCTCCGCCCACGCCCTGGTCGCGGAGGCTGCCGGGCCTCACACCCGCATCGAGGGCGAGATGATCACCGCTCCCGTGAACGATCCGTTGCTGATGCCCGCCGTCGTACGCACACTCGACCGCGCCGGTATCGCCGTCGGTGAGCTCACCCTCCGTAAGTCCTCCCTCGACGAGGTCTTCCTCGCGCTGACCGGCCACAAGGCCGAGCCGGGGCAGCAGCCGAACGGTTCCGATCCCGGCCCGGGTTCCGGTACGGACGAGAGCGAGTACGAGAAGGCGGTGAGTTCGGCATGACCGCCACCACGGCCGCGGCGCCGCTCACGAAGACCGGCAGGGTGCGTCCCCTCGCGGGGCTCCAGCAGACGTTCACGATGGCCTGGCGCTCCCTGGTCGCCGTGAAGCACAACCCGCTGGAGCTGGTGGACTACAGCATCACGCCGATCATGTTCGTGTTCCTGTTCACCTTCGTCCTGGGCGGGCAGATGGCCGGCTCCCCGGAGGCGTACCTGAAGTACGCCCTGCCCGGGATCATCGTGCAGAACACCCTCTTCATGACCATGTACACGGCGATGGCGCTGAACACCGACCTGACCAAGGGCGTCTTCGACCGGTTGCGCAGCCTGCCCATAGCGCGGTCCGCGCCGCTCATCGGGCGGATCACGGCCGACCTCGCCAAGCACGTGTGGGCGATGCTGCTGATGATCGGTCTGGGCCTGCTGCTCGGCTTCCGGGTCACCGGCGGCTTCGGGGGGTTCCTGCTGGGCGTGCTGCTGGTCGTCGTGTTCGCCGCGGCGGTCTCGTGGGGCGCCGTGCTCATCGGCATGCTCGCGGGCGACGCCGAGAAGGTGCAGGCGTTCGCTTTCACGATCATCTTCCCGATCACCTTCACCAGCAGCGCGTTCGTCATCGTGGACACGATGCCGGGCTGGCTTCAGGCATGGAGCGACTTCAACCCCGTCACCCACCTGTCGGACGCCTTCCGCGGGCTGCTGCTGGGCGGGCCCGTCGCCGAGCCCGTGATGTGGTCCCTGGTGTGGGCGGCCGCGATAGCCGCCGTGTTCTACCCGCTGGCGATGCGGGCGTACCGGGCGAAGGTCTGAGCGGGGCCGTCACCGGCCGGAGCCGCGCCGTACGCGGTGGGCGGGCGGCTCCGAACCCGGAGGCGGCGGGCGGCTCCGCACGGCACGTCGTGCCTTCTCGTGGCGGACGTCGTGGCTTCTGGCGCCGTACGTCGTGCCCTCGCGCACCGCTCGCGGCGTTGAAAGAGCTTTCTGCAAGTTGCGGAAAATCGTGCCGTGACCCTTGACGCTCGCAACGCGGGCAGCCATGGTCGATTCCAGCCACTCGCAGGCAACCACCACATCACCCGATGTCGCCCCATGGTGGAGGCGCGCCGACGTGCTCGGCGGCTCACCGGCGCAGGCGCCCAGGTCGGCCCTGCGTGCCGACCCGTTCCAGGAGACGTCATGACGTTGATCTCTCAGCCGAAGGGCGACCCTCAGGAGTCGGCGGCGCACTGGCCTCTCCACCCCTCGGGCTCCGTGGCGGAGGCGGACGGCCCGGCCCTCGACGTCTGGCTCGTGACCATGCCCACCGTCGGCGCGAACGGCACTCTCGGAACGCAGAGCTTCGCGGTCCGCGCCCGGACGGCGCTCCAGGCGATCGAGTACGCCACCGAGCACGCGGGCAGCACCCGAGCGGTCAGACGCCGGGGAGGAGCGCGCATCTGCCCTCCGGAGGCTCACGCCACGCCGTGGAGTGCGTACAGGCTCTGAGGGGCGGTCGACGCCTCCGGTCCCGTGGACGGACCGGAGGCGCGCTCGTGTTCTTGACCCTGAGTCAATTTGCCCTGAAAGCAACCCACGTCGCCCGATCCCCATCTCAGGACCGCCCTTCTTGAATTGACTTTGCGATCACTCACGTCGTTACGTTCTCGCCGGAAGGCAAGAGCACGTTGTGAGAGAGTGATGACACGAATACCGGCGGCCCCATCGCGAGGCCGCAACAGAGCAGTCGCCGCACTGCTCGGAGTGACACTGGCCGTCGGCCTGGTTCCGGGAGCCGTCGGCTACGCCGTGGCCGAGACGCAGACACCCGCCACGTCCGCTGCGGAGAAAACCTCCGACGGTCCTGCCGCCGCGGCGACCGAGGCGCAGGCGCTGGCGCGGGCCAAGAGGTCCGGCGAGTCGGTGGAGGTCATGTCCCTGCGGGGAGAGACCACCGAGGTGTTCGCCACCCCTGACGGGGACTTCGAGGCGCGGGAGTACCTGCGGCCGACGTGGACGCGCGCCCAGGACGGCTGGGAGCGCGTCGACACCGAGCTGGCCGCCACCGCGGGCGGCACGGTCGCGCCCAGGTCGGCCACCGTGAACCTGGAGTTCTCCGGGGGCGGGGCCAGGGATCCGCTGGTGCGCATGGAGCGTGCCGGGCGGACGATGAGCCTGTCGTGGCCCACCGCGCTGCCCGAGCCGCAGCTGTCGGGGGCCATGGCGACGTACCCGGACGTGCTGCCGGGCGTCGACCTGCGGATGACCGCGCAGGAGGACGGCTTCGCGCAGCTGCTCGTGGTCAAGTCGGCCGAGGCCGCCAGGAATCCGAAGCTCGACGAACTGCGGCTGAGGCTCGGGTCCGACGGTCTGAAGATCAAGGAGAACGCCCGGGGCGGCCTGCGCGCGGTCGACGGCGCCACGAACGGCACCGTCTTCGAGGCGCCGAAGCCGCTCATGTGGGACTCCAGCCCCGGCAAGTCCGCACAGGCCGGGCGTGTTTCCGGCAAGAGCCTCGCCGCCGCCTCCGGCACCCCGGCCGGTGAGCCCGGCCCCGGTGAGTCCGGCAAGCTCGCCCCGATCGGCGTGGACCTCCCGGCCGGCGGGAACGAGCTCGTCCTGACCCCGGACCAGAACGTCCTCAACGGCGCCGGCACCAAGTACCCGGTGTTCATCGACCCGCAGTGGTACTCGCCGCGCGCGTCCGCGTGGACGATGGCGTCGAAGTACTGGGCTTCGTCGCCGCAGTGGAAGTTCAACGGCGAATCGGACGCGGGCCTCGGCTACTGCGGGTGGTACTACTGCCAGCCGTACGACACCAAGCGGCTCTTCTACCGCATCTCCACCTCGGCGTTCGCGGGCCGGACGATCCTGTCCGCCGAGTTCGTGGTCCGCAACACCTGGTCGGCCTCCTGCTCGGACCGCACGGTCGAGCTGTGGGACACCGACCCCATCTCGGACCAGACGACGTGGAACTCCCAGAACGCGAGCGGGTTCTGGAACAAGCAGCTCGCGTCGGACTCCTTCGCGTACGGCTTCTCGGGCTGTTCCGCCGCCGACGCGGAGTTCAACGTGAAGTCCGCGGTGCAGGCGGCGGCCACCGCCAAGGACCCGTCCATGACGTTCGGTCTGCGCGCGGCAAGCGAGACGGACGCGTACGGCTGGAAGCGGTTCTCCGACAAGGCGTTCCTGCGGGTGAAGTACAACCGCCCGCCGCCGCAGGTGAAGATGTCGCAGCTGACGATGGAGTACGGCGGCACCTGCAAGGCCCCGTCCAAGCCCGCGCGGATCCGCACCCTGGGCACGATCTACGCGAACAACATCACCGACCCCGACGGCGACAGCGTCTCGCTGGAGTTCCAGGCGAAGTGGGACGGCGGTTCGTGGACCCCGGCCCGGACCAAGACGAAGGCCTCGGGTTCGTCCTTCTCGATCAGCCTCCCGACCTCGATCCCGACGAACAAGACGGTCAACTGGTACGTCCGCTCCTACGACGGCGGCCAGTTCTCGCCGTGGTCGAACGCGGGCGACCCGACCGGCTGCTACTTCGTCTACGACACCAACGTGCCGAAGGCCCCCCTGATCACCTCGGGCGAGTACCCCAAGTCCAACCCCGAGGACCCCGAGGACCCGTGGTTCGACGGCGTCGGCAAGTACGGCTCGTTCAAGATCGACGGCGTAGAGACCGACGTGACGAAGTACTGGTTCGGCTTCAACGCCGACCCCAGTTCGAAGAACACGCTGACCACGAGCGGCGGTGCGCCGCAGATCGCGACGATCCTGCCGGACGAGCCCGGACTGAGGTTCGTGACGGCCCAGGCCTTCGACTCGGCCGGAAACGGCAGTGAGATCCGGACGTACCAGTTCCGCGTGAAGACGGGTCAGCCGGAACGCTCCATGTGGCAGCTCGACGAGGCCGCGGGCGCGACCGCGGCGACGGCCACGGCGAAGGACCGCCCGGCGACGCTGTACGGCAGCCCCACTCCGGGCGCGGCCGGCGCCAAGGGCACCGCCGTGACGTTCGACGGCGTCGACGACTACGCCAAGACGGACATCCCCACCGTGGCCACCGACGCCGGCTTCTCGGTGTCGGCCTGGGCGCGGCTGTCCCGGGCGCCCGGCACGGCGGCGATCATCGCGGCCCAGCCCGGCAACCACGCGCCCGGCTTCGAGCTGTACTACTCCAAGACCTACGACCGCTGGGCGTTCAACCAGTACACGGCCGACACCGCCGCCGCGACGCCCGTGCGCGCGATGGCGCCGGCCGCGGGCGGGGTCACCGTCGGCAGATGGACCCACCTGGTGGGCACCTACAGCACCGGCTCCGACGAGATGAAGCTGTACGTCGACGGAGTCCTGGTGGGCACGACCGCGTACTCCACGCCGTGGGACGCCCGCCGGGGCCTGCAACTGGGCGCCGGCTCCTACAGCGGAGCGCCCGGCTCCTTCTTCCCCGGTGACATCGACGAGGTGCAGATCTTCGACAAGCCCCTGTCGCAGTCCGAGGTGACGGTGCTGGGCGGCAAGACGTCGCTGAGCGCCGGGCGTCCGGCCCGGATGGTCTTCGCGATGGACGAACCGGCCGCCGCGACCGAGCTGACGGGCAGGCAGGAGCTCGTCGACGCCGTCCACCAGGGCGGCGCCACCGTCGGCGCCGAGGGCGTCGCGGGCGGTTCGCTGACCCTGGACGGCACCGACGACCACGCCACCACCGGCCGGCCGCTGCTGAACAACCAGCGCAGCTTCGCGGTGTCGGCGTGGGCGAAGCTCCCGTCGGCCAAGCCGACGCACGCGGGCGTCGTCGCCACGCAGCTCGGCACCACCAAACCGGGCTTCGAGCTTTACTACTCCAGCTCCTACGACCGCTGGGTGTTCAACAACTACTCGGCGGACTCCGCCACCGGCACACCGATCCGCGCCATGCAGGCCGAGGGCCAGGTCGCCCAGGCCGGTACCTGGGCGCACCTCGTCGGCGTGCACGACACGGTGGCCGACAAGCTGCTGCTGTACGTGAACGGCACGCTCGCGGGCTCCACGGCCCTGTCGACGAGCTGGTACGCGGGCGGCGCCTTCCAGATCGGCGCCAGCAGGATCGACGGTGCGAACACGTCGTTCTTCACCGGGCAGATCGACGACGTGCGGATGTTCGACCGTGCGGTGTCGGGTGACGAGGTGTACCAGCTGTTCAAGCAGCGTCCGCTGGTCAAGAGCCGCTGGACGTTCGAGACGACCGCCGGAACGGCCCCCGTCACCACCCCGGACGCCGTGAGCACCACCAACCCGCTCACCCTGCACGGCGGTGCCGTCCAGTCCAACGCCGCCTTCATCGACTACGGCTCGATGTCGCTGAACGGCACCACCGCGTACGCGACCGCCGCGAAGGTCCCGGTGGACACCTCCGGCAGCTTCACGCTGACGGCGTGGGCGGTGACGTCGTCGACGCCCGGCATGCCGGTGACCGTACTGAGCGCGGAGGGAGCGAACCGCAACGCGTTCAACGTGCGGTTCGTCCCCGACGCCACCGCGCCGGAGTCGAACCCCGGACGCTGGCAGCTGTCGCTCACCGACACCGACGACCCGGCCGAGACCCCCACCGTGGTGCAGGTCGACAACGGTCTGGGCTACGGAGCGGGCCAGTGGAACCACCTCGCCCTGGTCTACGACGGCTTCACCAAGGAGGCCCGTCTGTACGTCAACGGCAACATCGCCGAGATCGCCTGCAAGGACGACGACGGCGACGGCGAGGCGGACGACACCGGGTGCGAGGACCTGGTCCCGTGGGCGGAGAACGCCCTCGCGTTCAAGTCCACATCGCTGCAGATCGGCCGCTCCCGCTCGGGCACGGCCGCCGCGGGCACGTACTTCCCCGGCCTGGTGGACGACGTGTGGACCTTCCAGGGCGCGCTGACGGACGCCCAGGTCACCAAGCTGTCGAGCACGTGGTTCGACGTGCCGACGAAGGTACCCGGCGACTGACCGGGACCCGCTGACCAAGGGTGCCGGGGGCCGATGCGCCCCCGGCACCCCTTGATTTCCCCCTGATCGAAGAAACGAGTTCATTCATGGATGGCAGAGCGCGCTCCTGGCGCGTAGCCGCCCTGGGGCGCAGAATCGCCCTCGGGACATCGGCGGTCATGGTCGCCACGATGCTGCAGGCGACGGCGTTCGCGCCGGTCGCCGAGGCGGCGGGCAACGGACGCCCCGAGGTGTCCGAACCGGACAGGCCGGTGGCAGGCCTGTCCGGCGCCAAGCCGAAGCCGCGCACGGTCCAGAAGGGCCCGCGCACCCCGAACGAGGAGCCGAAGGCCGACTGGCCCGACGCGGGTTCCGCCCTCGTCACGCTGAAGGAACCGGCCGCCAAGGCCGGTGACCCGGTGACGGCCAAGGGCCTCCCGGTCGCCCTGAACACCCCCGCCAAGAAGGTGAGGTCGGCGACCGGCGGCACCATCGAGGCCAAGGTCGTCGGCCACGCGGCCGCCTCGAAGGCCGGTGTCGACGGGCTGCTGTTCACCCTGAAGGCCAGGGACAAGGCATCCTCCGGCACGGTGGGCGCCACCCTCGACTACACCGACTTCGCCGAGGCGTTCGGCGGAGCCTACGCCTCCCGGCTCACCCTCGTGGAACTGCCGGCCTGTGCGCTGACCACGCCGAAGAAGAAGGCCTGCCGCACCACCACCCCAGTGGTCACGGACAACGACACCGAGACGCACACCCTCACCGCCCGGTCGGTGTCCGTGCGCAGCGGCTCGCCGACCCTGCTGGCCGCCACCGCCGACGACGCGGGCAAGACCGGTGACTACAAGGCGAGCCCGCTGTCGCCGTCGGCGACCTGGAGCACCGACCTCAACACCGGTGACTTCGGCTGGTCGTACGGCATCCCGGTGCCCGAGGTCCCCGGCGGCCTGGCTCCCAGCCTGGCCCTGAGGTATTCCTCCGGATCGATCGACGGCCGCACCGGCAACACCAACAACCAGTCCTCGTGGGTCGGTGACGGCTTCGAGATGTCGCCCGGCTTCATCGAGCGGCGCTACAAGCCGTGCGCCGACGACGGCCAGACGGCCCCCGACGGCATCAGCAAGCCCGGCGACCTGTGCTGGGGCTACGACAACGCCTACATCACCTTCAACGGCAAGGGCGGCGAACTCGTCCCCACCGCGGTGACCGACGAGTTCCGCCTCAAGCAGGACGACGGCACCCTCGTCAAGCGGCTGCGCAACACGACGCTCGCCAACGGCGACGACGACGGCGAGTACTGGCGGGTGACCACCCCCGACGGCACGAAGTACTACTTCGGCTACAACCGGCCCGCCGGATGGGCCGAGGGCAAGGACGAGACGAACTCGTCCTGGACCGTGCCCGTCTACGGCGACGACTCCGGCGAGCCGTGCAACAAGACGACGTTCGCGGACTCCTGGTGCCAGCAGACCTGGCGCTGGAACCTGGACGCCGTCATCGACGCGCACGGCAACAGGATGACGTACTACTACGGCAAGGAGGACAACTCCTACGGCCGCAACCTCAAGGCCGCCGACGACACCCCCTACACGCGCGGCGGCTACCTGAAGCGGGCCGAGTACGGTCTGCGCGCCTTCTACGACCAGCCGCTCGCCAAGGTGGAGTTCACCAACTCCGAGCGGTGCATACCCGACAGCAACACCACCTGCTCGTCCATCTCCACGGACTCCTTCTACTGGTACGACACCCCGTGGGACATGAACTGCGCGGCGGGCACCGACTGCGACAGCGGACGGCTCTCCCCGACCTTCTGGACCCGCAAGCGGCTGACCGGCATCACCTCCTACGTCCTGAACGCCGGCGCCTACAGCAAGGTGGACTCCTGGGCGCTGACCCACCGTTGGGGCCAGGCGGACGTCGACTACCAGCTGCTGCTGGACTCCGTCCAGCGCACCGGCCACACCGGCGCCACGCCCATCGCCCTGCCGAAGACGACGCTGGCCTACACCCAGCTGGCCAACCGGCTGGACCAGACCGGTGACGGCTACGCGCCGTTCATCAAGGCGCGCCTGTCGAGCGTCGCCGACGAGCACGGCGGCCAGATCGACGTCAACTACTCGGCTCCGGCGTGCAGCGCGGGCTCCACGCCCACCCCGGAGACCAACACCACCCGCTGCTTCCCGCAGATGCTGGGCGGCTCCGACACCCAGGCCCCGGAACAGCACTGGTTCAACAAGTACGTCACCACCTCGGTGACCGCCACCGACCGCACGGGCGGCGCCCCGGACGCGGTGACGCAGTACGAGTACCTGGACGGTGCCGCATGGCACTACGACGACGATGACGGCCTGACCAAGGAGAAGCACAAGACCTGGTCGCAGTGGCGCGGCTACGGCCACGTCCGCGTCAAGACCGGCGGCCAGGGCGGCGCCGCGTATCTGAAGACGCAGCAGGACAGCTGGTTCCTGCGCGGTATGGACGGCGACCGGCTGAACAAGTCCGGCGGCACCAAGTCCGTCAGCGTCACGCTCGGCACCGGCGAGGGCGACCCCATCACCGACCACGAGTCGGCGGCGGGCTTCGCCTACAAGACCGCCAAGTACTCCGGCCCCGGCGGCAGCGTCCTGGAGAAGACCGTCGAGCGGCCCTGGCGCCACGAGACCGCGAAGAAGACGCGCTCCTGGGGCACGATCACCGCGAACCACACCGGCACGGACGAGTCACGGACCTGGACGTCGCTGGACGACGGCGCGGGCAGCCAGTGGCGCACCACCCTGGTGGACACCACGTACGACACCGTCGCGGGCCGCGTCACCCAGATCGACGACAAGGGCGACACGTCGGTCACGACCGACGACGTCTGCACCCGGACCACGTACGCCACCAACGCCACCGCCAACATCCTCACCCTGCCCTCCCGGGTGGAGACCGTCTCGGTGCACTGCGGGGCCACGCCGGACCGCACCAAGCAGGTGGTCTCCGACGTGCGCAGCGCCTACGACGGCCTCGCCTACGGTGCCGCGCCGACCAAGGGCGACTCGACCGCGACCGCCAGGCTGACCAAGCACACCGGCACCACCGGCACCTACCTGGAGTCCGGCGCCGGCTTCGACTCCTACGGCCGCCCGACGACGAAGACCGACATCACGGCGACCGTCACGGCCACCGAGACGACCGCGCCGGTGCGCACCGCGCGCACCGACGGCCTGACCGGCACCACCGCCTACAGCCCGGCCACGGGCCTGCCCACGACGGTCACGACGACCACTCCGCCGGCCAAGGCGGGCGACGCCACGACCGCGCAGACGACCATCACCACGATGGACGCGCTGCGCGGCCTGCCCACCCAGGAGAAGGACACCAACGGCAAGCTCCGGAACTTCACGTACGACGCGCTCGGCCGCGCCGACAAGGTCTGGCTCGCCGACCGCCTCACCGGTCAGACGCCGAACTACGACTTCGACTACTTCTTCGACGAGGGCAAGCCGGTCGCGGTCCGCACCCTCACCCTCAACAACGGCGGCGGCCAGGTCGCCTCGTACACCCTGTACGACGGCCTGCTGCGCGCCCGCCAGACCCAGGACATCGGTCCCGACGGCGGCCGCCTGATCTCCGACAAGTTCTTCGACGAACGCGGCCTCCTCGCCAAGGAGTTCGCCTCCTACTACACGACCGGCGCACCCAACCGGGAGCTGTTCAAGCCCGTCGACGCACTCGGCGTGGAGACCCAGGTCTGGCACACCTACGACGGCCTGAACCGCGAGACCACCACGAAGAACGTCGCCGGCAACGGTGAGGGCGGCGCCGACCTCGGCACCACCACCACCAGCTACAACGGCGACCGCACCACGGTGATCCCGCCCCTCGGCGCCACCGCGACCACCTCGCTGACCGACGCCCGCGGCCGGGTCGTCGAACTGCGCCAGCACCACGCGCGCAGCGCGACGGCGACGTACGACGCGACCACGTACCAGCACACGCCGTCCGGCAAGCTGTCGCGGGTCACCGACCCGGCGGGCAACGACTGGATCTACGAGTACGACCTGCTCGGCAACCGCACCAGGGTCGTCGACCCCGACCAGGGCGAGGGCTTCAGCACCTACGACGACCGTAGCCGCCTCATCACCACCAAGGACTCCGAGAACCGGATCCTGTACCGGGTCTACGACCAGCTCGGCCGTCAGACCGAGCTGCGCGACACCAGCGCGACGGGTACGCTGCGCGCCTCCTGGACGTACGACACGATCGCCGGCGCCAAGGGGCAACTGGCCTCCGCGACCCGGTACGTGGGCACCGCGCAGTACGTCAACAGGGTCACCATGTACGACCAGCTGTACCGCGCGCTGCGCACCTCGCTGACGGTTCCGGCGTCGGAGGGTGCCCTCGCCGGCACCTACCAGGCGGGCACCAGCTTCCACCCCTCGGGTCTGGTCGCGGGCGTCTCCTACTCGGCGGCGGGGGCCCTTCCCGGCGGTTCGTACAGCTACAGCTACGACTCCGCGCTGCGTCCGGTGTCCGTTCTCGGCGACGGCTTCCAGGCCGACACGACGTACTCCAACACCGGCAAGCCGCTGCAGTACGCCTACGGTTCCACCGCGGCCGGTGCGAAGAAGGCCTGGGTGACCAACACCTACGAGTGGGGCACCCAGAGGCTCGCCACCTCCCGCGTCGACCGCCAGGACATCGCCGGCGTCGACCGGCACAGCACCTTCGGCTACGACCAGACGGGCAACATCCTGTCCGTCGCGGACGTCTCCCGCGCCGGAACCGACACCCAGTGCTTCACCTACGACCACCTGCGCCGCATGACCGAGGCCTGGACCGAGGGCGACACCGCCTGCTCGGCCACGCCCGCGTCGGGCGCCGTCGGCGGCGTGGCCCCGTACTGGCACTCGTACACCTACGACAAGACGGGCAACCGCAAGAGCGAGACCCTGCACAACACCGGCAGCGGTGACACCACCCGCTCCTACGCCTACCCGCCGGCGGGCGGCCCCCAGCCGCACACGCTGACCGAGGTCGCCGAGGCCGGCCCGAACGGCACGTCGAAGACCAGCTACCTCTACGACAAGACCGGCAACACCACCGACCGCGTGATCGGCGGCACCACCCAGAAGCTGCAATGGAACGCTGAAGGCCGCGTCACCAAGGTCACCCAGCCCGTCGAGGGCAAGCCCGACGAGGTCACCGACTACGTCTACGACACCGACGGCAACCGGCTGATCGCCCGCGGCCCGAACGAGACCACGCTCTACGTCGGCAACACCGAGATCGTGCTGCCCAAGGGCGCCACCACGGTCAAGGCCACCCGCTACATCGACCTCGGCGGCGGCAACCAGGCCGTCCAGTCCGACGACGGCACGATCACCATGACCGTCGCCGATCACGTCGGCACCGGCCAGCTCCAGATCAAGACGGCCGGCCTCGCACTGTCCCAGCGCCGCACGCTGCCCTTCGGCGGCAACCGCGGCACCGCGACCGGCACCTGGACCGGCAACAAGGGCTACGTCGGCGGCACCGACGACACGAAGACGACCGGTCTGACCCATCTCGGGGCACGCGAGTACGACGCCTCGCTCGGACGGTTCATCTCCGTCGACCCGGTCATGGACCCCAACGATCCGCAGCAGATCAACGGGTACGCCTACGCCAACAACAGCCCCGTCACCTTCGCCGACGGCGACGGACTGAAGTACTACCCCGTCTCCGGCCCCTGCGTCCCCGTGCCCACCGCGGGCTGCAAGTGGAAGGACGACGGCCCCGGCATCGCGTCGAGCAGCAAGGGCTACTACGACGAGCCCAGCAACAACGGCAACGGCGACGGCACCGGCAACGGCAGCCCCGCCGCCGACTACCGCTGCGGATACCCGGGCTGCTCGACCGCCGGTGTCACCGGCTACGGCGGGAGCGTCGACAAGGTCGTCGAGGACAGCCTGCCGCACACCGGCCCCGTCCCGACACCGATCAGCTTCTGGGACATCGCCAAGGCCGTGGTGCTGCCGGACCCCTCGGAATGGAAGGCGTGCGCGAAGGACCCGGGGATCAACTCCCACTGCGGCTGGTCCGCGACGGACCTGCCCCTGGCCAAGGTACTGAAGCTCCTGAAGTTCCTCCCGTCCGGGGCGGCGAAGAAGACCGACGAGGCCGTGGACGCGGCCAGCAGCTGCAAGTGCTTCCTCGCGGGCACCGGCATCCTCATGGCCGACGGCACGACCAAGGACATCGAGGACGTCAAGCTCGGTGACAAGGTCCTCGCCACCGACCCGGAGACCGGCGAGAGCGGCGCACGCGAGGTCACCGCGACCATCGTCACCGACTCGGACAAGCACTTCACCGAGCTGACGATCGCCACGGAGAACGGCGAGGAACACCTCACCGCGACCTACGAGCACCCGTTCTGGTCGGTCTCGCAGCACGACTGGGTCGAGGCCGGCGCCCTGAAGCCGGGCATGGCCCTGCGCACCGACGAGGGCCGTACGGTCGAGGTCACGGCCACCCGCCAGTACACGGACCACGTCCGCACGTACAACCTCACCATCGAGGGCCTGCACACCTACTACGCGCTGGCCGGCGCGACGCCGATTCTGGTCCACAACTCCGGTCCCTGTCCCAAGGCCATTGTGGATTCCGGGAAATGGGACTACTTCTTCGGCAGAGTGAAGAAGGGCAGTCACAACGCACCACGATCCGCCCAGAACCTGGCCCAGCTCAAGCGGATCGGCATTCACGACACCCCTGCCGGCCGTAAGACCATGATGGATTTCTTCGACGAGCAGGTGGCCCGCACCGACAACGTCATGAAGGAATACACCGACCAGTTCGGGACCTTCCAGATCAAGGACGGGCTGATGGCCGGACCGAATGGATTCCTGCATGTAGAGTCGACATGGCAGGTCACCGACAGTGGCCTCCGTCTTACCACGATCATTCCTCGCGGAGGTCCGTGATGACCGGTCAGGAGTTCCTGGTTCCGGGCGACGCCGAGATCCTGGAGGCCTTCGGCGTCGAGTCCGAGGCGACCGACGGAGTGGAATCGACGAGGTCCCTCCGCCTTGCAGCGGGGGTGGGTGACGAGGTCTGTCTGACCTACGACATCCCTGGGCGCTCGATTCACCTTCAATGGTTCCGGAAGGGCGTCTGCGTGCTCGATATTTTCCGGGAAGAAGCAGTACGAATGTCAGTGAACAGCAGTGAGGGCGTGACCACGCTCTCACTCACCTTCGAGTCAGGCTCGCTGTCGGGCGAATTGCACGTTCAGGTGTGGCCGACTCTGTCGGTCAATGACCGGCTCTTGGCGCACTGAGAATCTCGCGCAGTAGGTCCGGCTGATCCAGAGGGCCCTCGCCAGGAACGTCCTGGCGAGGGCCCTTTCGCGCGGTGGGACCGGTTCGGCTGTCGTCTGGTGGGGGTCAGGATGTGGGCTCGACACCCGGCGGGAAGCCGTGGATCCCCGGGGCGCCGACGGAGTCCTCCGCGATCTCGAGGGGACAGAGGCTCCAGTCGGCGGCGATGCGCATCACGTGCTGCTCGGTCGGCATGGCCGCATGCCAGGCGTCCCATTCGGCATCTCCCCAGTCCTCCCGCACCTCCTCGAACCCCACGAGCCCTACGCCGAGTTCCCTTTCGACGGCGGTGGGTTCCCCGACGCGCAGCGGGACCGCCCCGCTCATCCCGACATAGCAGTAGGCGCGGGTCAGCACACCGGATTCGACCCTGGCCCAGGCGTGGTACTCGCCGATGCGGTCCGTGCCGAAGTACTGGAGATCTCCGACTTGCGCGGCGATGGCCCGCAGTCGGCCGGGAAAGTCCAGGTGAGTGGCATCGGTCTCCTGCGTCAGATGGATCCGGCCGTGGGCGAGCGTCCAGCCCTGAACGGGCCCGGCCACGAAAACCCCTTTCCGATAAGCGAGTTCGGCGCCGCTCGTCCAGTCGATGTTCCGCCGGTGCCGCAGACCGAGGGCGTCGGCCACCTCCTCCGGCCCGGCGTCCCGCACCGCGAGCCACGACGTCTTGTAGCCGAAGGACATGGATCCCTCCCACCCTGGTGCCCCGATGACGACGCGGGGATCATCGCAGACGGCACCGACACCGGCGGTGTGCGCCGCCACCTGTCAGCGCAGTCCGCTGTATGCGGCCATGACGATCTCCATGCCGCGGTCGTCCTCCTGCCGTTCCCGGTCGATCATCTGGTTCATGACGTAGGCCACGGTCATGCGTGAGCCGGGGTCGCCGGCGACGAGCGAGCCGCCCCAGCCTCCCCAGCCGAAGGTGGTGCCGAACTTGCCGAAGCCCGCCGTCCACGACATCGGCGTACCCAGGACGCGGTCGTCACCGCCGTAGACCTCCTGCCATGCGGGCTCGCAACCCTTCGGCGACAGCAGCCGCACGCCGCCGACGGACCCGTGGTTCGCCAGTACCGACTGGAGACGGGCGACGGAGCGGGCGTTGCCGAAGCCGTTCACCGCGGGGATCTGCGCACGGCGCCAGGCCACCGAGTTGGCGTCCTTGACCCGGATCACGGCACCTGCGCTCTTGCGGGTCGCGCCGTCCGGTCCGGTCGGTGCGGCGGCGGCGTACTCGTCGGTCAGTGCCAGTGGCGGGATGAGCGGTGCGACGCGATGGTCATGCTCGGTGGAGAGCCCGATGTGGAAATCCGCGCCCAGCGGCTCGGCCACGGTCTCGGCGAAGAACTCGCCCAGGCTGCGGCCGGTGATGCGCCGGACGATCTCACCGACGAGGAACCCGAAGGTGAGCGCGTGATAGCCGGCGGCCGTTCCGGGTTCCCATGCGGGAGCCCGCGCGGCCAGCCCGGCCGTCACGTCCTCCCAGTCGTAGAGGTCCTCGACCGCCGTCGGCCCGGACAGGTCCGGCAGCCCCGCGGTATGGGACAGCACGTGCCGTACCAGCACGTTCCCCTTACCGGCGGCGGCGAACTCGGGCCAGTAGGCGGCGACCGGCGCGGACAGATCGAGCTGCCCCCGGTCGGCCAGGACGAGCGCGCACAGGGCGGTCATGGTCTTGGTCGTGGAGTTCACGCCGGTGAGGGTGTCGCGTTCCCAGGTGACGGAACGGTCCGCGTCGGCGTAGCCGCCCCAGATGTCGACCACCGGCTCGCCGTCGAGGTAGACGGCGACCGAGGCGCCCACGTCGTCCCTGTCGAGCAGAGCGGCGAGTGCCTCGTGGACTGCGGCGAACCGCGGCTCGCAATGTCCCTTAACATCGGTCATGGGCGTAAGCCTCCGGCAGCGCGGCCGCTTCCCGCCCAACACTTCCCGCACCGGTTCTGTCGGGTGGGGCCCGACCGCACCTTCCTCGTACTCCAGCGAGGCGCGCCTGACGGCGGAGGTCTGAGCAGGAAGGACGGACACGAGTGCTCGAGCGGCTGAACCAGGCGCTGGACCACCTTGAGTCCTGCCTCGACCGGGACATCGACATGACCGAGGTGGCCCGGATCGCCGCGGTGTCGGAGCACCACTTCCGGCGGCTGTTCTCCACGCTCGCCGGGATGCCGCTCCCGGTCTATGTGCGGCGCCGCAGGATGACGCTCGCCGCGGCCGAGGTGCTGGCCGGAGAGCGGACACTGCTCGATGTCGCCGTGCGGTACGGGTACGGCTCGGGCGAGGCGTTCGCCCGGGCCTTCCGGTCGGTGCACGGCGTCGGGCCCGCCGAGGCCCGTCGGCTGGGCTCGGTGCTCACGGCGCAGCCGCGCATGTCGTTCCGTGTCGTCGTCGAAGGCAGTACGACCATGCGGTACCGGATCGTGGAGAAGGAGCCGTTTCGGATCGTCGGGAGGAAGGCCCGGGTGCCCCTCGTGCACGAGGGGGTCAACGAGGCCGCCGCGGCGCACCTGGAGAGCCTGGACCAGCGGGCGATCGCCCGGATGAAGGAACTGTCGGACCGGGAGCCGGAGGGGATCCTGTCGGCGGCGGTGCACCTGACCGACAGCCGGGAGGACGACGCCGAAGTGGACTACTGGATCGGAGCGGCGACCGGCACCCAGGCGACCGCCGGGGAACTCGACGCCCTCGACGTGCCGGCCGGGACCTGGGCGGTCTTCGACGACCACGGGCCCTATCCGAGCGCCCTCCAGGAGCTGTGGCGAGACGTGTTCACGCAGTGGTTCCCCTCGAACCCGTACGTGAGCCGTCCAGGCCCTGAGCTCCTGCGGACGCGTCCCGTGGAGACCGGCGAGGCCACCGCCTCCCAGCTGTGGATCCCTGTCGAGCGGGTCGGCGGGGGCGCCGGGGAGTGAACGCGCGTGCCTGAACGTCTCCTTCGCTACGGGTCCGCTCTCCCGGCGGCCCGGTCGCCGTCACCGCTCCGCGACCGGGCCGCTCACGACCGTCGCGGTCAGGGCCGCCGGACGTACGCGACGGCGAACAGTGCGTCGCCGCGCTGGCCTGCCGGGGTGTGGCAGTAGACGTCGGTCGAGACGCGTGGCGGTGCTGCGTAGTCACCGATGTTGCCGAGATGGCAGTACGCGCCGTTCGCGTCCTTCGCGGCCACCTGGACGTTGCCGCCCAGCTTGCCGACGGTGTTCCAGGTGACCCGGTACCAGCCGAGGCCGAGACGGGCGACGGTCGGCACCTCGCCCGGTGTGCTGAAGGAGTGTGCCTGGTCGATGCCCGGGGCGGCGGGGTCACCGGTGGTGGCCGCGTACGCGGCGGTGACGGTGGTGTCGCCGTGCAGGCCGACTCCGTCCGTGTACGACAACACCCACCGGGAGTCCGTGGGCGTGGCGGGGGAGGAGGTTCCGATGGCGTAGCAGGTGATCGGGATCTCCAGGGTGTCCGCGACCGCCGTGCCGTGGCTCGCGTGGCAGTGGGCGGGCGTGCTGGTGCCGTAGGGGGTGATCTGCACGTGTCCGGTGCCGGCCGTGAACGCCTGCCCGCTCAGCACCGCACGGTAGCGGCCCGGACCGTCGCGGTGGACTCGGTTGTCGCGCCCCGCGGAGTTGAAGGTGCCCGTGTTCACGACCGTGCCGGTGCCTGTGGCCGTTTCGTTCCGGATGGTCGCGTAACCGGGGGTGTTCGCCGTCGGTGCCGCGAAGAACACGGTGAACCACCAGTCGGCCGGTGCGCCCGTCTCGTTGAAGCACCGGACGCGGACGAGTTCGTCGGGACCGGACGGCTGGTAGTCGCTGATCGCGCAGGTTCTGCCGCGGTAGATGGTGCGGTAGGCGGTGGCGTGCGCGATGCCCGTCGTCGATCCGGCGTCCGGCAGCCGGACCAGGTACTCACCGGTGCCGGTGTGGGTGACGGTGGCCTGCCTGACCGGGTTGGCCGGGTCGAGCCGGCCCGTGCTCCAGTTCCATCCCGGGTGCAGGGCGGTCTCCACGCCGATCGGTGCCTCGGTGGTGGTGGCCTTGTCCACGTATGCGTAGGCCCATCGGGGCGTGAGTGACGGCCGGGCGCCGAAGACGAAGACGGGCCCGTTCGAGGCCGCCGGATCGTCGTCGAACCGCCATCTCCTGCCGTGGTAGGGGTCCAGGTCCGCGTAGACGACGCCGTTGTCCCGGTTGACGACCTTGATGCCGAGGATGTCCCAGTCGTCCGGGGCGTTGGGCCAGTCGTGGCCGGCGAAGTGCTCCAGGCGGAAGCCGTTCACCAGGTCTGCGTTCGGTGCGCAGGGCTCGGTCGGCGGCGGATCGGCGGCGGTGTCGGGTACGAACTCGCCGTGCCACAGGTACGTGGCGTAGCGAGTGTCGCCCGTGCCGCCGTGGTGCCGGGTCCGGCCGCCGGGGCCGGTTTCCAGATTGCCGTCGGGGTCGTCGAACTGCAGCTTGTGCCTGCCCAGACGGAGCTCCTCGGCGGAGTCGTCCCGCAGTCCGTCGTTGCCGCTGAACACCGTGACGGAGATGCGGCACACCGCGTTCGGGGCGGTCTCGCCCTGCGTGGGTTGGCTCGGTACGTCGTTGGTGTTGAACACCCCACCGAGGGCGTCGAACCGGTGGATGCGCTGACCTGCTCCGCCGTAGGGGTCCTGGCGGTAGTAGACCTCGCCGGTGTCGCGGTCGACGATCTCCAGGCCGCGCAGATCCCAGTTGTCCACGTCGTTCTCGGGGAACCCGACGGTGTGGTGGCGGAACTCGAATCCCTGGGCGAGGGTTTCCCGCGGTACGCAGGGGTCCAGTCGGCCGTCCCAGACGAACGTGGCACGGGACCGGTCGCCCGTGCCTCCGGATCGTCGGGGCTGCGGGTCGTCCAGTGTGAAGTCGCCGTCGTGATCCTCGAACAGGACCGGCTGGCCGCCGAGGGAGATCCTTTCCTCCGAGTCGTCGCGCAGACCGTCCTGGCCGGTGGTCACGGTGAAGGCGACCCGGCAGACGGTGTCCGCACCGGCGGCCGGCCCGGCACCCAGAACCGTGACGGCCGTGGCGATCAGGAGCAGCGGCAGTAACGCGGAGACGAATCGTCCGGGGCGGCCTGGTCCGGAGCGGGTGGCTGTCACCCATGGTGCGAAATCGGTGTGGGCGTGCTTCTTCGTCGGCATCGGTCCCCCCGGCCATCGCGTCAGGTGGCATCGACCGACGCGGCATGGTCCGCTCTGTCATGAGTTGGCCTACGAACAGCGCGAATGCTGCCAGGCGTTCCGAGGGTCGACAAGGGGCGCACGGAAGCGCCAAGTCGGCTTGACGGGCGTCAGGTTGAGGTGAGCTCGGTCGGTATCGACCTGGGGCTGACGCACTACGCGGTGCTGTCCGACGGGCAGGTGATCGGCAATCCCCGCTTCCTGCGGCGCGCCGAGCGCCGGCTGAAAAAGGCGCAGCAGGTGCTGAGCCGCAAGCAGAAGGGGTCGAGGAACCGGGCGAAGGCCCGGGTGAGGGTCGCCCGGGCGCATGCCCGGGTGGCAGATGCGCGCTGGGACTGGTGCCACCAGAGGGCTTCGGGGCTGATCCGCGACAATCAAGCGGTCTACCTCGAGGACCTGGCGGTCTCCGGCCTCGCCCGCACCCGCCTGGCGAAGTCCGTGCACGACGCCGCGTGGGGCCTGTTCCGCCGGGTGCTGCAGGAGAAGGCGGCCCGCCACGGCCGGCACGTCGGTGTCGTCTCCCGCTGGCTGCCTTCCTCGCGGACGTGCTCGGTGTGCTGGGCCGTGGACGGGAGGAAGCCGCTGCACGTGCGCGTCTGGCGGTGCGGGGGCTGCGGTACCGAGCATGATCGTGACCTCAATGCGTCGCGTGTGATCCTCGCCGCCGGGCAGGCGGAGAGGCTAAACGCCCCTGGAGGGCCGGTCAGTCCCGGGGTGGCAATCCGTCCCGGGCACGGCCCGTCGAACGGGGAACCCACCCGAAGGCCCAGCCGGTCACCACCGGCAGCCAGGCGGGAAACCCCGCCCCTTAGGACGGGGAGGATGTCAACCTCCTGACGGCCCTGGACATCGGCCTGGTCGTCGGAGGCCTCACCTACCTCGGCGGTACGTCGGCCGCCGACGCGGTCCTCGCGGGCCTGCTCGGCGCCGGAGGCAGTGTGCCCGTCCTGCGCAGCCTCATCGGCTGACACCGTTCGGTATCCCAGGGAGAACGACCTTCCCTTCTCGCACCAAGGACGCCAGCATCACGTCGAACTGACGGCGTGTGCGGTCGCCGCCGGGAGCCCTCTGGGGCGCCCGGCGGCGGGCTGCCCCAAGGTGCTGTCAACCGACCCTCGGAGATGCGGCCTCCCACGGCTGGACCCAGGGATCGGGCCACGCCTCGGCCGCGGCGAGCAGCGGGTCGAAGGTCGCGCCGTCGATGGTCTCGCGGATGACGTCGGCGTGACCACCGTGCCGTGCCGTCTCCTCGATCAAGTGCAGCAGGACCCAGCGGACCGACCACTCCTTGACCTCTGCGGGGACCCATGGAGCCCCCTGCGGCACAGGAACGGCCTGCCCGAGGTCCGGTATTCCGGCGATCACCGCGTCAGTCCGCTCGGCCGCCGCTGCGTACGCGGCCAGGGCCTCGGCCAGGCTCTCCTCCGGGGCGAGCTGGAATTCGTCCCCGCCCGACTCGTCCGCCCTGTGCCGCGTCCCGTGTCGCCGCTGAACGACGAGGTCGGTCCAGAAGCCTTCGCAGCGTGCGGCGTGCTTGATCAGCCCGCCGATGCTCAGCCGGCTGGCGGAGGCAGCCGTGCGAGCCTGCTCGTCGGTCAGACCGTAGGCGGTGGCCCGCAGCGCGCGCCGCTGATGGGCCAGGTACGCGGTCAGCGCTGTGCGCTCATCGGCGACGGGCGGGACGACTCTCGGCATGACTGGCCTCTCTCGCGACGCAATTGCTTGCAGCAAGTTTCACTCGAACTCTACGGCTGCTCTTGATTTTCGTATACAGACCGACCGATCTGATCCTCGACTCCGGGACCGGCTCGGCCGGTCGTGGCCCCGGTGGACGTCGAGTGGGAAGCCGACTGTCAGCGATGCGGGCGATTTCTGATGGGTGATAGGGGGCTCGGTGTGCCCGGGCGGCAGCGCGTCCCCCGGTTTGCGCAAGGAGGTGAAACTCTTTTCATGAGAGGGCTTGACTGCCTCTTCTCAAGGAGGGAGGGTCAGCCGCATGCCCGCACACGTACCGCCGATCGCCGACGAGCGCGAAGGCCTGCTCGCCTACCTCACCCAGCAGCGCCAGGCTCTGCGCGCCACGGCCCACGGCCTGACGGACGATCAGGCAAGGGCGACGCCCACCGCCAGTGAACTGAGCATCGGCGGTCTCATCAAGCACGCCGCCCGCTGCGAGGCCGGCTGGACGGACCTGATCCTCCAGCGGCAACGCGGCCCGCGGCGGACGGCGGACGAGAGCGACTCCGCCGAGTTCGTGCTCGCCGTGGAGGAGACGCTGGCGGACGTGCTCGACCAGTACGAGGCCGCGGCCCGGGAGACCGACGCGGTGATCGCCGGAATCGCCGATCTCGGCCAGGCCGTGCCGGTCCCACAGGGGCTGCCATGGTTCCCCGCCGACGTGAGGAACTGGTCCGTCCGCTGGGTGCTGCTGCACCTGATCGAGGAGACCTCCCGGCACGGCGGTCACGCCGACATCATCCACGAGAGCATCGACGGCGCCACCCTGTTCCCCTTGATGGCCGCAGCCGAACAGTGGCCCGACCCGTGGTTCCAGCCCTGGCAGGCCCCGACCGGCTGAACGGCGGCACGCAGACCAGGTCGGCCACGGGTGAGGAAGCAGCCGTCCCCGCTGCCGTCCTCCTTCTGTGGCCAGCCTCGGAATGCGGCGAGAACGTTTGCCATGAAGGCCTGTTGTGGAAAGCACGCCTTCGTGGTGGCGCGTCACCTGGACCGTGTCCTCGACCTGTCACGTTCGACCACGAGGACCGGACCTGCACGAAGGCGACCAGCGACCTGACGGTCACCGTTCCGATGTCCTGGAAGCACGCCGACAAGCTGCTCTTCGGACCGCGCAGCGAGGGATGCGGGCTGGCTATGCGGTGTCTGGCAGGGCCGGACGGTGCTGGCCGTCGCCGTGCCGCCGCTCGGGCCGACCGGCGTACTGCCGGTCGGCCCGAGCGGCATGGGTGCCTTCAGGCCGCGACCGGTTCGTTCGCGAGGAACTCGTCCACGAACTTCAGGGTCCGGCGGTCGAAGTCGGCGTACTGGGCCTCCCGTTCGGTCCCGGCGACCGCGTCGCCGACGAGCAGGTTCCCTTCGGCGTCGACGCGCTGCGGTCGCTCCTCGGCGTCGAGGAGCAGGCCCACGGAGGAGTGCGAGAACCCGCAGTACGAGGCGATGCCCGCACTCAGGTTGGCTTCGAGGACGGCCTGCATCCCCTGTGCGACGGGATCGTCGGAGGTGGCGCCGGCCAGGCCGAGCCAGAGCATGCGCTTGCCGGCCAGGCGGGGCCTGCTGCGGCCGTAGGCGAACCCGTAGTTCCACACGCGGTCGATCCATCCCTTGAGGACGGCGGGCACGCTCTGCCAGTACACGGGGAAGACGGCGACGACGACGTCGGCGGCGAGGATGCGCCGCATATGAGTGTGCGTCTCCTGCGAGTACGTCTTCTCCCGGTTGCCCCAGTCCGGCTGGTCCTCCACGTTCATCCGAGGGTCGAACCCCTCGGCGTGCAGGTCGAGCAGGTCGACGCGGTATCCGGCGGTCTCGAGCCGGGCGGCCGCCCGGCGGGCGGTGTGCGCGGTGAGGGAATCGCTACGGTGGTGCGCGACGACCACGAGGGCTGTCCTGGTGTCACTGCCGTGCTGCGGCACAGTGTCTCCCGATGGGGCTCGATGTGTTCGGTGGGTCCAGTACAGCCGCGGCCGCGTAGATGATCCATGGGAGAAGGTCTCCGAAGCATAGGAGACCGTCTACGATTCCCGTATGGATCCCTTGAGTTCACTGCTGAGCGGCATCCGCGCCGAGGGCTCGGTCGTGAGCCATGCCGTCCTGACGGCGCCCTGGACCATCCGTTTCGCCGACGGCGCACCGCTCACCATGGTCACCGTGCTGCGCGGGGGCGGCACCCTGTTGCTGCCCGACGGCACCGAGCGCGTGATCGCCGCGGGCGACACGGCCATCGTGCGCGGCCCCGCGCCGTTCCTTCTCGCGGACGAGCCCGGCGCCGTCCACCGCCCCCACGCGGAGTACGAGATCAACTGCTTCACCCCAGAAGCCCCGTGCTCGGGCCGGGAACTCGGCGGCATTCACTGGGGCGCCGACCAGGGTGGGGCCACGGCGCTCGTCGTGGGTGCCTACCGTGCCTCGGGCCATCGCCACGAACGGCTCCTGCGCGCGCTGCCGCCCGTCCTGGTGGTCACCGAGGACGCCGAGGTCTGCGCCTGGCTGGAGAGCTCCGCCGCCGACGCCGCCCGGTTCTCATCAGGTTCGCAGGCGCTGATGGACCGGCTTCTCGACTGGGCTCTGGTGTGCACGCTGCGGACCTGGTTCGACCAGGCGGGCGCCGACGCTCCGAGCTGGTACCGCGGCCTCGCCGACCCGGTCCTCGCGCCCGCCCTGCACGCCTTCCACGGCCGGCCCGCCGATACCTGGACGGTCGCGTCGCTGGCCGCGCAAGCCGGCGTCTCCCGGGCGCTGTTCGCCAGACGCTTCACCGAGCTGATGGGCCCTCCACCCCTCGCCTACCTCACCGAGTGCCGTATGGACGACGCCGAGGCACTCCTCGCGGACACTGACCTCAGCCTCGCGCAGATCGCGAAGACCGTGGGTTACGCCGACGCCTTCGGTTTCAGCGCCGCCTTCAAGCGTCACAAGGGCGTGAGCCCCAGTGCGTTCCGCGCTGCTGCGGCGTGATCCGGGCCGCAGATCCCGGAGGGGTGGCGTCGAGGCCGGGAGCGGCAGCGACCGGATGCTCGGCACACGGCGCCATGGGGAGGGCCCGAAGGTGTGTGAACCTCCGGGCCCCTCGCGTGTGTTCGGCGTCAGACGGCGGTGGAGCGACGGCGCCTGACGAGTGAGACGGCCGCGAAGCCGAGCGCGAGCAGGACACCTGCGGCGGTGGCGTACAGGCCGGCGCCGGAGCCGGTGGAGGCGAGAGCACCGTTGGCGGTCGTACCGCCCGAGGCCCCGCCGGTCGTCGCCGCGGTCGCGGAGGCGGACGGGCTCGCGGTCGTGCCGGTGGACGCGGAGCCGGACGGGGTCGAGGACGGCTGCGTGGTCGGAGACGTCGAGGGTGACGGCGAGCCGGTGGAAACCTGTGCCGGGCGGATCCGGGCATCGGCGAGGGAGTCGACGAACGGCTGCCCTTCCTCCATCTCGTACAGCGCGTGGAGCCGTACCTGGCTCTCCTTCGCGACCTTGGAGCCCTTGTCCAGGGAGAGGTTCAGCTCAAGGATGTCCCTGCCCGCCGCGGAGCCGAAGCCCTTGGGGAGAGCGGGCAGTTCGAAGCGGTTGGGGGTGGACTCAGCGAGCTTCACGGTCTTGCCGCCGACTTTGGCCTCCAGGCCGAAGTCCATGTCCTCGCCCGCATCGATCACCAGGGTGCGGTCGATCTCGGCGGGGAACTCTCCGGGGCCGGTGGCGAGGGTGGACAGCGCCATCGCGGCGCGCTCGCCCGGGCGCAGGACGACGCCGGCGGTCGGATCCAGCCTGACCTCCAGGGAGCCCGGCTCGATCGCCGGCTCGGTGTCGAAGACCACGGTGTTGCGGGCCGGGTCCGCCGTGACGTTGCCGCCCAGCGGCTGGGCGGTGAGGGTGAAGTCGCCGTCGTTCGTGGGGTATCGGGTGCCCAGCCCGAAGGTGACCTTCCAGGTGAACTCCTCGTGCGCCGGCACGGAGAAGACGGAGGAGGCGGTGCCGGAGACAGGGAAGAACAGGCCCTGCCACTGGCCGTCCTGACGGCCCGTCGCGGACTTGGTGGCCGGGGCGTCGACCGCGGTGACGTCGAAGACGACCGAGTCCTTCAGCATCGGGCTCGGTCCCTCGGCCGTGCCGGGCAGCCACGCCTTGAAGTCCTGTGCCTTGTCCGAGGAGTTGGTGACCGTCAGCGTCATGGACCGGGTGGCCTTGCCGCGCTCGAGCGTGCTGTCGGGGGCGGGAGCGCCGAGCGTCATGGTGAGGGGCTTGCCCGTTCCCTCCGCGGCGTTCGCGGAGGCCGGGACGAAGGCGGTACCGGAGACGGCGGCGACCACGGCGGCCGCGGCCACGGTACGGGTACGGCGGGCTGCGGCGAGACGAGCGGACATGGTGGACTTCCCCCAAGGAATCACTGGACGCGACGGAAGGGCGATGTGCGAAAGGCGACCCGCTGCCGACTGGTTCCCGGTTGTCCGAGTCCCCCCGGCGGTCGGCGGTGCACCTATCTTCACTCCAGCTTCATCCATGATCCATAGGCGGTTCGTCACTGCTTCGCAACAGCGCCGGAGCGCTTGATTCCGCAGTTCAGGACCGGTTCGGGGCGGTCACGGTGGGGGCGCGACGGGCGAGGTGGGCCCCGCCGTGCGCGGCGACGGCCCGGATGCGAAGGAACAGGGCTGACGCAGCCGATCAGCCAGTCAGTCTCCGTACTCTGCGCCCACGGGGATGGCGCCGGATCCCGGCAGGCCTGGGCGACCGGGCGCATGAATCCGGTCATGCGCGTCCGCGTACGGGCGGATTCACGCTCCGCACGCTACCCTCCGCCCATGACGGACTCGGGCATGCGCATGTCACACAGGGCGCGTCAGCGCTCCCTCGTACTCCTTCTCCTGCTCGCCCTGCTGGGCTTCGCGAGCGCCGCGGCCGCCGCCCCCTCTCCTCCGTCCGCGCCCGCAGAGTCCGTCCGAGCCGGGTCCTCCCCGTCCGCGGCAGCCGTGGCCCGCTGGGGGGACCGCCGAGTCGACGAGGTCTCCTTCCTCACCACCCACAACGCCTTCACCAACTACGGCGACTCCCGCTGGAGTTCGGCGAACCAGTCGGAGTCCGTACGCGCCCAGCTCGACAACGGCGTCCGAGGCCTGAGCCTGGACACGCACTGGTACGAACGCAGCACCTGGCTCTGCGTCATCAGCTTCGGCAGCGACTGCTATCCCAGCGACGTGTACCTGTGCCACGGCGACTGCAAGACGTTCGCCGGCGTCACGTACGCCCTGCCCCGGCAGACGTTCCACGGGACGATGCAGACCGTTGTCGACTTCCTCGCCTCGCACCCGCAGGAAGTCGTCTCCGTCTTCCTCGAGGACTACGTCAGCGCCGACCAACTGCGCCATTCCCTCAGCCGGGTCAGGGGACTGCAGGAGATGCTGCTCCGCCCCGACGACTGGGGCGTCCGGCAGAACGGCTGGCCGAAGGTGGCCGACCTCGTCACCTCCGGCAAGCGGCTGCTGATCTTCTCCGACCGCCCCGACCGCGAGCACCTGGGCGTCATGTACGACAAGTCCTGGACCGTGAGCAACTTCTGGAGCCTCGGAGACCTGGGCAACGACCTCACCTGTGTCAGCCGCTGGGCCGACGTCCCGCTGAACCGCCAAGAGCCCGGATTCCGGCGTCTGTTCACGATGAGCCACCACCGCAACGTGCCCACCGTCCTGACCGCGGCCCAGGACAACGGCGCCAAACTGAGGAACCGCATCGCCGACCAGTGCCGGACCGCTACCGGAGGCCGCGAACCGAACTTCGTCTCCGTCGACTTCCACCGCCTGTCCGACGGCAGCGGGCACACGCCCGCGTCGATCGTCACAGAGCTCAACGCGAGCCGCTGAGTCACCGGCGAGGCATGCGCACCGCGGGCTGACACTCGCCGGCCCCTGATCCAGTGCCGGCGGCTCACCGGGGGCGCGCCGTCGGCACACCCCCGGTGAGCCGCCGTGAGGTCGACGCCCCCGGCTCCGGCGTGCGGCTACGCTGCCGCCCTGCCTCTGCGGCGTGCTGCGCTCCGCCGGAACGAGGCCCAGCGGTCGATGTCGAGCAGCGCCCGGGGTCTTCGAGCATGCCCGGCACCTTCCGCCGAGCTGTCGGCGTGCCGTCGCCGCAGCAGCGCACGAGCCCGGGTGGGGCGCTCGTTCCGCCTTGGCGTGATCCATGTGCCGTCCCGGCGCCGTCTTCGGCCTTCCTTCGAGTACCGGACTTCAGCTCGCGTTATGTCATGCACGCAACATTGACGAAGGGGGCTCCTTGTCCAGACTGACGCGCCCGGCGACGGCCCTGATCATCGCCCTGACTGCGCTAGCCGCGGCCCTCCCCGCCGATGCCTCACCAGGGGGCTCCCGCGCAGGCGTCGTTCTCCCCGCACACGGTCGATGCGTCGCTGCCAGGCGCGGCCTTCGCCGTGGCGAGCGACGTTGTGGGCGACAACCGGCGGGAACTCCTCGTGACGGGATTCGGTCACTTCCAGCCCCTCCTGGGAGGGCCGCCCATCCCACCGGCGGCCGGCAGGCTGGCCCTGTACCAGCAGAGCGGCAGGGACGTCGGCACCTGGTCGAAACGCCTGGTGTTCGACACTGACGCGGCGATTCCCTTTCCCAACGAGCCTGCTGTCGCGGACGTCGACCGCGACGCTGACCGCGACGTGGTGGTGCCGGGCGGTTTCATCCGCTGCACGCAACTGTGCGGGTCCCTCACCTGGTGGGAGCACCGCCCCGGTGGCGTCTGGAAGCGGCATGACATCGTGACGCCGGGCAGCTCGGCCCTCTTCTACCACCGTGTCGTGCTGGTCGACTTCGACGGGGACGGTCGCAAGGACCTGGTGACCGCCGGAGAGTCGCTGGAGCCTGTCGTCAGGATCGAGGGCCGTCCTGCGGCCGGCGCGTGGATCCAGGTCTTCCGGGGCGTAGACGGACCCGAACGCTTCAGTTCGGAGCCCGTCGACCTCGCGCCCGGCGGGGGCGCCCTCCCGGTCGTGGCGGATGTCGACTCCGACGGCGATCTGAGAATCGGAAGCAGAAGGGACGGACGCAGGGCCGGAGCCGGATCTCGGTGACGGTCACCGTGCCGTGGAAGACGTAAGCCCGAATGTCGAATCGAGCAGGTGCGCCGCGAGGCGACTTTGCAGATCGCGGCTTTTGACGAAGGTGTTGCGCCGATCATGCACAGGCCTACTGACATGGAAACCCCTCTTGGACGCCAGACCCCATGCGCCAAGGACTTCCACAACGGGGTGGCGCCGGGTCTGGGCGGTGCCGGGGGTGTGCGGGCGGTCTGATGGACGCGCTTCCGTTGGGCTTGCGGCGGGTCATGGGTTCACGCTCTGGAGGAGGCCGATGACGATCGCGGTGAAGACGCCGAGGGCGGTCAGGGCGATTCCGATCGGCTGTCGCAGGCCTGGGTGGCGGTAGGCGAGGTAGCCGAGTCCGCCGGCGAGGGTGAGGCCGATGACGGCCAGGAGCAGCGCGGTGAGCACGGTGAGCATGGCAAGGACGGTCACAGGTTTCCTCTGGCTTTTCGGGCACGCGGCGGGGCCGGGCGCGGTGGACGCCGCACGCTGCTCTGGCTCCGCTGGGCTGGAGCGGCTGTGGCGGCTTGTTGCCACTGTCCGGGCCGGTGGCCGATTGCCGGAAGAGGGTCCGGGGTCACGCAAGTTCCGCAATTCTTCGCTCACTGTGCGGCCGCGGGTGTTGCGGCGGCAGGCAACCAGCGAGGACGGCGGGCCTGTTCCGGCCGACGGGGCCGGGACAGGCCCGTGGCCGGGTCAGATCCAGGTGGAGAGGACGTCGTCGACGCTTGTCTCGCCGGTGTGGAGGTCGTTGCGGACGACCAGGGCCAGCAGCCCGCACAGCCACACCGAGCAGCCGACGAAGAAGGCCAGCGTGGCGGCACCGCCCGCGACGGCATTGCCCCTGAGCGCATCGATGACAGCCCAGTCCAGGTCGGCAGCGGCCTTGGACTGCGCGTCGGTGGCCACTGCGACGAGGGCACTCAGCACCATGAGGACGAAGCCCGCGCCGCTGGTGATGAGGATGCGCCCGGTCGGGGGTTTCCGGCGGTCCGTCTCCTCCCCGAGCGCGGGCGTCTGGTCGGTCTCGGCGCGTTCCCTCTCCGCGGCCAGGGCCTGTTCGGTGACCGCGATCGCCTCGGCCAGAACGGCCTCCTCCCGCTCATGCCGCCACGGCTCCTGCCTCGGCGCCGCCGTGCGCGCCTCCGTCAGCTCGCCGTGCAGCGCCTCGATCGTGGAGTGCGCCTTCACCAGCTCACCGCGCAAAGCCTCGATCGTCGCCCGGTCCACCCGGCGACCCTGGCGCTCGGCGGAGAGCTGTTCGCTTCGCTCGCTGATCCTGGCCCGTGCCGTGGCCAGCTCCTCAGCCCATTGCCGCTCCCGCTTCTGCGCTGCGGCCAGCTCCCCAGCCCTCTTCCGCTCAAGCTCCCTTGCCGCGGCGGCCACATCCCCCACCCTCACCCCCTCCCGCCGCTCCATCCCGCTCTCCAGACGGGCCAGCTCGCGCGCATGCTGCTCAGCTTGCAGCGCAAAGCGCGCGCGAAGGCCGTCCAGTGTTCTGAGTGCTTGCTCGCAGCGGTTCTCCGCGGCTGCGGCCCGGTCGGCGGCCCGGTAGCCGGCATGCCGGGCCTCATCGACAGAGGCCAGTGCCTCCATGTACAGGTCCCGGGTCCGGTCACGTTGTTCGCCGCTGACCTGGCACGCTGCCAGGACAACGTCGACGAACTTCCGGCCGGGCATGCGGGTGTTGCCTTCGTCGTCCCGGGCGTTCAAGTTCCGCGACAGCCACGTCTCGCTCCTGCCCATGTGCGCCGCTGCCTTCTTCTGCGTGCCGAAGGTCTGGATCACCAGCGCCCGCATGTGCGTGCACCAGAGCTCCACCTGCGGCGACCGCCCCCTGCCGCCCCGATCCGCCGGATCGCGGCCTGCCTGTTCTGCCATTTGCCCCGCTCGCGCTGGTGGTCGATTGCCCTGCGGGCAACTCGGTCGTCCTGACCAGCAGACAGTGCCAGGAACGAGGCGTCACGGCATCAGCATCGCGGCATCGTGACCTCATCGGCAGGACTCTGATCTCGTCCGGCACGCGAAGCGGTCGGGTTCGTACGCAAGTGCCGCGCGTTCGTACCCGTTCCGGCGCGATCCGACAGTACGGGTGCGTCAAGGCGTCTGCCCGACCGCGGGGGAGTCGCGTCGGCGGCGGCATGCCGAGGCGGACACACTGATCACGACCGCGCACTGCGGTCGTCGCGGCGCTGCTCGGTGAGCCCGGCTGCTCTGCGTCGGGTGTTGTCGAGCCATCTGTCGAGCTTGAAGTGAACGAAGCCGTCCACGCCATCTTCCGGGGACGCGCCGACCTGGGGTGGCCAGGTCAAAGGGCCCCCTCAAGCTCCCCTCTACGGGGGCTTGCCAGGCCGCCTGGTTGCCGCTGGGCTGGATGCCGGCGCCGGACAGCCTGGCCGTGGCGAAGGGGGACGGGTGCGCAGCTTCGAGAGGGGGCAGGCGGTCGTACGGCGCGACGTGCACCACTCCGGCCGTGTGTGGAGCGAGCACGCGCTGCGTGTCGTGTCCGACACCGGTCAGGCACTGGTGGCCGCCTGCCCGCCGGGAGCCGAGACCCGCCGGCCCGCCCTGTACGCCAAGGCCCGTGCCGATGGCGACAGGTCGGTGCGCATCGAGGCGTTCGACGCGATGTCCAAGGGCCAGTGGCAGCTGGCGTACGGGGTGTGGCAGGAGACCGAGCTGCTGCTGTGGAAGCCTGCGAGCGCATGGTTCAGCGTCAACGCCTTCTACACACCGGCCGGACTGCGCAACTGGTACATCAACTTCGAGCATCCCACCCGCCGTACGGCGGACGGGTTCGACACCTTCGACCTCGTCGTGGACCTGGTCGTGGATCCCGACCTGAGCACCTTCACCTGGAAGGACGAAGACGAGTACAGCCACGTGCGACGGCTCGGCATCGTCACCGACACCGAACACCGGGCCGTGGACGCCGCTCGCGCCCAGGCCCTGTCGATGATCGAGGAACGCTCCGGTCCTTTCGCGGACGCCGTCGCGTGGGCCGGCTGGCGGTGGAACCCAGCCTGGCCCGCACCGAGCCTGTCTCGACGCCCGGACTGTTGATCGCAAGGCCGACGAACTTCCGGCCGGTCTCGGGCGGCCGTTTCCGTCCAGGGCGTTCAGTCCTCGCGACAGGAACCTCTCGCTGCGGCCCCTGCGCGCTGCTGCCTGTGGCAGGTCGCCGCTGCGTTCGCGTGCCCGTGGCTCTCCTCTAACTGGCTGGTCGTCAAATCGTTCTGGCAAGAGAGCGGTTCAGGACAGCCGCGTGCTCATCGATCGCGTGCCGCTTCAAGGTTTCGTACCGCCGGCACGCTCCACCTCATCGTCCTCGCTCAACGCGCCCGACCATCACCAAGGCGGGAGAAGGGGGCACGACCCGACTCGCGGGAATCTCTGGCTCCAGCCGGCCCGCGCTCCGGACCGCGCGCAGAGGATGCCGATGCCGCCGGGCCCGAGACGCGGCACAGGCAGGCGCACGGGGGCGCGGAGCGGCGTGGGATCGGCGGGGCACACGCCGAGAGGAGGCGCGTGTGAGCCCTTCCGCGCTCCCTGGGACTGATGCCAGGATGAAGTCATGACTGAGGGGGAAGCAGTGGCCGGCACGGGCGTACGGGTCCGGTTGGACGGGGGCGGCGGCGGTGACGTCAGCGCTCTGAAGAAGTGGCTGGAGCAGGAACAGCCGCTGGCGGAGCTGATAGGCGCGCACCAGGTGACGGTCGAGGAACGGCATCGCACCGATCAGCCCGACGGCCGCCGGCACATGGGATTCGGCACGGAGATCGTGCTGGTGATCGTCGGTTCCACGGCCACGGTGACCGTCACGGCGCTGCTCGAGCACGTGCAACGGGCGGTGAAGGCATGGCTGGCCAACCGCCGCCAGGTGGAGAGCGGCGATCCGCCCCGCCCCGCGATCAGCGAACTGGACTCCGACGAGACATAGACCCTCCATGAGCGGCTATGACCCGCGCGGAAAGGCGAACAGGGCGCTCCTGGTCGGCGTGTCCGAGTACGACCATGTCCGGCCGGACGACCGGGAGGGCGTGCCCGGCCAGCTCCCCGGCGTCCTGCACAACCGCCTCCGGCTCCGCGAGGCACTGCGCCGGACCGGACTGTTCGAGGCGGGCCACATCACCCTGTGCGCCTCGCCGCCCCACGACGTGTTCAACGAGGCACTGCGCCACGCCGCACAGGAGACCGACGGGCTGCTGCTGTTCTACTTCGCCGGGCACGGCATCGTCCCGGCGGCGGGCGACGAGCTGTTCCTCCAGATGAGCAACGCGCGCGTGGTCGCGGGACAGCACGACGCCTTCCCCAACGCCGTGCCCTTCACCGAGATCCTGGCCCAACTCGTCGCCAGCCGCGCCGAGCGGGTCCTCGTCGTCCTCGACTGCTGCTACGCGGGCAACGCGGCGGCGATCTGGCACCGGTTCGACCACCTCAGGCGCCGCAAGACGCTGCTCCTGATGAGCGTGCAGTCCAACCGGCTCATCGACGCCGGGGACGGCAGCGGCGCCACGCCGTTCACCGAGGAACTGGTACAGATCCTCGAGAAGGAGGCGGAGCTGTCGCTCGGCGCGCTGTACACGCAGCTCAAGGAGCGTATGGCCGCCGCAGGACATCGCACCGCGGTCGACGACGGGCAGGACCCGCAAGGCGTGTGGGAGCCCGGTGAGGACTTACTCCTGCGGAGCGCCGGCACCGCCACGCACGCGCCTCCCGCACCTCAGGACGGGCGAGCCGGGCCGCATCCTCGGAGGCGGGGCCGCCGCCTCGCCGCCGTCCGGGCCGCCGCCGCACGGGCGGGGCGTATCCGGCCGCGCGTCCGCCTGCTGCTGGCACTCGCCGTGCTCGTCGCGGGCTGCGGCGGCTACGGCATCAGCCGCCTGCTCGGCGACGACAGCCTCTGCGCGCCGCCGCTGGAGCTGCGCGTCCTCACCGACCCCGAACTGGAGCCGGTGGTCACCGCGGCCAAGACCCGCTTCCTCGACTCGGACGCGAACAAGGAGGACGGCTGCCACCGCCTCGGCATCACCGTCTACAGCGCGGGCGCCGCCGAGACGGTGGACGCGCTGCACAGGCACACGGACCCGTGGCAGGAACCCCACCCGGAGGGGGAGAATCCGCAGCGGGACATCGGCCCGCAGCCGGACGTGTGGATTCCCGCGACCGTGGCCGACGTCAGGCGTGTCACCGAGGACCGGCGCGTGCGCTCGTACGCCCGTCTGGAGCCGGAGCCGAAGCCGCTGGCGTACTCGCCCGTCGTGCTCGCCGTCCCCGAGGGCCTCGCCACCGAGGCTCCCCGACGCAGTGGACGCCCGCTGGCGGAGCTGATCCGCGCCCTCGGACAGCGCCTCCCGGAAGCCGAGACCCGCCGCCCCGATCCGGAACGTACGGACTCCGCGCTGCTGGCCACGACGGCCCTGTACGCCACCGGGACCGGTGCCCGCGACGCCGAGCGGCGGCTCACACAGGCCGCGGCACCCGCGCCGACGGCCGCGGAGCTGCTGTGCGACCTGCTGGAGGACACCGGCGTGGACCGCCGCACGGCGGCGCTCGTACCAGAGTTCCTGCTCAAGAGCGGCACCACCTGCAGCAACGTCACCGTACGGCGGGTGTCCCGGGTCGCCGAGTACCCGCGCGACGTGCCCGCCCTCCGGCCGGCGTTCGTCCGCGTGCGCTGGCAGGACGCAGACCGGGACGAGGACCGGCGGAACGAGGCGGTGCGGTCGTTCCGCGACTGGCTGTACGGCGAGGAGGGCCAAGCCGTCCTCGGCGCCGCGGGCTTCCGCTCCGCCGGCACCGGACACCGCCTGCTCGCCGCGAAACCCGCCGAGGGAATGCTCGCCGACCCTGGGCGTCCCCAGCCGGACGCGGTCGGGAAGACGATGACCGACACGCTGCTGCGGTACCGCACTGCCAGCGGCCCGGGCCGGGTGCTGTTCCTGCTCGACAGCTCCGGGTCCATGGCCACCCGGTGGAAGGGGTCGAGCGGCGGCCCCGGTCTGGTCCGGAAGGCTCTCGGCGCACTCGCCGACGACAAGGACGAGTACGGCGTGTGGGCGATGCACGGCATCTCCGGCGACGGGTACGCCCCGCTGCTGCCACTCGGACCGCACAAGAAGGCCGACGCCGAGCGGATCCTGCTCGACGGCGACCTCACCACGGTGCACGACACCGAGGCCGACCCGCGCCGCGCCCTCCTGGCCGCGCTGGAGCAGCTGGCGGACCGCGACGGCGCGGACGACCGGCCACAGCTCGTCGTCCTGATCACCGACGACGAGGACAACAACCGGCTGACCGGCGCGGACCGCGCCGCCGTCCTGGCCAAGGCGCGCACCGCACGGATCCCGGTCGCGGTGGTGTCACTGGACGGCGGAGGCTGCGACCCGAGCCGCGTGGACGCAATGCTCGCCGAAGCGAGCGGCGGACGCTGCCTGGACGCCGGCGACGACCTCGGCACCGCCCTGCACGACGAGGTCGCCCGCACCGGTATGGGGGACGGATGAGGACCTGGACACCTGGCGCCGGACGGAAAGGACGCCCATGCGGACCGGACAGCGCGTGAGGGCGCGCCGACGGATCGGTGCGACGTCGGCGGCGCTCGCGCTGCTGCTCCTCGCCGCCTGCACCGGCGGTCCGGACGACGGTTCCGACTCGTCCGCGCCCGGGGCCGACGACGAGATCGTCGTGGCCAGCGGACTGGACGTCACCGGCGAGAACGACATCCGCCGACGGCTCGTCGAGGCCTGGAACGACCAGCGGGGCAAATCGGTACCGAGGGCGCGGATCGTGGAACTGCCCGATTCCGCCCGCGAGCAGCGCAGCCAGATCCTCGGAGCACTCCAGTCCGGCAGCTCCCGGTACGACGTGGTGAACCTGGACGTCACCTTGGTACCGGAGTTCGCCGAGACCGGGTTGATCACGCCGCTGGACGACACCGCGGTGGCCGAGCCGGACGACCTGATCCCTTCGGTGGACGCCACGGCCAAGTGGCGGGGCAGGCGCTACGCCGTTCCGTTCAACAGTGACGTCGGGCTGCTGTACTACCGGCGCGACTTCCTCGCCGCCGCGCAGGCACAGATCACCGACCCGTCCGGCGAGGTCACCTGGGCGCACCTGCGCAGCGTGATCACCCATCTCGGCCAGAAGGAGCCGCCGGGGTACGAGGCGGGCTGGACCACACAGCTCGACGGTGAAGGCCGCACCGTCAACACGATCGAGGCGTTCGCGTCGGCCGTCGACGGACTCGAACTCACCGACGAGCGAGGCCGCTACACCGGCTCCGAGCAGGACCTGGAGACCGGAGTGGCCGAACTGCGGCGGCGCATCAGCCGGGCCTACACCCTCATCGACGCCCACGACTCCGATGAGCAGCACACCCAGAGCCACTTCGAGGCAGGCCGGACCGCGTTCCTGCGCCACTGGCCGTCCGCGTACGGGCCCCTCCACCGGAAGTTCTCCGAACGGGAGTTGGGCGTGGTCGCGCTGCCCGGCAAGGCGGTGCTCGGCGGGCAGAACCTGGCGGTGACCTCGTCCTCGCCGTACGCCCGCGAAGCGGCCGATCTGATCAAGTTCATCACCGACCCCGACAGCCAACGCTGCCTGCTGGACGCCGGTTTCGCGGCGACCCGTGAATCCGCGTACCTGGACGACAGCCTCGTCTGCGGGCACGTCGACGCGCGGGACACCTCCGCATCGGCCTCGCCGTCCACCGGCTCGCCGTCGCCCTCCCCGAGCGGGGAGGGCGCCGATCGTACGCCGCGCGATGCGGCCGGCCGCCCCCGGTACGCCCGGGACGTTCTGCTGCCCGCGCTCAGAAACGGGGTGGAACGCCCCCGCACGCCTCTCTACGGGCCCTTCACCCAGATCCTCACCGACACACTGCAACCCCTCTTCGAGGACGAGCCGCAGAGCGGAGAGGAGCCCAGCGACGTGGAACTCGCCAGTCTGCTGGACGCGAAGCTGCGCGATGCGATGTCAGGGTGAACCTCGCGCGAGAGCCCGGTCGGCCGCCGCTCGCGAGGGGTTGGGCGGCGTCGTTGCGGTTGCCACCGGTCAGCGACGCCGCGAGCGGGACGCCCTGGCCGTCGGTGGCGGTGTGGTGCGTGCTGCGCGGCGTGCGCGGTCGGCGGGGCTGGGCCCGCTATCGGGCACCCTGGGTGCGGATGCGGGCGCGTGTACGTGAAACAGGGGGAGGCCATCGGGGAGCAGTCGCACTGCTCCCCGATGGCCCCTCGGCAGCACGGCGACGTCGTCCCCGACGTGCTGCAGTGCTGAGTGCTCCGGTGGCCGCCCCTTAGAAGGTGACGTTCCAGGAGTCGATCCTGCCGGTGTCGCCGCCGGCGTTGTCGTTGACCCGGAGCTTCCAGGTGCCGGCCGCGACCTCGGAGGAGGCGTTGACGGTGTAGACCTGGCTGATGTTGTCGGTGCTGCCGCCCGAGCGGTTGTGGACCGTGTAGACGGTGCCGTCCGGGGCGATCAGGTCGACCTTGAGGTCGCCGATGTAGGTGTGGACGATGTTCACACCGACCTTGAGGGTGGCCGGGGCGTTGCCGGTCACGCCGCTGACGGTGATCGGGCTCTCCACGGTCGTGTTGTCACCGATGGCGAAGTCCGCGGTGTTCTCGAAGTACTTGCCGGGCGGCGGGGTGCTGCCGACGGCCTTGAGGGCGTCGACCTGACCCTCGCCGAAGAAGCCGTTCTTGGCCGTGGTGCCCTTGCAGCGGCTGTCCGACGGGCAGGCGACGTCGTTGGCCTGCGTGGCCAGCTTGTCGCGCAGCTGCGCCGGGGTGATGCCGGGGTTGGTGCTGGCCAGCAGCGCCGCCACACCGGCGACGTGCGGCGAGGCCATCGAAGTGCCGCTCTTGGAGCCGTACTTGCCGCCGGGCAGGGTGCTGTAGATGCCGGTGGTGTCTCCGCCCGGGGCCGTGACGTCGATGACGTTCAGACCGTAGTTGGAGTACGAGGCCTTCGCGGTGGTGCCCATCGCCGAGACCGTGACCACGCCCGGGAGCTCGGTCGGGATGTCCAGGCAGGCGTTGGTGATGGTGCGGGTGACCGGCGTCGAGTCGTTCGGGCTCTCGGTGTCGGTCGTCTTGTTGGCCAGGTCGATGTTGGAGTTGCCCGCCGCCGCGACCTGGAGCGAGCCCTTGCCCTCCGCGTACTCCTGGGCGCGCCGGACGCCCTCGATGATCGCGGCCTGGTCGGCGTTGTCCGGGCAGTTGAACTGCCACGGGTCGGTGTAGTAGCTGTTGTTGGTGACCTTGAAGCCGTGGTCACCGGCCCACATGAAGCCGCAGATGGTGTTCTCGGCGAAGAAGAGCGAGGTGCCGGGCTCGGCGATGCGCACCGAGGAGATCTTCACGCCCGGGGCCACGCCGATGACGCCCTTGCCGTTCTTGGCGGCCGCGACCGTACCGGCCACGTGCGTGCCGTGGGTGCCGACGTCGCGCCAGGCGCCCGTACGGGTGTCCGGCTTGCCGTACGCGCAGGACGCGGAGTCCGCGGCGTTGAAGTTCGGCGCCAGGTCCTGGTGCTGGTCGTCCACACCGGTGTCCAGGATGCCGACCTTGACGGAAGCGGAGCCCGTGGTGACGGCCCAGGCCTGGTCGGCCTTGATCTGGGTCATGTCGGCGCGGACCGGCTCACCCGAAGGGGTCGTGGACTGGGCCGGGTTGGCGGGCAGCGCCGGGTTGTAGGCGTCCGCCGGGACGTCGGAGGTGCGCGTGGCGCCGACCTGCTGAACCCCGCTCACGCCCCGCATGGTGGTGGCGAAGGAGGCGGACGCGGAGTGGGCGGTGATGACACCGATCGCGTCGTAGTACTGGAAGACCGTTCCGCCGTTGGCGGTGACCGCGTTGCGGACCGCCGTGGTGTCACCGGGGGCGGTGATCACGAGGTAGGCGCGGGTGCCGGCAACCCAGTTCGCACTCTGGGAAGCGGGGGCCGCGGCCCGGGGCGCCGCCGCGGGGGCGGGAGCGGCGGAGCCGGAGGGGGAGACGGGGTCGGTGCCGGCGAGCGCGGCGGGGGCCCCGAAGGCGAGCGCCGAGCCGAGCGTGGCGGCCAGCACGAGGGTACGTCGAGGTCGGCTGGATCTGTGGGGTATCAATGCGTCCTCCGAAGACCCGGTGGTCAGGCCGGGTCGTGCGAAACAGATGATGGACGCAAGATGTCATGCACACGGCCGTTACGGAAGTGCCTTTTGCAACAAGGGAGTTCGTTTATCGGTGGCCGAATACCGACTATGGGTGCAAGAGTGAGGAATGCGGCGGGCCGGCTGGGGAGGGGTGGCAGACCGCTACGCCGTCCCGCCCTTGGGATGGTGCGGGGGACCGACGCGGTGGTCGCGAAGGGGGTCGTGCCCGCTTCGGCAGACTCCGTCGCGTGTCCGGCGTCGACCAGGATCTTCTCGGGGCTTCTCCTGCTCTACGCGGTCAGGGGCGGTGTCTCGGGTCCGGCAGCCGGCCTGACCCGGTTCAGGGGCTCTGGGATCAGTTCCGGCTCTATCGTCCGTAGTCCAGGCATCCCGGCTCGGCAGCCTCAAGCTCTGGCGCCTCGGTGCCTACCGGAGCCGGTAGAGGCCCCGAGCGGGGGCGGGTTGAAGAAGCCTGCCCCCGCACGAACGAAGCAAAGAGCCCGCCAAAGTGCGCTGTCAGGTCGCTGTCGAACAGGCCGGCGCGCCCGGCCGCTGAAGCGGCCGGGCGCGCCGATGGTTTGTGCGGACCCGCCGATCGCCGACGAAGCGGGCGGGTCGCGGGCAGGAGTCCTGCTTCGGTTACAGCTGTGGTGTGCGGGTGGTGTGCAAAGCCTTTCAGTCCGCGAAACGGCTGTTCACCTGCTTCTTACTACGAGCGACGAGACCATGTCTGAAAAGAGTTGCAGAAAGTTGCGTGAAGGTCCGTGTAGGGCTGAGGATTCGGGACATGGCACACCACACGACACGCATGTCGCATCCCCTCGCCTTCGCCGCCATGAGCGCGGCGGCTCTCCTGACGATCCTGACCGCAGCCCCGTCCGCGGTGGCGGCCACCGGATCGCCGGCTCCCGAGTGCGTGGAGTACTTCCAGAGCTGGCGCTACACCGACGTCCACAACGGCTGCGGCGAAACCGTCTCCGTCACGGTCGAGTACACGAACGGCCAGTGGGCTCCGTGCCGCGTCATCGAGCCCGACGGCTGGGCGACCTTCTCCGGCTACGGAACGAACGGCAACTACGTCACAGGGCTGCGGACGTGCGACCCCGCCCTCGTCACCGCCGAGCGCGCCTGAGCCCCGGACGTTCGGGAACAGTGGGCCTCCGACCGCGCACTCGGCTGGACTGCCGCGAGACCGCGCAACCGGCCTCGCGATGACGCGGCGAAGCCTTCCCCGGTGATCTCGTCGAGCATCTGCACTCCCGGCAAAAGGACTTCGGCAGATGGCACCACGTGACAGCGCGGGCGTTCGCGAGTCCCGTAGTGCGTCCCGGCCCGTAGTGCGTCCCGATGGTCTCCCGGCACATCAACGGCAGGGCCCGGTGGGCGAACCGCTGGAAGCATGTCATGGTCGGCCGTGCCGCTTCGGCTCCAGCGTTGTCACCGCCGAAGCCGGCGCCCATGAGCGGGAACGAGGAGGTGTCTGCGGGCGATCCTCGCATACACGAAGCCATGCTCCGGCAGGTCACCGAGTCCTGTCGGTTGCTCACCTCACGCCGACGAAGCCGACGCCGCGCACAGGGTCACGACGGTGCCCTCACCTTGACCGCACCGCCGCCCTCCGACGCCAAGGCCCCGCCGTCCAGAAGCACGAAGCGTCCGGACGACGGGGCCGAGGGATGGAGCGGGGCGTCAGGGCGCCATCATCGAAATCCCGAACGGCACGGCCTGCGGGGCCGATTCGGTGCCGTCGGCCGCCACCGCGGTGACGACGTAGTAGTAGTACGCCCGTGCCAGACCGGCGTCCTTGTACGTCAGTGCCGTCACACCCGTGGCGATGCGGCGCTCAGGAGTGAAGACGTCGGCGTTGGACGTGGACCGGTAGACGTTGTACGAGACGGTCGCACCCTGGTCGCACGCTCCGACCGCCCAGTTGAGCTGGACGTAGTCCGCGCCCCTGCCGCCCCCGGTGATCTTCGGGGTGGGCGGTCCGGTGATGACCGGGCAGGGCACGGTGACCTCGGCCAGCGGCGAGTAGTCGGACCACTGGCTGTGCGTGCTGACGACGCGCACCACGTAGTACCAGGTCTTGCCGGCGGGGACGTCCACGTTCGTGAACGTCGTCCCGGTGATGAGCGGGGAGACCGAGTAGGCCGTCGTCGGGTCCGCGGCGGTCGTGCGGTAGACGTAGTAGCCGGCCACATCCGTCGACGTACTCGCGGTCCACTCCACCTTGACGTTTCCGTTGTCGGCCGTCGCGGTGACCTGGGCGGGCGCCGCCGGCTTCTCGTAGACGGGCAGGCGCTTGCCGTAGACGGTGCCGTAACCGGGCTCGGGCATGCGGGAGACGTTGCCGGCCCCGTCGACGGCGCGGACCGTGTAGCCGTACTGCACGCCGGCCGGGGTGCCGGTGTCCACGTACGTGGAGCCCCACACCGTGGCGATCTCCTCCCACGCGCCGAGCATCGGCTTGCGCATGACGATGTAGTGGTCCGTGTCGTCGGTGTTGGGCGTCCAGCTGAGGTGCACGCCGTCCGTGGCGTCCCACGCGTCCAGGCCGTACGGCATGTGCGGCGCGGTGGTGTCGCCGGTGCGGGTGGCCGAGGCCGTCCCTGACGGGTTCGACTCCGTACCGAGAGCCGTGACCGTCCTGACCTGGTAGTAGCGGACCTCGCCGACGGGCGCCGCGTAGTCGTCGTGGGCGGGTCCGGTGACCGGGGTGTCGGTCAGCCGGGTCCACGGACCGGTCGCCGACGCGGCGGCATACACGTGGAACCGGTGGGAGGCGTCACCGTCGTAAGTCCAGCCGACGGTGTTGCGGTCGGCCCAGCCGTTGGCGGAGACGGCCGTCGGCGGCAGCGGCTTGGCCTCGGTGGCGTCGAGCTGGACGGGCGCGGAGTACGCGGAGGCGTTGCCCGCGCTGTCCTTGGCCCGCACGCGGTAGTAGTAGGTCGTGCCCACGGCGGCGGACGGGTCGGTCAGGGCGGCGCTCTGCAGGAGCGTGCTGACCGGGGCGAACGGCCCCTCGGGTGCGACGGCACGCTGCGCCTCGTAGGAGCTCGCCCCGCTCACCGGGGTCCAGGAGAGCCGGGCGCCGGCGGACGGGTCGTACGTGGCCGTGAGCCCGGTGGGTACGGCGGGGGCCGTCTTGTCGGCGCTGACGACGCTCGTCACCGCGGACAGCGCGGAGACGTTGCCGGAGCGGTCGACGGCGCGCAGGGCGTACTCGTAGGAGGCGCCGGTGGCCGGGGGAGCGTCGGTGAAGGCGGTGCTCGTGATCAGGGTGGAGTTGCGCAGGCTCCAGCCGCTGGTGCCGGCGATGCGGCGGTAGACGCGGTAGCCGGCCAGGTCCATCTCGTAGTTGCGGGACCAGGTCAGGCTCGTCTTGAGGGTGGACGCCGAGTAGCTGGACTTCACGCCACCCGGGGCCAGCGGGGCGATCTTGTCGTACGTGGAGCTGACGACCGGCCTGTAGGAGAAGGAGATGTTGGCGGTGCCGGTGATGGCGGCGAAGTCCACCCGCAGGGTGTGGGTCCCGCCCGACAGGGCGAGGCGGACGGTCTTCGTCTGGGTCGAGCTGACGTTGCGCCACAGGTCGATCCTGCGTTGGCCGTCGACGTAGACGCGGGCGCCGTCCTGGACGGCGACGCGCAGGTCGAAGGGGCCGCCGGAGCCGAAGTTACGGGTGGTGGTCCAGCGGACGCCGAAGTAGTCGCTCGGCAGGGTCACGCCGGAGGGGTCGCCGGAGCCGTAGTTCTCGGCGATGGCGGTATCGCAGACAGTGGCCTTCGGAGTGCCGGAGAGGGTGGCGTTGGCGTAGTACTGGGCCTTCCACACGCCGGCCGGGCAGGACACGGCCGCGTGCGCGGTCGCCGGGAAGGCGAGCCCGGCCACGGCCGTGGCCAAGGACAGCACGACCGCACCACCTGTACGGCGCGCCGCGCCGAGGGATATTCGCATCTACGGAGGCTCACGCTTTCGGTGAGGAGATGAGGACATGGCGTGTATGCCGCCTCAATAATGCCATTTGCAAGATCAGTTGGGGTAGGTGGTGTGTGAGGTGAAGTTGCCGACGAAACGACGCTGCGGAAACTCAGCTGGCCGCGGCCCGCTGTCCGGGTAGGGTCGAGCAGTGCCCGAGCTGAAGCGGCTGCGTGCCGGACATGCCCCGGCGGTCCTGGCCTTCGAGCTGGCGAACCGCGCCTACTTCGCTGCCTCCGTACCAGACCGCGGCGACGACTTCTTCGACCAGTTCACAGACCGGTACAACGCCTTGCTGGCCGAGCAGGAGGCCGGCATCTGCGCCTTCCACGTGCTCGTCGCCGAGGACGACTCGATACTCGGCAGGTTCAACCTGATCGACATCGAGGACCACACCGCGGAACTCGGCTACCGGGTCGCGCAGCATGTCGCCGGCCGTGGCGTGGCGACCGCGACCGTCCGGGAGCTGTGCCGACTGGCGGCGGCCCGGCACGGGCTGCGCACACTGCGGGCGGCCACCGCCCGCAGGAATGCCGCGTCCCAGGCGGTGTTGACCAAAGCCGGGTTCGTCCCTGTCGGCCCGGCAGGCCCGGCCCACCTCGACGGTGAGCAGGGCACGTGGTATCAGCGCGACCTGGTGCTCCGGTCGGACGGCGCGATCTTGCCGGGGGACGGCTGACGGACGAGTACCGCCACCGCTGATCCTCGGTGTGAAGACCGAGGATCAGCGGTGGCCGCAGGTCACAGCGTGGACCTCGCCCGCTGGCCGTAGGCGTTCGAGGTCCTGATGTCCCGGATACCAGGCCGGTTCGCGAGGGTTGACCCCCGACGCCGGGTGAGGGACTTGGTGCTGGGCTGCGTCCCGAGGCGAGGGGTCCTCAACTGGCGGGACGGCAAGGTCCGCAGAGAGCTGCCTGTCGCTTCGCCGGCCGCACCTCCTCGGTGGCAGGGCCAGGGAGAACGGGGTGCAGCCGGACGGGGGACGCAAAGAGCGTCCTTGCGTGGTGGAGCATGGGCCTCTGACAACCCGACAGCAGGGAGTGTTTCTTCCGATGGCCGTACAGTCCGCACGCTCTGATCGCAGGGGTCTTGAGACCACCTCGGTCATGGATGTCTCGCCGTTCAAGCCTTCTCTCGTCAAAGCGGTGTTCAGGGAAGTGACCCCGATGCACGTCTCTCGGTCGGCCGCGTGGGCCGCCGCGTCCGTGACGCGGACAGTGCTGACGGAGATCGTGGCCAGCGTCGATCATCTCGCCCGAGATCGCCCACGCCGTCGCGGGCGTCGGCTCCTTCTCCGTCTACCCAAGTTCACCGAGACGGAGGGCATCCCTTATATCGCTGAGCTTCGCAGTCGTGGCCGGGGTCCGCTCCTGCGCTTGTTCAGCGAGTCGGAGGGCATCGTCAATCTCGCTGAGCTTCACGGAGGACAGGACGGCCGCCCGCTCTATCAGGTCGTCCCGGGACACAGTGGTCAGCCACGTGCACGGGGTGAAGCCTGGACGCGGGAACGCGAGCCGCAGCACGCCTTCGAACGGCAGTCCTTCACCGGCGCCGACCGTCACTTCGATGCCCAGACCGCTGATGTCGACGCCCGCCGGAGCGACGACCTGCATCACCCGGATCCCGGACGTGTCGTCTCCCGACAGCAGTACGACCAACCTCCGCTCGTCGAACTGGACCCACCAGACTTCGCCACGTTGCACAAGTCCTCCAGACACATGACGGCAGACAGACACTGCGCGACCCTGACGCGCTGTGGAGACGGGTGCGGCCCCCGTTGATCATCGGTGTGTGAAGACTGAAGATCATGCGGTGGCCGCAGGTCACAGCGTAGACCCTGCCCGCTGGCAGGAGGCGTTCGAGAGCCTGATGGCCCAGATCGCGGGCCGGTTCGCACGGGTCGAACCCCGACGTCGGGTCGGGCGGTTGGTGCTCGGGCTGCTGTCGGACCTGCCGCGCAAAAACTGCGGGACCATCGCAGAGTGGCCCGGAGAGAGCACCCCGGACGGCGTGCAGCACCTGCTCGGGCGGGCCAAGCGGGACGCCGACCAGGTGCGCGACGACGTGCGGGCCTACGTGGTGGAGCATCTGCGGGACGACCAGGCGGTTCTGGTGGTCGACGAGACCGGCGACGTGAAGAAGGCATCGACACCGTCGGTGTCCAGCGCCAGTACACCGGCACCGCGGGCAGGATCGAGAACGCGCAGGTCGCCGTCTATCTCGTCTACGCCGGCCGCCGCGGACACGCCGCGGTAGACCGGGAACTGTACGTTCCGCGTTCCTGGTCCTCGGACCCCGACCGCTGCCGGGCCGCCGGACTCGGTGACATGACCGAATTCACGACCAAACCGCAGCTTGCCGCCCGCATGGTCACCCGATTCCTGGACGCCGGCCACCGGGCCGCCTGGGTCGCGGGAGACGAGGTCTACGGAGGCAACCCGACGCTACGCGCCGCGCTGGAAGAACGCGGCACCGGCTACGTCCTCGCGGTGGCCTGCTCGCACGAAGTCACCCCAGGCGCGGGGAAGTTCCGCGCGGACACGCTGGCCAGGAAGGTGCCCAAGAGGGCCTGGCGGAAGCTGTCCGCAGGGAGCGGAGCCAAGGGCCACCGCTTCTACGACTGGGCCGTCATCGACCTCACCGACCTCCGGCCCGGGAGCCGGCAGTTGCTGATCCGCCGCAACCGCAGTACCGGCGAACTCGCGTACTACCGCCGCTACTCGCCGGCCGCCGCAGTGCCGCTAACCACCCTGGTGCGCGTCGCTGGATCGCGAGTGGGCTCGCGGCGGCCGCGGGCGCATCACACTCGGGAGAGGGGACGGGGCTCGGGGGAGACTCGCCGGGCAGGCACGGACTCCAGGGGCGGGCGTCAAGGGGAGCAGGTTTCCGCGGGGTTGGCGCTGTGCGGCGGTGGCTCCGGCAACGGCTTCGCCGACGGAGGTTCCGAACAAGTCGTCGCCGGCGTGGATCGAGGGCAGCGGCACGTCCTCGGTCTCGCCTCCGATCAAAGTGCGCGGTCCTGCATGTACGAGGAAGTACCGGTTGCGGACGCGGACTTGTCCAGTACGGGCAGGGGCAGCAGTCGCGTGACGATGTGGAAGCCTCCCGGGCCGGGTGATCCCCGATGGCTCCACGCCGCCGGTACTGCGTTCCGTCCGACGGGCAGCCGCGAGGACAGACGCCGGCGGTCCGGCTGTCACCGTGTGCCGTCGGCGGATCGCGTGGGCGCGCAGCGCGTGTTCCGAAGAGGTGGACCGGCGCTCCGTGTCCGCAATGCAAGACCCGTCCGGGAAAGCATTGACCAACGTGGTGGGCGTCTGCTGAACTCCCGTCCCATGAACCCGCGCGTGGACCTGACTCGGCGGCGCCACATCGATCTGGCGCACGTCTCCAGCGCGTTTTGTTGTCGCTGACCCGGCAAGTGGTCTCTGGCAGCACCTGACGTGCGCGGTCGGCACGGGCCGGCCTGAGGCGGTATAAGGCCGCCCGCACTGCGATGTCTCCCCACGAGAGCGTCGTATCCACCTGCCGAGGGCTCTCCGCGTCCCCCTTGTTCCCGCATCAGCCGCGGGTCTGCCGGCGCACGCCGACGCGGTCGCTGAACAGCGCGGCCGTAGCGGTCCTGCGACCACGCATACGTCTCTCGGGCCCGGCCGAACCGGCGTTCCCCGGCCGGACGATCCGTCCTGCACTCTTCACCCAACCCCCTTACTTTCAGCACCCCTTGGTGCGCCCATCCGTCCGAGAGGGACCTTCATGCCGTTGTCCATCCGTAAGCTCACCGGCCGCATCGGCGCGGTCGTCGAGGGCATCGACCTCACGGCGTCGCCCGGCCTCTCGACGGTCACCGCACTCCGGGACGCCCTCAACGAGCACAAGGCGATCGTGTTCGACGACGTGAACCTCGACAACGCCGGCCAGGAACGTGTGGCCGGGTGGTTCGGCGAGCTGACGACCGCCCATCCGAACGTGCCGGCCGCCGATGGCACGACGAACGTGCTCGCTGTCGACAGCGAGTCGTCCAAGGCCAACGAGTGGCACACGGACGTTACCTTCGTGGTCAACCCGCCTCAGCTCACCACACTCCGGTCCATCGTGACCACGCCCTACGGCGGCGAGACGCTCATCGCGAACGCCGCCGCTGCCTACCGCGATCTACCCGAAGCACTGCGCTCCCTGGCGGACTCGCTGCGCGTCGTGCACACGAACCAGTACGACTACGCGCGGCCCGCGGCCACGACCCCCGAACGGCAGGAGTACGACCGCATCTTCACCTCGACGCCCTACGAGGCCGAGCACCCGGTCGTGCGGGTGCATCCGCTGACGGGTGAACGCGGCCTGTTCATCGGGGGATTCGTCAAGCGGATCGTCGGTCTGCCGAGCAGCGACTCGGCGGACCTGCTGCGCATCCTCCAGTCCTACGTGACGCGCCCGGAGAACGTATTGCGCTGGGCCTGGTCCCCGAACCAGCTGCTGATCTTCGACAACCGGATCACCCAGCACTACGGCGTGGACAACTACGACGACCATCCGCGTCGCCTGAACCGGGTGACGGTCGCGGGAGAGGTTCCGACCGGTGTCGACGGCCGACCCAGCGAGCAACTCGTCGGCGACGCCTCGCACTACAGCAGCGTGTCGGCGGTGGCGGCATGACGGAGCTCAGTGTGAAGGCGCCGGCCCTCGCTGAGGGACCGGCCGCCGGGACACCGCCCGCGCGGGGGCGCGAGGTGTTCCTGCCGCGCGACGCCCGCCGCCGGACGCCGCTGAGTACGCTCCGCGAGCGCCTGCGCTGGCCGCTGGGCATCTACACGACCCCGGTCGTCATCCTCCTCGCCTGGGAGGTACTCGCCCGGGCCGGAGCGGTGTCGAAGACGTACGCTCCGGCGCCGACCTCGATCGTGAGGTCGGCCGCCGATCTGTGGCAGCAGGGCGTCCTCGGCCCGGACCTCGCCATCTCGCTCCAGCGGGCCGGAATCGGCCTCGCGATCGGGCTGACGGTGGGCATCGTCACCGGCGTGCTCGGCGGGCTGCTGCGCAGTGGCGAGTACCTGTTCAACGGCGTCGTGCAGGTGCTCAACACGATTCCCCTCCTCGCGGTGCTGCCGCTGATGATCGTGTGGTTCGGCATCGACGAGCTGACCAAGGTCCTGCTGATCTCCTTCGGGGCCGGCGTGCCGATGTATCTCAACCTGTTCGCCGCCATCCGGGGCGTCGACCAACGGCTGATCGAGATGGCACGGACGACCGGTGCCGGCACGTGGCGCCTGGTGACGCGGGTGCTCGTGCCCGGAGCCCTGCCGGGGTTCCTGGTCGGACTGAGGTTCTCCCTCGCCTACAGCGTCCTGGGCCTCGTCGCCGCCGAAACGGTCAACGCGGACGAGGGACTCGGCTTCCTCATCACCCAGGGACAGACCTATCTCCAGACCAACCAGGTCTTCGTGGGGCTGGTGATCTACTCGCTCCTGGGCCTGCTCGCCGATCAGTTCGTCCGGTTTCTTGAGCGGGTGCTGCTGCGGTGGCGACCCAGTTACGAGGCATCATGAGCAGCACGATCACGACGGAGCCCCGCCGGCGGACCGGCGTCGCCGTCGAGCAGGTGGTCCGCCGGTTCGGCGACCGGGTGGTGCTCGACCACCTCGACCTCACCATCGCCGACGAGGAGCTGGTGATCCTGCTCGGCCCCTCGGGATGCGGCAAGAGCACCCTGCTGCGGCTGCTCGCGGGACTGGACCGGCCCGACGGAGGCCGGGTGGAGGTCCCCGCGAGGCGGGCGATCGTCTTCCAGGCCGACCGGCTCCTGCCCTGGCAACGGGTCCTGCCCAACGTGACACTCGGCCTGCACGGGCCCGACGCGGACCGGCGCGCCCGCGAGGTACTGGCCGAAGTCGGCCTCTCGGGACGTGAGAAGGCCTGGCCCAAGGAACTGTCCGGCGGTGAGGCACAGCGCGTGTCGCTCGCCCGGGCCCTGGTCTCCGAGCCCGAACTCGTCCTGCTCGACGAGCCGTTCGCGGCACTTGACGCCATCACCCGGCTGCGTATGCACGACCTCGTCCGCGCGCTGCGGACCCGGCATCAGGCCGCCATGCTGCTCGTCACCCACGACGTCGACGAGGCGATCGCCCTGGCGGACCGCATCGTCGTCATGAGCGGCGGCCGTATCGGCGCCTCGCACGAGGTCGTCCTCTCCGCCGCCGACCGCGAAGCGAGCACCGCACGCGAGGAACTGCGCGCCCGGCTGCTGGAAGACCTCGGCATCGCCGGACGGCACTGACCCCTCCCACACCCTCACCAGCACAGAAAGCACGACACCTCATGCGCATAAGAACCCCCGCAGCCATCGGCGCCGTCGGCCTGTTCACCCTCGCGAGCACCCTCGTCGGCTGCGGCTCGCAGACGGACACCGCCGCGCCGCTCAGCAACGTCGCAGAGGCGGGCGAAGCCGAGCACCCCGAGTGGAGCAAGTACACGTTCACCATCGGTGACAACGGCGGTGACGGCAGCGAGGCCCTCGCGGAGCTGACCGGCGTCTTCGACAACGCGCCCTACAAGGTCGAGTTCGCCCGCTTCACCTACGGGCCGCCGCTGGTACAGGCCGCCGCCTCGGGCAAGATCGACCTGGGCAGCGTCGGCGACGTACCGCCGATCACCGGCGCCGCGAAGGTGTACGGCTTCAAGATCGTCGCCGTGAACCGCTCGCTCACACCCGACCAGGCGTTGGAGAACATCATCGTGCCGAAGGGGTCGAAGCTGCGCACGGCCGCCGACCTCAAGGGCAGGAGGATCGCCGTCCCGCAGGGCAGTTCGGCCCACGGGCTGGCCCTGAACGCGCTGAAGAGCGTCGGTCTCACCCCCGAGGACGCGGAGCTGGTCTTCCTCGACCCCGCCGCGGGCGCGACGGCGTTCAACACCGGCAAGGTGGACGCCTGGGCCATCTGGAACCCGCAGTCCGCCATCGCGGTCAAGAACGGCGCCCGGGTCCTGGTGAAGGGTCTGCCGCCCCTGGACCAGACGAGCAGCTACTACATCGCGAGCGACAAGTCGCTGAAGGACAAGACCAGGCGTGCCGCTCTCACGGACGTCCTGAAGAGGCTCGCGCGAGAGTACGCCTGGGCGGTCAAGCACCCCGACCAGTACGCGCAGGCACTGGCGAAGGAGCAGGGCATCCCGCTGGAGGACGCCAAGGCGTCCCTGGCCGCCTACTCCAACCGGGTGACCCCGGTGGAACAGTCGGACATCGACCTGGAGCAGAAGCTCGCCGACGTCTTCCTGGAGGCCGGACAGATCACCAAGAAGGTCAACGTCAAGTCCATCACCGACAACCTGCTCCCGGCGGGCTACGACAGTTCCCGGCTGGAGGACGGCTCATGAGCGCGCGACGGCGACAGCTCCACCTCAACGCCTTCCTCATGGAAGCGGGCCACCACGAGGCGGCATGGCGGCTTCCGCACAGCAACCCCAGGGCGGACTTCGACCTGCGGCACTGGATCGAGCTGGCACAGCTGGCGGAGAACGCCAAGTTCGACTCGCTGTTCCTCGCGGACGGACCCGCCCTCATCGGCACCGGCGAGTTCCGGCCGCCGGGCCAGCTCGAACCGCTGACCCTGCTCACCGCGCTGTCCCAGGCGACCAGCAGGATCGGCCTCATCGCGACCGTGTCGTCGACCTACAACGAGCCCTACAACCTCGCCCGCCGCCTCGCGTCCGTCGACCACGTCAGCGGCGGCCGCGCCGGCTGGAACATCGTCACCTCGGCAGGGGCGGACGAGGCCGCCAACTTCGGCCTGACCGAACGCCCCGGCCACGCCGAACGCTACGCCCGCGCCGACGAGTTCCTGAAGGTCGCCAAGGCGCTGTGGGACAGCTGGGAGTCCGAGGCCGTCGTCGCGGACCGGACCACGGGACGCTACGCCGACCCCGCGCGACTGCACCGCCTCGGGCACGACGGCACCCACTTCAGGGTGGCCGGCCCGCTCAACGTCGAGCGTCCCCCGCAGGGGTACCCGCTGCTCGTCCAGGCCGGCTCCTCCGAGGACGGCAAGGACTTCGCGGCCCGCCACGCCGAGGCGATCTTCACCGCGCACACGACGTACGAACGCGCCGCAGCCTTCTACACCGACATCAAGGCCCGGACCGCGGCCGCGGGGCGCGACCCGCAAGGGGTGATCGTCCTGCCGGGCATCGTCCCCTACATCGGGTCGACCGAGGAGGAGGCCCGGGCACTCGCGCGGAGCTTCGACGAGCTGCGGGTACCGGAGTACGGGCTGCGCCAGCTCGCGGCCGTGTTCGAGACGGAGCCCTCGGTCTTCGCACTCGACCGGCCGCTGCCGGACTTCATCCTCGCCAGGCCGAAGCTGGAAGGCTCCCAGAGCCGTGCCGACCTGATCATCGACCTCGCGGTCCGGGAGAGGCTGACGGTCCGCCAGGTCATCTCGCGGCTCGGTGGCGGACGCGGTCACTTCGAGTTCGTCGGCACGCCCGAGCAGATCGCGGACACGATCGTCGCCTGGTTCGAGGGTGGCGCCGCGGACGGCTTCAACATCATGGCGCCCGCCCTGCCGTCCGGCCTCGCGGCCTTCGCCGAGCACGTCCTGCCGATCCTGCGAGGCAAGGGACTGTTCCGCGAGGAGTACGAAGGCTCGACTCTGCGCGAACACTACGGGCTACCGGTCCCGGCGAACCAGTTCCACGTCTGACCTGCCTGAACCCCCGCCGCCGGCCCCGGCAGCGGGGGTCCACGGACGTCCATCGGCCTCCGTCGTGCACGCCACCGACATGCGTCCCAGAGGGGCCCACCGTGACCCCGCCGGTCACGTCCCTGACCGCACGGCGGCCCCCTGCCACCTGACTGTCCTCGACCCTGTCGACGGCCGCTTGACGCTTCGAGGACCTCGTCCAGTACAACGACGGCTGCCGCACCGGCCTGATCGGCACCCCCGAGCAGACCGCCGAGCGGATCGTCGCCCGCAAGCGGCTCGGAGCCGACCTCTTCCTCCTCGGCTTTCTGCACTACCTGGAGGAGGTCGAGTACTTCGGCAAGCGGGTGCTGCCCCTGGTGCGCGCACGGGAGGCACAGGAAGCCCTCTCCGAGACCGTCGCGGCCCACGCCTGACTGCCGCCGCACACGAAACGACGAACCGAAAGGTCCCCGCATGGCCACGATCCTGTCCGTCTCGGGAAGTCCCTCCGTCACCTCCCGCACCGCCGGGCTGCTGCGCCTCCTGGACAAGCGACTCATCGCGCAGGGGCACGAGGTGATCCCGCTGGACGTTCGCGACCTCCCCGCCGACGCGCTGCTCGGGGCCGACTTCGCCCACCCGGAGATCGTGCGGGCCACCGCCCTGTTCGAGCAGGCGGACGCGGTGGTGATCGGCACCCCCGTCTACAAGGCCGCCTACTCCGGACTGTTGAAGGCACTGCTCGACCTCCTGCCGCAGTACGCGCTGGCGGGCAAGACCGTCCTCCCGCTGGCCACCGGCGGCACCACTGCCCACGTCCTGGCCATCGACTACGCCCTGCGCCCGGTGCTCGCCTCCATGGGGCCCGCGCACATCACGCCGGGATGGTTCACGCTCGACAAGGACATCACGGTGGGCGAGGACGGCACGCTGACCGTCGCGCCCGGGTCGGCCGAGGCACTGGCGCAGGTCACGGACCAGTTCTCAGCAGCGCTCGGCGGCCGTACGACGCTGCTGGCGACCACCGGATGAGTGCCGCGCACATCATCGCGGACGACGCCGAGGCCCTTGCGGTGGCTGCGGAGCCGGCCGCGGACTTCCGTCAGGGCGCCACCGGACGGGACGCGCAGCGCCGGCTCCCGCGCGCGGAACTGGAGCGGCTGTCCGCCTCCGGGCTGTTCGCCGCCGCGGTTCGGTCCTTGGACGCCGCCCGCGGCGACCTGACCGACGACTCGGCCGCCGACGCCTCGATCGCGGTGGCCGCGGCCAAGGTGATGGCGGGGGAGGCCGCAGTCGAGGTCGGCAGCGCCCTCTTCGAAGTCTCCGGCACCCGCTCCGCGCTCGGCTCTCTGGGTCTTTACCGCCGCTGGCGCGACGCGCGTACGCACCCCCTGCACGACCCGGCCCGCTGGGAGGTCCAGCACATCGGCCGCTACGTGCTCAACGGCACCAGGCCGCCCCGGCACGGCCTCGTCTGACGGAACAACCCTGATCGCATGCGAGATCGGAGACCCCACGTGCCCCTCACCTTCCACCGTCTACCTCACCTGGGGCGAGCCGCCCGCCGCCGTCGCGGAGAAGATCGCCTGGATCCGGGCGTCGGCCGCCGAGGAGGGCCGTGGCATCCGCTTCGGCATCCGCCTGCATGTCATCACCCGCGACACCTCCGAGCAGGCCTGGGCCGAGGCGAACCGGCTCCTGGACGGCTTCGACCCGGAGGCGGTGAAGGCCATCCAGGCGGGCCTGGCCCGCAGCGAGTCCGAGGGCCAGCAGCGCATGCTTGCCCTGCACGGCGGCGGCAGCCGTGACCGCCTGGAGATCCACCCCAACCTGTGGGCGGGCATCGGCCTGGTGCGCGGTGGCGCGGGCACCGCGCTGGTCGGCAGTCACGATGAGGTCGCCGAGCGGATCAAGGAGTACCACGCTCTCGGCATCGACGAGTTCGTGCTCTCCGGCTATCCGCACCTGGAGGAGGCGTACTGGTTCGGCGAGGGCGTCCTGCCGAGACTTCAGGCGCAGGGCCTGTGGCGGCACCCGGCCGGACAGCGGGCCGCCCCCTCGGCCCAGGTGCCCTTCGCCGGTGCCGGGGACCCGCGATGACCACGTCGCCGCGACGCGGTGGGGAAGCGCCCGTGTGATCGCTGACGACGCCGTGGCGGTCGCCGTCGCCGAAAGGCTGAGCTGGGGGAGGGGAAGCCGACACCGACGGCCTCGGCCTCGCCATCGCCCAGGTATCGTCGCCGACTTCGCCGACTTCGCCGACTCCGCCGTCTCGGAACGGCGCAGCTGCGGCGGATCCCCGGCCCCGTCCGGCGGCGCCACGCTCCGCGAGTGCCTGCACGGCCGCGTCGGCAGCCCTCGGGGCAGGGGCGGGCGATGGGCTGCCCGCCGTCGCGAACTCGCCATCCGTGAGCGTGAACCGGCCGATGTGCGACCTGTATCCCTAGTTTTCCTATCGATTTACTAGGGAAATGTTGACGACGCTCGGAGAGGGGAGTGAGGATGATGAAGCCGACGCGTCACCGCCCACCGCGTACTCCGACGCCGCCGCGCCGGACATCGCGTCGTCTTCGGTCCCCTGAAGGAAGACGCCATGACGACAGCACCGAGGTGCAGCGACAGCCGCAGTGGTACGAAGGGGGTCCGCAGATGACGGTGACGGCCGACGAGGCCACCTACGCGGGAGCCGGGCGGGTCGACTGGCTGCACATCGCCCGTGAGCTGGCGGACGACCTGTCGACGGACGCGGTCGAACGCGAACAGGCCGGCAAGGCACCGTTCGACGAGATCGCACGGCTGCGTGAGTCGGGGCTGCTGACCTTGTTGGCACCGCCCGGGCACGGCGGAGGAGGCGCGGACTGGCACACGGCCTACGCGGTCGTCCGGACCGTCGCCAGGGCCGACGGGGCCATCGGCCACCTGCTGGGCCACCACTACTTCCTGTCCTTCGGCCCACGCTTCCTCGCCGACCCCGCACGGGCATCCCGTGTCGAGGAGGAGTCGACGCAGGGGCAGTGGTGCTGGGGAGGCGGCATCGCCTCACACGAATCTCCGCTCGTCCTCACCCCTACGGCGAACGGCTACCTGCTGAACGGCCACCAGATGCACGCCACCGGTGTCGGGATCGCCGACCGGCTGGTTGTCCGAGCCACCGGGTACGGCACGGGTGAGCCACTGGCCGTCCTCGTCGACCCCACCCACCCGGGTGTCGTGAGCGCCGGCGGCGAGGACGCCTTCGGCCAGCGGCTGGCAGCCGGCGGCACCGTGGAGTTCGACTCCGTGCCGGTCGCGGCGGACGACGTGCTCGGCACGCTCTCGCCGGACGAGAGCGTCCTGTCACCCTTCGCCTCTCTCGCCGTGCCGACCGCGCGCCTGGTCTCCGCCCAGGTCTGTCTCGGCATCGCCGAGGAACTGCTGTCCGAGGTCCACGAGCACAAAAGGGCCGTGCGGTCGCTGCGGCAGCCCTTTTCGCCCCAGCCCTGGCCGGGCCGCCCCCTGCAGGATCCGTACACCCTGACCGTGTACGGCGAACTCGCCGTCGTCGCACGTGCCGCGTCCGCCCTCGCCGACCAGGCGGTGGACGCCCTGTCGCGCGGCCTCGCGCGGGGCGAGGACCTCGACGACGACGAGTGCGCGGAGATCGCCGTGCTCGCGAGCGCGGCCGAAGCCGCGGCCTCCCTGGCCGCGCAGAGGATCACCAGCCGCGCCCTGGACGTCATCGGCGTCGACGCCGCGTCCACACGGCACGGCTTCGACCGCTTCTGGCGCAACGCCCGGACCCACACCTTGCGCGAGCCGGTCGCCCACAGGCTGCGCGAGATCGGGGACTACTTCCTCAACGGTGCGCACCCGCCCTTCACCGTTGCTGAGAGCCTCAGTGGCTCTCAGCCTTCCGGGCATTTCGGCCCGGAAGGTCCGTCACATCACCAGCCCGTGAGGGGCTCGGTTTGAGGACGGTCTCTCGTTTCCGTCTGCCGCCGGTGCGGCAGGGTTGCACCACCTGCCCGCCCCGCCTGCGCCGTGCGGCTACGGCGGGTGGTGCGGGTCTTCCGGTCGGCTCCACGAGGCTTCGACACCCTCTTGGGGGTGTCCTGGTCTCCGGCCACTCCGGTACCAGTTACTGCGGCCGCCGCGAGGGCGGCGAGGTTGCGTGCGGCGTTGTCGTCCCGGTCGATGACCAGGTGGCAGTCGTCGCACTGGTAGGTCCGCACGTGCAGCGGCAGCTTGGCTTTCACCGCGCCGCACCCGGAACAGGTCTTGGAAGAGGGATACCAGCGGTCGGCCGCGACGAGGCGGCAGCCGTTGCGCTGAGTCTTGTAGGCGAGCCGGCGGCGGATCTCCCCGAACCCGGCGTCGGCGATCCGGCGGGCCAGGCGCCGGCTGCGGAGCATGCCCGCGACGTTGAGGTCCTCGACCACGACCGTGCCGTACTCGCCGGCCACGGCGGTGGTGAGCTTGCGCAAGGCGTCGGCGCGCAGGTTCGCCACCCGGTGATGCACCTTGTTGCGGGTGGCGTTGGCCTTCTCCCACCTGCGGGACGGCTTGCGGCCGGTCCTGCGGTCGGGGCCCTGGCGGCGGGAGACAGTGCGGGAGGCGCGGCGCAGGCGCTTCAGCGCACCGTCCAGATGCCTCGGATTGGCCACTTCCCGGATCTCTCCCGTGCTGTCGGCCATCACCGCGAGGCTCTTCACGCCGAGGTCGATGCCGACCGCCACGTTCGGGCGGGCCACGCGTTCGAGGTCGCGCTTCACCTCGGCCTGCAAGGAGACGAACCAGCGCCCGCGTATCTGCCGCACGGTCGCGGACAGGATGCGGGCCGTCCCGGCCTGGACACGGGCGAGGAGCTTCCCGGTGGGCTCATGCGTGCGGAGCGTGCCGAGCCGGGGCAGGGCGACGTGCCGGCCGTCGAGGTCGACACGGATCGTGCCGGTGGTGAACCGGCAGGCCGGACGCGCCTTCCGCTTCGACTTGAACCGCGGTGCGCCCATCCGCTTGCCGCGCCGCCTGCCGTTCTTGGACTTGGCGTAGTTGTCGAACGCGGCCGACGCGTTCGCCAGGCCGGTGCAGTACGCCTCCTTGGAGTTGTCCTGCCACCAGGCGGCGAACCTCGGGTCGGTGTGCTTGGCGGCGTTGAACGCCTTCCGCAGGGCGGGCAGCGACCACGGCCGCCACTCGGTCAGATGCGCCGCGGGGATGCCGTACGACTCCTCCGCCTTGCGCTGCCACCACGACGCGGTGACCCAGGCGATGGCCCAGTTGTACGCGGCCCTGGCGGCGCCGCAGTGCGAACGCAGCGCGCGCTCCTGGGCGGCGTTCGGGTCCAGCGCGAACCCCGGTACGCCTGCACCACGCACCCCGGCCGCGGCCGGAACCTCTTCACCCGGCGGCCTCGTCCTCGGCCATCGCCGCAGCCACCGCACGGGCGGCCCGGCTCTTCGCACCACGGCGCCCGTACAGGCGGGCGCACATCGAGGTGAGGACGTCGGTGATGTCCCGGACGAGGTCGTCGGTGGTCTCGGCGGGGTCGAGGACGACCAGGCGCCGTCCGGAGGCCGAGAGGACCGCTTCGAGGTGCTCGACACCGAACCGGGCCAGCCGGTCACGGTGCTCGACCACGATCACCGCCGCCTGCGGGTCGGCCAGCACCCGGTGCAGCCTGCACCGCCGCCCGTTCATCCCCGACCCGACCTCGGTCACCACTTCGGCGACCGGTAGGCCGAGCCCGGTGGCCGCCTGGACCACGCGGGCGACCTGCCGGTCAAGGTCCGCTTTCTGGTCTGCCGAGGAGACCCGGCAGTACGCCACCACCCGCCCGGACGGCTGGACGGCGGGCTCGTCGACCAGCCACGTACCGGACGGCGTCTGGCGGACCGGGACCGGCATACGGCCCTCTTTCGCCCACGTCCACGCGGTCTGGTAGTGCACGCCGTTACGCGCCGCCCACTCGGAAAGCTTCACACGATCACAATAGCAGCAGAGAAAAGCTGAGATTCACTGATGGAACGCGCAACAGTCGGCAGCCCCTCCTGCCTGACGGGCGCGGTCGGTGACGGGCAGGCACCGCAGTGATGGATAATCCTTGCATGCGGATCTCGGCGCGGGCGGACTATGCGGTGCGGGCGGCACTGGAACTGGCCGCGGCGGGGGACGAAGTCCCGCTCAAGGCCGAGGCGATCGCCGCGGCGCAGGGCATCCCGCACAAGTTCCTGGAGGGCATCCTCGGCGATCTGCGCCGGGGCGGTCTCGTGGTCAGCCAGCGGGGCGGCAAGGGCGGCTACCGGCTCGCCCGTCCGGCGGACTCGATCGCCATCGCGGACGTCATCCGCGTGGCGGACGGCCCACTGGTGTCGGTGCGGGGAGTGCGCCCACCCGAGCTCGCCTACCGCGGTCCCGCGGAGTCGCTGCTGCCGCTGTGGATCGCCGTACGCGCCAACGTCCGCAAGATTCTCGGCGAGGTCACCCTGGCCCACGTGGCCGCGGCCACGTTGCCCGACGAGGTCGTGAGCCTCGCGGAGGACCCCGACGCCTGGACGAATCCCTGACCGAGGTCCGGTCGGCAAGCAGACCTCCGGGACGCACAGGCCCGTATGCAGGGCCGGCTTCGCGAACTCGGACTCACCGGCACCGTCCTGACCGACCCGGCACCGGTACCGTGCACGGTGCGGAGCCCTTCGCCGTTGCCGGCTGCGGCCCGGACGAGTCGCCCCCCCCGGACGCCGCGGGGGCCGCCGTCGGCGTGGCCCCCGCCCCTGACTCCGGCGCGTCTGACCCGTGCGGGCTCCTGGCCGCACGGCACGTCGCGGTCACAGTAGATGTGCCCGGCGCGGGGCAGGGCGTCGAGACGGGCCCGACACGGGGCCGGTGTCGACGCCGCCGCGTCCTCGGTGACCTGGTCGACCGCGGCGGCCGTGGCCGTCACCTCCTGGGAGCTCCTGGTCGGTGACGGTCACGGCCGCCGGCGCGAGTATCGCGCGTGATGTCGCGCGTACGAAACGCTTCGGGTGCGGGTGGCTCTACTCCGTGCCGAGACCGGCGTCGTCGACCCGGTCCCCGCCCTCGGCCTCGAGGACCTTGTTGATGTGCGTGAGGTCGTAGATGCCCTTCAGGTCGGGCTCCTCCAACAGGCCCGCCTTGACCGCGTGCTCCGCCTGGGAGCTGAGGGTGGAGGCCAGCGGGTCGTCGAGGAAGGTGATGGACTTCCAGGCCGGGTCGAGGACTTCGGCGGGGAGCGCCTTGCCCGACAGCTCCTTGAGCGCCTCGTTGGCGGAGGCCTTCGCCTGGTCCGGGTTGGCGTTGATCCACTGATTGGTCTTCACCGAGCCGCGCAGAACGGCCTCGACGACGTCCGGGTGCTCCTTGAGGAACTTCTGCGACACGATGATGTTCGTGATCACGAACTTCTTGTCGGGCCACAGCGTCGACTCGTCGAGCAGTACCTTCGCGCCCTCGGCGACCAGCTTGGACGCGGTCGGCTCCGGTACCCAGGCGCCGTCTATGGAACCGGACTTGTAGGCGTCCGGGGTGATCTTGTTGTCGGTGCGGACGACGGAGACGTCACCCCTGCCGCTCTCCGCGTCGACCTTCCAGCCCTGGTCCGCGATCCAGTTGAGGAACGCGACGTCCTGGGTGTTGCCGAGCTGCGGGGTGGCGATCTTCTTGCCCTTGAGGTCCTTCAGGGACTTGATCTTGTCCGGGTTGACGACGAGCTTCACGCCGCCGGAGGCGGAACCGCCGATGATGCGCAGGTTCTTGCCCTTGGACTTGGTGTAGCCGTTGATGGAGGGGGAGGGGCCGATCCAGCCGATGTCGATGGACCCGGCGTTGAGCGCCTCGATCTCGGAGGGGCCCGCGTTGAAGGTCGACGCCTTGATCGAGGTGCCGCCGAGCTCCTTCTGGAGCAGGCCTTCCTGGACGCCCACGAGAGCGGTGGCGTGCGTGAGGTTGGGGAAGTAGCCGATGCGCACCTCGTCGGCGGAGAGCTTCTCGGCGCCCGCCGCGGCCGCCGGGGCGGCCTGCTTGCCGTCATCGGTGGACTCGGATCCGTACGCGCAGGCGGTCAGCAGGAGGGGGAGCGCCGCTAGGGCGGCGAGGGTGCGCAGGGTGGTGAGCGGTCTTGCGGCAGACACGGAGGTGTCCTCTCAGGGAAGGAGCGGTGATCAAGGAGGTGCGGGAACGGCGTGCCGAGGTCTCAGGCCGGCCGACAGATGGCGCTGGAGGTGCGGCCGAAGTCGATGTGACGGCGCGAGGTCAGCACGGGCAGCACACGGTCCGCGCAGCTGAGCACTCCCACGGACCCCCCTGAACCCTAGTTTTCCTACCTGGCTGCTAGGGATCGTGGCAGAAGGCGGCACCTGCCCCAAGAGGTTGTTCACATGATGGACGCGACTATCTCAATTCTCGGGACAGGGTACGCAGAACCAAGCTTTCGGCGCCGACGTGCGACATGCACGTCGGCGGTGCGCCCGTCCCCCAAGTGGGTGTGGCCCCGCACGTGCTCGACCAACTGCTCGCGCGTGTGGATCCGGTGCGGATGAGCCGCGAGCCGGGCGAGTAAGGCGAACTCCAGGTAAGTGAGGTCGAGTTCCTCTCCCTCCAGCTCGGCCACTTGGCGCTCGGTGTCGATACGGATCGGGTCACGGGCCGGGACGGACTGGTCCGGTGGGCGCGTCAGGAGCGGTACGGCGTCGGGGGCGACCGGGTGAATCTGCGGCCGCAGTCCCGCATCGGCGAACAGCGCGGCGGGGTCGACGCCCCCGGGAAGCAGCACCAGGCGACCGACGAAGGGCGAACCGTCGCCGGAGGGGTCGCGGGGCCCTCCCCCTCCTCCTGCGCATCTTCGTGCACAAGTCGCAGGCGACGAGCGGCGGGCGGCGGAGCGTGGAGCCCCGCATCGCCCATCGTGCCGGCAAGAAGGATCACCGGGTGAATGGTGTCCCGGCGGCGGACCGCGGACGGTCAGGAAGGCGTCAGGGGCAGGTCGTCGGTGAAGGAGTTGACGGGCGGGGCGATAGGCCTGGTCCGGTGGACGTCGAGGGCCGCTTCCGCGGTCCTCGTGCCGAGTCTGCCGCTGGGGTGCCAGGTGCCGTTCACCGCAAGCCAGGTGTCGGCGGGCGGGGCGCTGACCCCGTACATGCGGACCTTGACGGACTGGGAGTCGGCCGCGCAGCAGTTGAAGATGATCCGGGTCAGGAACCAGCCGCCGCCTTCTGCGGCCGGGGTGACGAAACCCGTCAGCTCCACGGTGCGGTCCCTGACCGCCAGGGTCCGGTCCTGCTGCACGCGGGCGGTGAAGTCGGTCAGAGTCATGGGCAGTGGCGCGGTCGCGGGCAGCGGGCCGAACCGCTCGGGCCTCTCCACTGCCTTGGCGGAGGACCGCGCCGCGGTGTACGCGCCCAGCGCGGGCGGAGCGTAGAACAGGAGGCTGAGCGCGGGCAGGCACAGCAGCCAGGCGACGCGGGGCGCCCTGGCGTGGTCGTGGTCGTGGCCGTGGCCTGCGTCGTCGGTAACGCGTCTGTCCAGAACGGCACTGGCCAGGCCGAGCAGCAGGATCACCACCCCGGAGATGATCAGGAACGGGCGCAGCCCTTCCTTGACGTAGCGAAGATAGAGACCGGTGAACAGACAGGCGTGCAGCAGCCCCGCCCCGGTCAGGACGAGCAGCAGCGCCTGGACGTGACGTCTCACAGCAGTACGCCTCCGGTGAGGACGCTCGCGGCGACGGCCACCACGACGGTTGCGCCGGAGAACCGCCAGGCGAAGGAACGCCCGAAGGTCCCGGCCTGAAGGGAGATCAGCTTCACGTCGACCATGGGGCCGACCACCATGAACGCCAGCCGGGCCGTCGGCGAGAAGCCTGTGAGCGAGGCGGCGACGAAGGCGTCGGCCTCCGAACACACCGCCAGCACGATGGCCAGCCCGGTGAGGAAGAGCACCGACAGCCAGGGCGAGCCGGAGAAGACGTCGAGCAGGGAAGGCGGCACCATCACGTTGAACGCGGCCGCGGCCATGGCGCCGAGGACGAGAAAGCCGCCGGCATGCAGGAAGTCGTGCTGGAACCCGATCCGGAACTCCTGCCAGCGGCTGTGCCCCGGCTGATGACCGCCGTGCCGTACAGCCGGCCGCAGCCACTTCTCCTGGCCCAGCCAGAGCCAGAGCCAGCCCATCACGGCCGCAGTGGCGAGGGAAGCGGCCAGCCGGGCCGCCACCATGGCGGGATTGCCGGGGAAAGCGACGGCGGTGGCTGTCAGCACGATCGGGTTGACAGCGGGTGCGGACAGCAGGAACGCGAAGGCGGCGGCCGGTGTGACCCCCCGGCTGATCAGGCTGTTCGCCACAGGGACCGAGGCGCACTCACAGCCCGGCAGAACGGCTCCCGCCGCGCCGGCCACCGGCACCGCCAGCGCAGGACGCCGGGGCAGCACCCGCGTGAACAGCCCGGCGGGAACGAAGGCGTTGATCGCGCCGGACACGACCGTGCCCAGCACGAGGAAAGGAAGCGCCTGGACGGTGATGGCCAGGCAGACGGTGCGCCAGGCGGCGAACCCCGGATGGCTCAGCCACTGTCCCTGCGTGAGGGAAGGCACGACGGCCACCAGCCCGACGGACGCCGCGAAACCGACGGCCAACGCGGGCGGAAGCAGCCGACGCCACGCTGGAGCGGCCGACACGGCCACGCCGTCAGCCAATTCATCCGTCTTTGTCATCATGTGCTCCGGATGTCGGTGTCCCAGCCGAAGATAAGCGAGAAGCGCCGCCCCGCCCGCCCTCACACGCCGCCTTGAACGGGTCGAGCTCTGTCGGGGTACCCGGGGCGAGGACGAAGGCCGCCTGGGCAACGCCATCCAGCAATACCGCCCCAAGCCCAGCTCTGGCGGATACACGCACTACGACAGGCTCTTCACCGGTCCCGGACGCCTCGGCAACAGCGACGCCGGGACGCGGAAGACCTACGGCACCGCGGTCAAGGCCGGCGACGGCTACGACAGCGGCCTGCTCGCCGACAGGGCCAGCATCCGGCATGCCACTCTCATCGACAGCGCCGGCCAGGGTCCGGAGCCGCTCAACCAGGGCGCGCCGATCACGGTCGGGCGCGTCCTGAAGCGCGCCAACCGCACCACCCATCACTACGGCCTCTTCGGCGGCGAGAAGGCCACCCTCCACTTCAAGGCGGCAGGCACCACGGCGTGCACCAACGTCAGGACGGTCACCACCACGTCTCCGGCGCGCTGAAGGCAACGCCCGGGCCCCGGCGGACAGCACCTGGCGCTGCTCCTCCGCGGGAGACCCCGCCCTTGAGGGCGGGGGAGGACGTCAAGGCGGGGTCCCTCGTAGGGTTCGGTCAGTGGAGCTGAGCCGGGTGCAGGCGCACGGGGACGGTCGTGTGCCCGTTGCTGATCAGGCTCGGCAGCTTTCTCAACTCGTCTTGAGCGGTGGCGAGTTCGATGTCGGGAAAGCGTTCGAAGAGCATGCGCAGGGCGGTGGCGACTTCGAGTCGGGCGAGCGGGGCGCCGAGGCAGTAATGGACGCCGTGGCCGAAGGCGAGGTGTTCCTTGCTGGGACGGGTGGCGTCGAAGTGGTCGGCGTCGTCGTGCCAGTCGGGGTGGCGGTTGGCGGCGGCGTAGGAGGCGAGGATGGCGTCTCCGGCCCGGATGGTCCGCCCGTCGGGGAGCGGGATGTCGGCGCGGGCGTAGCGCAGGGGAAGGTGCTTGACCGCGGGCTCGTGGCGCAGGGTCTCCTCGACCACGTCCTGCCAGGTGCATCGGCCGTCCCGGACGTGTGCGAGCTGCTTCGGGTCGGACAGCAGGGTGGTGACGGCCTGGTCGATGACGTTGACGGTGGTCTCGTAACCGGCGCTGATCATCAGCAGCAGCGTGTCGCGCAGTTCGGCGTCGCTGAGGGCGGAGCCGTCTCCCTCGTCGTCGCGGGCGGCGATCAGTGCCGAGGTCATGTCCTCGCCGGGCTCGGCCCGCTTGGTCTGGATCAGGGCGTCCAGCAGGCCGTAGAGGGCGGCGGTGTTGGCGGCTTGTTCGTCAGCGGTGAGGTGGGTGGCGAACACGTTGTCCACCACAGCGCGTAACTCGGTGCGCCGGTCGGCGGGTACACCCATGAGTTTGCCGATGACGGCGATCGGTAGCGGGTAGGCGAGATGCTCGCGCAGGTCGACTATTTCGCTCGCAGGACGGGCGTCGAGTCCGTCGAGGAGGGCGCTGACGAGAGTCTCGATGTCCGCTTGGAGGGCTTCGGTGCGGCGGGCGGAGAGGGCCGGGGCGACCATGCGCCGTAGGCGGCTGTGGTCCTTGCCGTAGGCGGTGAACATGTTCTCCACCGCGATCCACAGGGCCAGCGGCCAGGTGGCGACGGTCTCGGCGAAGGCCGGCCAGTGGGCCCGGCCGTCCTTGGAGACGTCCTTGCTGGTCAGGAGCTGCTTGAGGAGGGCTGGGTGGGAGACGGACCAGGCGCGCACGCCGAGGATGTCGACCGGCGTCGCGGGGCCGCGCTCGCGCAGGGCCCGGTGCTCGTCGTCCGGGGCGGAGCTGGCCGGATCGAGGACGAAAACCTGCTGTTCGGACATGTCGAGGTCCCTTTCGGCTGGTCGGAAAGCTGACGGGCAGGGTGGCCACGGGGACGGTGGAAGGGCCCGGGAGGGGGTTGTGGTCGGCGGCTCGGCGGGGCTGGGGTCTGCCATGCTTTCGGGGCAACCGCGCCTGCGCAAGCGGCTGTCGGGAACGCGTGGAAAGCGACCTGTCATGTGCCACCTGGCAGACGATCACCCGGAGTACGGGCGCTTCGCCCTGCTTCTCTCACGAGTCGTTCGCCGCGTACCCCGGTCTGTGGTTCTGCGTTCTTCATCCTGGGCACTTGGGGCGCAGGCCGACACCGGTGCCCATGGAGCCGGGCCGGTTCAGGTTCCTCTGGTTCGGCCCGTGTGCCAGAGGAGCCGCAGGCCGCATCTCCGCCGGTCAGTCGATTCCGCCGCGTTCACAGATCTGACGGGCGACGTCGCGGAGCTTGGTATTCGGTCCCGGGAGTAGCGGCGCAGCACGTCGAGGGCCTGGTCCTCGGTGAGGCGGCGGGCGCCCATGAGGATGCCCGTCGTCTCACCGGTGATGTGCGCGGGTGGCGACAGTGTGTTCGATCTGTGCCTGGGGGCGGGCGCCGGAGAAGGCGACCGTGGCGTGGGAGGCGAGCAGTCGGCCGTGAACGCACCCGCCTTGCGGGGGTACAGGTTCAGCGCCCCCGGTTCCTTTTCCTCGGTGTGCAGCAGGAGCCTCATTTGGGTGCCCCCGCCGAGCGCGGGGGCCTGGGGGCGTAGGACCGCCAGCGCTGCACCGTGGCGGTGGGAACGGTGATCCGGAAGACCCGCTCGCCCTGCGAAGTGCGGGCGGGCGGCGTCGAAACACGGCGTGGCGGGTGCCTGGGGCAAGGGCGCGTGGTGTCCGCGCCCGTGCCCCGGCTGCTGCGCGGACGGGCGCGTGGCCGCGGCGCCGCGATCATCGCTGCGCGCCTGCGTGCAGCTCTGGCCTGCCCCTCCGGCGGCCGTGGGAGGTCTTCGCCGACGAGTCGCCCAAGGGGCCGAGGGCGGGGTGGCTGTCCGGGCTCGCTGGGGCCTGTGCGGCAGCGAAGCGCTCGGCTGACCGGGGCGCTGGTCGAACGGGCCGGTTGCGTGCTCCCGCAGCGGGGGCCGGCGAAAACCTCTGCCCTCCTGCCTGCCTGGACCGGGCCTTGTGCCGCACCTGCCCCGCTACCACCCCGCCCCGCGCCCGCCGCGGCGTGAGCGGCCGGGCGCCGTGCGTGCGGCGGTTCACCCCGTCAGGTGGAGATGTCTTCGAGGAGTTCGCCCACCTTGCGGTCCGGCAGTGCGCGGGCGACGTCTGCCTGGGAGACGATGCCCACCAGCACGTGGCCGTCGATGACCGGAAGCCGGCGCACCTGGTGCCGGCTCATGGTGCGCAGGATCTCCTCTGCGTCGTCGTCGGCGGCGATCGTCACTATGTCTCCTTCGACGAGTTCGCCGGCTTTGACCTGCGAGGGGTCCTTGTGCGCGCCGAGGACCTCCACGACGATGTCGCGGTCGGTGAGCATTCCCTTGAGTTTGTCGTCGCTGCCGCAGACCGGGAGGGACCCGACGCCCAGGTCCGTCATCTTCTCCGCCGCGGTCTGGACGGAGTCGGTGGCGCTGATGCAGGTGACGTCCGGGGTCATGATCATGCGTGCGGTGATCACGCCAGGGCGGTGCTCCCGTTCAGGCGACGGGGGCGTGGCCTCGGTGGTGGGGGTCGAGGTGGCGGGTTCGGCGAGGACGCCGCCGTCGTGACGCAGGACGGCGTAGCCGAGGCCGATGCCGGCGGCGACCGGCCAGGCGAGTACGTCCGCAGCGGCGAGCACTCCCAGGCCGAGGTAGAGCGGTAGGCCCTTCTTCGCCGGGAGGACCTGCCGGGCGACGGTGGCCGGCAGCTTGGCGGCGTTCAGGGCGTCGCTGCCCACCTTCCCGAGGGAAGGGACGGTGAAGGTGATCGTGCGCTGCTGGGGCGTGGAAGGGTCCGGGCCGGGCCGGGGCGGGTCTTTGGGTGACTGGTCGTCCGGCGTGCCGACTGCGGTCGGGGCGTGTGTGGGGGTCGGAGTCGTCACGGCAATCGCCTCGCTTCGAAGAGACAGCTCCTCCTATCCCTGTGTCCGCTTTGGGGGAGTTTATGGGTTCGGTTGCCTGGTGCGGGTCGCCTTCACGGACGAGGAGGAGGGCCGACTTGCGGGGGTCGGCGCCTGGTCGGGGACGTCGGGGGCAAGACGCGAGACGAGGTGGGGCGCGAGGAAGTGGCCGAGGAGGGTGGCGGTGGTGATGGCGGAGAGGACGATCGCCCAGGCGACGGGGCCCAGCGGGGTGCAGCCGAAGAACTGGCTGGGGCCCGGGATCTGGATGATGGCGGCGAGTACGGCCGCCGAGCCGAGTCCGGCGACGAGGACGTCCCGTCCTGTGCCGCCGGCGATCAGGGTCTGAGCCAGCTGGGTGCCGACGACGGCCGCCAGGGAGACGGTGGAAGCGCGGCGGCCGCGCCCGGTCAGGCGGGCTGCCGTCCAGGCCAGGCCGGCGCCGGCCGCGGTGATGAGGCCGCGCAGCAGCATTTCCCGTGTGAGTGAAACGCCCAGTGAACGCTGGGGACCCTCGGCGAGGAGGCGTGCGCCGGTCTGTTCCGAGGGTTCGCGTACGGCGATGGCCAGGGAGGGCGCGAGGTCGGTGAGAAGGTTGACCAGCATGATCTGGCGTGCGTTCAGAGGAGTGCCGCCGGTGATCGCCGACGTGACGACGCCGAACGTGACCTCGCCGAGGTTGCCGCCGATGAGGATGGCGAGGGCCGCGCGGACGGATGTCCACATGGCCCGGCCTTCCATGAGGGCCGCGACGATCGTTTCGAGTCGGTCGTCGGTGACGACGAGGTCGGCGGCGGCGGTCGCGGACGGTGTGCCGCGGCGCCCGAGGGCGATTCCCACGTCGGCGAGCCGGATGGCGGGAGCGTCGTTCGCGCCGTCGCCGGTCATCGCGACGACGCGGCCGAGGCGCTGGTAGGCCTGGACGATTCTCACCTTGTGGCTGGGGCTGCAACGGGCGATGACGTCGACATCGGGCAGCAGTGCGTCCAGAGCGTCGTCGTCCATGTCGTCGATGTCCGGTCCCGTGCAGACCCGGGGTTCGGAGTTGCCGCTGATGGTGGAGGCGATGGCATCCGCGGTGGCGGGATGGTCGCCGGTGAGCATGACGGTGTGCACGCCGGCCTCGCGCAGGCGCGCGGTCGCGGGCGCGGCGCTGTCGCGGACGGGGTCGGCAAGTGTCAGGAAGCCGAGGAACACCAGGTCCCGCACAGCGTCGTCGGTGAGGTCCTCACCGGCTTCCATACGCCGCTCGGCCACGGCCAGGACCCTTCGCCCCGCTGCCGCGAGCTCCTCGGCCGCTGTGGCCAGCGCGCTGCGGTCGGCGTCGTCGAGGTTCGACTCTCCCTGCGGGTGGCGTCGCCGTGCGCACCGGTCGACGACGTTTTCCGGGGCTCCCTTCACGCTCAGCAGAGCGCCCCCGCCCGTCTCGCCGGAGGTGGCGTGGTAGGCCCGGGCCGGCTCGAAGGGCAGAGCGTCCGCGCGGCGCCACCGCGGGACTCCCGTGCGGGTGGTGACCCGCGCGCGGCGAGCACCGTCGAGGATCGCCCGGTCGGTCTGGTGCGCCATGGGTTCGGCCTCCCGGGCGGGCGGGCTTGCGCGCAGAGCGGCGGCGAGGATCTCCTTCCCGGACGGGCCGAGCCGTTCGACGGCGGTCTTGGTGCTGCCGTCGCTGACGCCGGTGAACTCCAACGTGCCCTGGGTGAGGGTGCCCGTCTTGTCGAAGCACAGGACGTCGGCGCGGCCGAGCGCTTCGATCGTGCGGGGGTTGCGGACCAGGGCGCCGACGTCGGCCAGGCGGCGCGCGGCGGCCAGTTGGGCGGCACTGACCAGGAAGGGCAGACCCTCGGGCACGGAAGCGACGGCGAGGTTGACGGCGGAGGACAGATTGGCGGTCAGGGGACGGCCGTGAAGCAGTCCGGACAAAGACACCGCGACGGCGGAACCCAGGGCGATGGGCATGCTGGCGCGGGTCAGCGACGAGAGCCTGCTCTCCACGCCGGTCTCGGGGGAGCCCTGCCGGGCGGTGGCCAGGCTCCGTCCGGCTTCCGTGGCCGACCCGGTCGCCACGACCACCGCGGTGGCCCGCCCGGCGGAGACGGTGGTGCCCTCGTAGAGCATCGAGCGGCGTTCGGTGACGTGCGAGGCGACCACGGGGGACGGGTCCTTGGTGACGGCGAGGGACTCGCCGGTGAGGGACGATTCGTCGACTTCGAGTCCCTCGGCCTGCAGCAGGCGGCAGTCCGCGGGGATCACGTCCGCGGGCCGCACCGAGATGACATCGCCGGGAACCAGGTCGGCGGAGGTGACCAGCCGCTCCCGTCCCTCGCGTCTTACCCGGGCACCGATGGCCGACTGGGCGAAAAGCTCGGCCAGGGCACGGTCGGTGCGCACGCGCTGGAAGCCGCCGACCAGAGCGGAAAGGGCGGTGATGGCCGCGACGAGCACGGCGTCCGTCCGGGATCCCACGGCCGCGGACAGCGCCGCACCGGCCGCGAGGATGGGGGTGAGCGGATTCGACAGCTCCTCCACGAAGGCGTGGGGGAGGGTCAGCTTCGCCGGCCCGCCGGTGGGCGCCCCGGAGCGGCGGGCGGCCGCCTCCTGCGGTGTGAGGCCCTCCTCCCGGGTGCGCAGCCGCTCCATCACGCGGTCGGCGGGCATGAGGTGCCAGGGGGTGGTGATCACCGGCGGGGTGAGCGGGAGGCTCATCAGCTGCCGGGCCCGCCAGGCTCCCATGCAGAACGCGACCGCGCCGGCGGTGCTGCCCACCGCCAGTACACGCGCGGTCGCCCGCCGGACGGGACCCTGCAACGCGGCCACCGCACCGATACCGCTCCCGCCGGCGGCCAGGTAGTGGCTGTCGCGGTCCACCAGGGCGGCGACCCCCGCAGCGTCGACGATCAAGGCGGCCGCCTCGAGATCCGCCCCGACCAGGATGTGCGCGCCCCACGGTGTGAATCCGTCCTCGTCGTGCGCGCCGACAGCGCAGTCGGCCGCGCTCAGGGCCGCACGGTTCCCGGAGATCAGCAGTACGACGGCGCCGGAGGCCTGCAGAGCCCGTACCGAGGCGAGGAGGCCGTCTCCGGCCGGAACCACGGCATCGGCGAACGGGGGACCGGCGCCTTCCCGGTCGGACGCCATGACGACCCGCGCCCCGGAGCGCCGCGCCGCAGCGGCGACAGCCTCGGCGCCGGGAGTCGACTGGACCGCCAGTCCCACCACCGCCCGCAGACGCCGGCCCCGGGCCAGCCCGAGGACCTTCTCGCTGCCGTGTCGCCGCAGCCCGTTCGCCCCCTCGCCGCCGGTTCGGCCTTCGAGGTCCAGGCCGTCCAGCGGCCCCAGCACCCAGTCCCCGTCCCGACGCACGTCCAACGGGGCGTCGGCATCGAAGAGCGCGAAGAACCGCTCCGACGCCTGCTCGGAATCCGCGTCGCCGACAAGCTCCATGTCCCTCGGCTCGAGCAGGCTTCCCCGCAGGGCGTCCTCCTCCAGCACGATGGTGTCCACCTGGCCCAGGCGCCGCAGGACCGTCCGGTCCATCGTCACCACCCCGCGCTGCGCCAGGGACCGGCCGAAAGCCGCAGCGAAGCCCTCCCTCCCCGCCCCGGGGGCCTTGGGGACGGCCGCCACGGCGACGGCGACCGCCTTGCGCACACCGGCGAAAGGCAGCGTGAGAAGGCCGGCCGCGACACCTGCGGCCATCGACCGCTCCGCGTAGCGGTCGGCATCGTCCTGCGGAACGGGCCCCGAGCGGCCGACCGTCTCGGCATCGGCCGCGGCCTCGTCCGGGCCGCGGACCAGTCTGGCTTCACCGGCACGCCATGCCGCATTCTCCGCAGCGGCCTCCCGCCACAACGCCAGACGCTGCACCACGTCCAGGGCCAGCCCGCTGCCGCCCGTCGCCAGGCCCTGCACCAGGGCGCCGATCACGGGCAGCAGCGAGTCGTCCTGCTCATCGGCTTCCGTACCCTCGACCAGATGCCGAAGCCGCGGGTGGTAGCGGACGGCGTCGATGCCGCCGGCGATCTCTGGTGGCAGCCCGAACGGAGCGAGTCGCCGAAGCGTCACCAGGGCAAGCCCCAGGGCGTCCGCCACCAGGGCCGGCACCGCCGGGTGCGGCGGACCTTCCGCGGGGTGATGCGGCTCGGGCTGCCACGCGTCGAACGCCTCCGCGTCAGCGGCGTGCTCGCCCTCCGCAGCCCTCACCAGCGCCACCAGTTCGCTCTGCGGCGGAGCAGGCGACGCCACAGAGACGATCACGCGTTCCATGGGTGCGTTCACCCGCGCCCACAACACTCCCGGATGCCCTTCCAAGGCCCGGCGCACCCGGCCGGCGACGGCCGCGCCCCCAGGACCGTGCACCCCGGACACGGCGATATAGCACCGCCCCGACGTCCACGACACATCGCGGCCAGGCCCGTCGAGCAGCTTCTGCGCCGCCTCCTGGACCGTCCGTACGCCGAGGGCCGCATGGGAGAGGGCTTGTGTGAGCAGCGAGGCAGGCTTCAATTGCATGACCCGTTCTCCTCGCCTCGGACGGTGTGCGCATCAGGTTCACAGGCAGTCTGGTCGACGCCGGGGGGACCAGCCACGCGAGAGGGGGCGAAGGGAGGTATCCCTCCACGGTGGTGGGGCGCGTCCCGCGTGCCGGCGCAGGGACGTCACGAGCGCTGCCCGCACCGGGTCCTTCCGCGTACCGACCGAACCATCGGATTGCGGTTCGGCATCCTCGGAGGTAGGTAAGACCTCTCTGGGTTGCCGTTCGGTCGGCGGACTCCGGGCCAGGGGAGGCAGCGTGTCGCAGGGGTGGAAGGTCACCGTCATTGCCGTGGCCGTGGCCGCGATCGTCTCCACGCCGTTGCTCTGGCTGTTGGGGACCCCCGACGCGGGGCAGATGGCCGGCGCGTCGGTGCAGGCTGCCACCGGCGTCACCGCTCTGCTGTGGGCCGTGCTCGGCGGTTCGCCTGCTCCGGTCCCGGCCCGGGACGAGGCCCGCCGCACCGGCAGTGCCGAGGCCAGGGTCGGCGGCCACGCCGTCTCCGGGATCAAACGCCCGGCAGGCAGCGCGGGCACCTCGGCGAGCGCTGAGGACACCGGCCCCAGCACGGCGCACGGGTCGGGCAGGGCCGTCAGCGGCATCGACTACAGCTGACCGGCTCCGTGAGGACTTCGCGGACGACAGGGGGAACGGCCGCATGGCCGCAGCAGGGCAGCACCCGCACGCTGCCGCGCACCACGGCGAAGTGCCGGTGGCGGTGAACCGCACCGGCGGCGCCGACGCCGGGTCCGAGGCCACAGCGGTCACCGGCTACCGCGGCCCGGCCCCCGCCACGGGCGTTGCCGCTCCAACCTTCGTGCGGGTGTCGGGAAGCGGGGACGCGACCGCGTCCTCGGGCGCGTTCGCCAACACCGGCTACGTCGACAAGATGAGCGTCGACACGCTGACCGTGGTGCAGCAACGCGCCTCGCGCGCGCCGGCGGTCTGGCCCCACCAGGTCGGCGTGCTGCCTCTGCGGGCGCAGTCCTTCCAGCAACGTCCGCAGGCGGAGAGGCTGCGCGCGGCGGCTGGCGACGGCGGCACCACGGGGCTGGGGCAGGTGCTCAGCGGCATGGGAGGGGTGGGCAAGACGCAGCTCGCCGCGGAGTACGCCCGCACCGCCTGGAACGACGGCTGCGGCGACCGTCTGGACGTCCTGGTCTGGGTGACCGCCAGCACCCGAGCGGCCATCGTGGACACGTACGGCCAGGCAGGTGTGGAACTGTGCGGCGCTGACCCCGACGATCCCGAACGGGCCGCACGGGCCTTCCTGGCCTGGCTGACCCCCAAAGCGGGGGCGAGACCGTGCCGGTGGCTGATCGTTCTGGACGACGTCTGCGACCCCGACGACCTGCGCGGCCTGTGGCCGCCCGCCGGCCCCCACGGCGCCACCCTGATCACCACCCGCCGCCGGGACGCCGCCCTGACCGGAGACCGTCGCCGCGGTATCGATGTCGGTCTGTTCAGCCCGGACGAAGCCGTCGCCTACCTCACCGCCTCGCTGGCGGGCCGCGGCCGCACCGAGCCCGAAGCGCAGCTGCGTGCCCTGGCCGCCGAACTCGGCCACCTTCCCCTGGCCCTGGCCCAGGCCGCCGCCTATCTCAATGACGCGGGCGAGGACGTGGCCTCCTACCGCGACCTCCTCGCCGACCGTGCTCTTGCGCTCTCCGACGCCGCCCCCGACCGGCTTCCCGACGATCAGGCACACCCCCTGTCCGCCGCCTGGGCCCTGTCCTTCGACCGCGCCGACGGACTGACCCCCGTCGGCCTGGCCCGCCCGATGCTCCGCCTCGCCGCTCTCCTCGACGCCAACGGCATCCCCCAGAGAGTCCTGACGAGCGAGCCCGCCCTCTCCTACCTCGCCGTGCACCGCACCCCGACCGGCCGCGGCGTCGGGGAGGAACGCTCGCCGCTCTCGGCCCGGGACGCCGTCCGGGCCCTGCGGGCCCTGCACCGGCTCAATCTCGTCGACCACGCGCCCCACGCGCCGCACCACACCGTCCGCGTCCACCAGCTCATCCAGCGGGCGACCCGCGACACCCTCAGCCCCGCCGAACTCGACAGTCTCGCGCGTACCGCCGGCGACGCTCTCCTCAGCGCCTGGCCCGATGTCGATCGCGACACCTCGCTCGCCCAGGCACTGCGCGCCAACACCGCCGCCCTGACCGCCCACGCCGAAGGTGCCCTGTACCGGCCGGACATGCACGCGGTGCTGCACCGCGCCTGCAAAAGCCTCGGCGAGAGCGGGCAGGCCTCCTCGGCGTTCGACCACTGCCGCCACCTCGCCGCCAGAGCCTGCCACCGACTCGGCCCAGACCACCCCGACGTCCTCCACACCCGGCACGAGTCCGCCTTCTGGCGCGGCGTGGCGGGGGATGCGGCGGGGGCCGCTCGTGCCCTCGCCGAGCTGCTGGACCTTACGGTGCGAGTGCTGGGCAAGGACCACCCCCATACCCTCACCACCCGCCACGAGCTCGCCCGCTGGCGGGGGGAGGCGAAGGACGGTAGGGGTGCCGCCGCTGCTCTGGCCGAGCTGCTCGACGACCGGGTACGGGTGCTGGGCGAGGACCATCCCCACACCCTCAGCACCCGGCACGAGCTCGCCCGCTGGCGGGGGGAGGCGGGGGACGCGGCGGGCGCTGCCGCTGCTCTCGCCGAGCTGCTCGATGACCGGGTGCGGGTGCTGGGTGAGGACCATCCCCACACCCTGAACACCCGGCACGAGCTCGCCCGCTGGCAGGGAATGGCGGGACATGCGGAGGGCGCTGCCGCCACCCTGGCCGAACTGCTCGACGATCGGGTACGCGTCCTCGGTGAGGACCATCCCCACACCCTCATCACGCGGCACAATCTCGCCCGCTGGCGGGGGGAGGCGGGGGACGCGGCCGGTGCTGCCGCTGCCCTCGCTGCGCTGCTCGATGACCGGGTGCGGGTGCTGGGCGAGGACCACCCCCACACCCTGAACACCCGGCAGGAGCTCGCCCGCTGGCGAGGGAGCGACGGAGCCTGACTTGCTCCCAGGGCGTGGACATCAGGATTTGTCCAGTGGTGTGCGTCGGCCGGGCAGAGCGGGCGTCGGCGGCTGCCAGAGGGGTGTCGGCGTACCGTCCGGGTCCAAACCGTTCGGCCACAAGTCGTTGAGCAGGGTCCACATCGCCGCGTGGTCGTAGAGAATCCTGGTGTCGCCGTGGTCGGCGGCCTGGCGGGCCAGGGCTTCGGCGCCTTCTCCGTCCCCGGCCTGTATCCGCATGTTCGCCAGGCGGACGAGGGCGCCGGCGTCGCCGTGGTCGGCGGCCAGGCGGAGCATGGCCTCGGCGCTGTTGCCGTCGTCGGCTCTCTCCCGCATGTCCGCCAGCTCCTGAAGGATCTTGGTGCTGCCGTGGGCGGCGGCTTCGCGGGCCAGAGTTTCGGCACTCTCCCGGTCTCCCGCCTCCTCCCGCATTCTCACCAGGTGGTTCAGCGCACCGGTGTCGCCGTGGTCGGCGGCCTGGCGGGCCAGGGCTTCGGCGCCGTCCCGGTCTCCGGCTTCCTCCAGCACGGCCACAAGGCTGTGCACAGCGAGGTTGTGGCCTTCTGCGGCGGCTCGGCGCAGGAGGACCTCGGCGCCTTCGCGGTCTCCGGCCTCGTTGCGTCTCAGCGCCCTGAGGTACAGGGCTTGGGGGCTGCCGTGAAGGGAGGCTTGCCGCAGCAGGGTTTCCGCGCCGACCCGGTCCCCTGCCTCCTCACGCATCTCCGCCAGGCGGACGAGGATGCCGGTGTCCCCCTGGCCAACGGCTCGGCGCGCCAGTGTCTCAGCGCCCTCGCGGTCACCTGCCGCTTCCCGTCTCAGCATCAGCTCGTTCAGGGCGTCGGTACTGCCGTGGTCGGCGGCCAGGTGGAGAAGGGCCTTCCCGCCCGCCCAGTCCCCGGTCAACTCCCGCCTCGTCGCCAGGTATACGAGAGCGCGGGTGTCGCCGTACCGGGCGGCATGCTGACGGGCCAGGGTTTCGGCGCCTTCCCGGTCGCCGGCCTTGTCCCGGATCAGGGCCAGGCGCAACAGGGCGCCGGTGTCGCCGTGCTCGAGGGACTGGCGGGTCAGTGATTCGGCCCTCTGGAAGTCCCCGGCCTCCTCCCGCCGCATGGCCAGGTGCCGCAGTGCGCGGGTGTTGCCGAAGCGGGTGGCTTGCTGACGGGCCAGTGTCTCGGCGCCTTCGTGGTCCCCGGCCTCCTGCAGCATGTCCATCAGGCGGTACAGGGCGCGATTGTGGCCGTGGGTGGCAGCCTGCCGGAAGTCGGCTTCGGCGCCTTCCCGGTCCTCGACGTCTCTTCGCCTCAGAGCCAGGCGGTACAGGGCGTCGGTACTGCCCCGGTCGGCGGCACGCTGCCGGAGGTGGTGGGCCCATTGGAGGCGGTGGCGGTCCTCGGCTGCCTGGGTGAGGCAGTCCAGGTCGTCGGGGTGGGTGAGGTGGCTGTGGGCGGCGTGCCAGAAAGAGGCGGGCGGGCACAGACCGCGGCGGGCGGAGCGGCCGTACTGCTCGAGGTAGTCGGCGATCCGGAACACCGGCCCGGCTGCCCGAGAACCCCGGGCTGCGGGGGCGGTGGCCGGGGTGGGCGGGCGCTGCGGGGGCCGGGGCGTGGTGCGGCGCAGAGGGGTCTGCTTGCCGTGTACCGGCCGGGCGAGTTCGGTGTAGGCGGCTTCGGCCCAGTCGTCGGTGAGCTGGTCGTAGTCGGTGTCGGTGAGGTAGCCGGGGGCGGCGTCGGTGAGGAAGGCCTGGGGGAGGTGAGGGCCGACGCCGAGACGGCGTGCGTCCATGGCTGCCTCCAGCAGTGCCCTGGCAGCCGGGCCGGCGTGCTGGTAGCGGTTGAGGAGTTCAGGGGCGCCAGCCAGGTCCTGGGCCACGCGCCCATCGACGCGGGCACGGGTGAGGGCGTCGGCCAGCAGCCGGTCACCGCCCTCGGCCAGGGCGGTGGCCTTCGCCAGAGCCTGGGGGTCGAAGGAGTCGGGGACGGTCACCATCCGGCCCGCCAACAGCTCTCGCACCCGGCTGTGCGAGTCTGGCTCGCCCGGGGCGGGCAGGGCCGTGTACCGGTGGGCGTACTCGGGCCAGAGCGTGCCCAGCACCAGAACGGGCCCGCGCTGCGGGGTGGTCAGCAGGCGGTGCACGGCTGCCGCGATCTGCTCGCCGAAGGCTCGGCCGCCGAGGTAGTGCTGGGCCTCGTTCAGCCATACCACCGTGTGCGGCCCCACGTGCTGCACGTCCTCCAGGGCAGCCTGCGCCCGGGTCGGATCGAAGGGATGCCACAGCCGCCAACCCTGCTCGGCGAGCGGCTGTACTGCTTCCCAGCAGGCCCGGGTCTTCCCCGTCGAGGAGCTGCCCACCAGGACCACGATCCGGCTGCGGCCTGCCGCCACCTCCTCCACCGCCTCGGCCAGCGTCCGGTCGTGCTCGCGCCGCACATATCCGGGCAGCGCCCGCACGGCAGCGGTGCCGGAGCCGGAAGCGGTCCGGCCGGGTCCGGTGGGATGCACCTCCAGATCGTGCGGCTCCCATTGCCCGATCGGACGCCCCGGCCCGCGCGGTGCGACCGTGGCCAGCACTGCGGCCGCCTTGCGCTGCAACTCCAGCAAGTGGGGCACCGGCAGTCGCAGCGCGCGGGCCAGCGCCGCCACCGTCTGCGCGGACGGCACAGGCTTGCTGGGCGAGAGCGCCTCCGACACGGTGGTGCGCCCCAGCTGTGCCCTGGCGGCGAGCTGCGTCTGGTTCAGCCGGGTCCGGGCCAGCCCGTCGGTGAGAGTCCTGCGTAACTCGGTGAGTGCCGCATGCGAGGTGGGGCCGTTCGGTTCGTCCTGCACGCGCTTGCCCCTGGATGGTGATGTGTTCGCCGGTGTTCGTCCTCATCCCGGCGGACCCCGGCGGACACCGTTTCGGCGACCTTCGTCCACGTCAACACCGCACCGTACACCGGGAGTCCTGCCGTGGCTGTCGCCGTAGCCCTTCTGTCCGCCGCCCTCGTGATCGTCGTCGCGCTGCTGGCCGCGGTCGGCGCGGGCAAGCTCGCCCGTCTGGACAGCGCCACCTACCCCGCCGCCCTCAACCGCGCCGCCACCGTCTTCGCCGCGGTCGTCACCCTCGCCGCGACCGTCACTGCGGCCCTCGCCGCCCTCCTCAACTGATCGGCCTCGTCGGTGGCGGAACTCGGTTCGGTCCGCGCGCCGTGCAGGGGGCCGTGCCAAGGGGGCTGCGCAGGGCTCGGGTTCACCGCACCGGGCAGGCACGCGCCCGATCACAGGCGGCGGACCGTGCTCACCGAGACCGCAGTCGCCATCGGCCTGGCCGCCGTCCCGGAGAGCTCGCGCGAGGCACGCGACGGGCGAATCACGGGTTCACACAACGGTTGTCACTGAGTGTCCCTACAGTGGGGCTGTGGGTGACGGCGTGCCTGTGGTTCGACGGCTTCACCCCGGGGAGCCCCCCGTGGGGACGGGCAGGGGATCCTCACGCGCAGCGTGTGATGTCGGTTGGGGGAGCCGGTGAACTACTCGATTCGGATCAGGCACGATTGGCGGTGCCGCAGGTGCGGGGAAGACGTCCAGGACCACACGTACATGATCGTAGACGCCCTGGCGCGGCCGGACCTGGTGCGGGGAGTGGTCAAGGGCAAGGTGCCGTCTGTCACTTGTCCGTCCTGTGGCGTGAGGAAGGCTCGGCTGTTCCCGCTGCTGGTGTACCGCGGCGCGGCGACTGAGCAGTTGGTGTACTTCTACCCACCCCACACCCCGCCTGAGCAGGACGAAGCCAACAAGAAGCTCTACGTGGAGGCCCTGCTCGACAGGCTGGGGCCGGTGAGCGCGGAGGACGCGGAGAACTCCGGCGTCCTGTCCGTGCCGTTCGACGCGGCAAGGGGAGTGCTGGCGGGGACCGCTCGCGGCGCCTCGGCGGACGGCGGGCCGCGCGTGTGCAGGGTCAAGCCCCGGCGTTCCGAACCACCGCTCGAAGTGCTGCGCATCGCTGCCGAGTTGGAGGCGTCCGGGCGTGGCGGGCTCGGCCGGTCCCTGAGCGACAGGCCGCTCGCCGAGGAGCTGGGGCGTCTGGCGGAACGGGCACTGGAGCTGCTGGGCGACCGGGATCAGCCCGAGATGCGGGGCGCCCTGGAGATGACGCTGGGCATGATGCTGACCAGTGCCAGCCGCGGGCAGGACGTCATCGGCCTGGAACGGGCCATCGGTCTGCTGCTGCGCAACGCGCGCAGTATTACGAGGGAGGAGGACCCGCAGGGCTGGGCCGTAGCCCGGTACGAGCTGGCACGCGCCTACGGCCAGCGCTACACGGGCGACGTCCGCGCCAACCAGGAGCTGGCCATCCGGCACCTGCGGGCGGCTCTGGAGGAGACAGGGCCGGAGCGCAATCCCGACACGTGGGCCCGTGTGCGCAACGAGCTGGCGAAGGTGCTGACCGATCAGGGCACACAGTCCGCACCCGGCCAGATCGAAGAGGCCATCGGCCTGCTGGAACCGGTCGTCGCCCGGCTCGATCCCGCCCGGCACAAGGAGCTCTGGTGCGACGCCCAGAGTTTCCTCGCCGGCGCGTACAACCTCAGGCAACAAGGCGACCCGGCCGTCAACAGAGAGCACGTAGTGCGGCTGTACGAGCAGCTGAACACCGTCGAATCGGAAGAGACCGATCCCGAACAGTGGGCCAACACCCAGGCCCGACTGGCGGTCTCACTCTCCAAGAGAGCACGCGGGGACCGCCGGGAGAACAGCCTCCGTGCACGCGAGCACCTGCTGCGCGCTCTCGCCGTCTACGAGCGGGTCGGCGACCGCGGCGAGGCCTCCAGCACCTACGACAAGCTAGCCGTCGTCGCAGGTGAACTCGGCGAGTACGACGAGGAGATCCGATGCCACGAGGCCGCCCTCGTGCACCGCCACAGGGACACCGCTCCCCACCTGTGGGCACGCAGCATGTCCAAGCTCGGCTGGGCCTTGCTCAAGCAGGCCAAGAGGGGGAAGGCGGAAGATCCCGTCGCCGGGGCGCGGCGGGGGCTGGGGTACATCGAGGACGCCGTCGCCGCCTACGAGGGGCTGCCGACCGGATTCGAACTGGGCTTTGCGTTGCTCTCCTTGGCGGAGGCGTGCCGGGTCGCTCGCAAGCTGGACCTCTCGCGGGAGGACGAACTCCGTGAGCGGAAGCTGTCCGTTCTGCGGGAAGCGATGGACCGTGCCCAGGGTCACAGCGACCTGCTGCGCATGGCGGCGGAACAGCTCGGTGACGCCCTGGCGGAACGAACCGAGTGGTCCGCGGCCGCCGACGCGTACCAGCAGGCCGTTGAGGCGGACGAACAGCTGTTCCGGGCCTGCCTGGTGAGCTCCTCGCGGGAGCAGCGGCTGGACTCGGCCGGGGATCTGCATCAGCGGGCGGCCTGCGCACTGGCTCGCGCGGGCCGGCTGGAAGAGGCGTTGCTCTGCCTGGAGCATGGCAGAACACGCAACTTCAATCTGGTCCTGTCCCCGGATCATGAGCAGCTGCACCGGCTGGCGCGGACGGACCCGGAGACCCACACCGCCTACCTGCGCGCCGCCGAGACCGTACAGACCCTGGAGGCCCGTAACCGTGAGCTGAGCCGCTGGGAAGCCTCGCGGGACGGCGGGCGGGAGCTGGATGCGGCCGAGTACGAGCTGGGCGGCGTTCTCGACGAAGCCAGGGCGGAGCTGGCAGCCGCCCTGGCCCGGGTCAGGGCGCTGCCGGGTATGGAGTCCTTTCTTCGCGAGACGACGCGGGCCGACATCCTGGGGGCCGCACGACCGGGAGAGCCGCTCTGCTACATCGCCGTGACGAAGGACGGGAGCCTGTCCCTGATCGTCCGGCACGAGAGCGACCCCGGGCCGCGTGTCGAAGCCGTGGAGTCCGCGCTGACCGCCGCGGACGCCCGTGCGCTGGCCGACGCCTTCGCCGCGACGGTGGCCGAAAAGGGGAGGGACCTGCGGGAGCTGCTCCCGCGGCTCGGGGAGGAGTTGATCGGACAGGTCGCCGAGGCGCTCGGTACGGCGACCGGTGTGGTCGTGATCGCCTGTGGACCCGTCGCCCATCTGCCCCTGCACGCCGCGCAGCTCCCTTCCACGGGCGAGCCGCTGCTTGCGACCCGGGCGGTCGCGTACGCACCGTCGGTACGACTGCTCCTCGCGGCCAGACGCCGGGCCGCGGCGCCGCCGTCAAAACCCCTTCTCGTGGCGGCGTCCACCCCGGGACAGGACGGAGGACTGCTCGCCGCGCAGGAGGCGGAGACGCTGCGGAAGCTGTTCGCCGCGGTGGGGGAGAGCCGGGACGTCACCGGCGACACGCCGGAGGCCGAGGACGGGTGCACGAAGGGCGGCCTGATCGACGCGCTGTCCGGCGGCAGCCACGTCCACCTCGCATGCCACGGCACCTACGACCCGGCCGATCCGCTCGCCTCCAGTCTCGACCTAGGCGGTGAGAGCATCACCCTGGCCGACCTGCTGGACGCGCGGCCCCGCCCGCTGGAGAGGGCCCGGCTGGTGACCCTGTCGGCCTGTGACACCGGGCTCGTCGACCCCCGGTTGCCGGACGAGGCGATCGGACTGCCGACCGGCATCCTGCTGGCCGGCGGAGCGGGCGTCGTCTGCACGCGCTGGAGGACGAACGACACCGCGGCCGTCCTGTTGATGATCGCGTTCTACCGGCGGTTGCTCGGCCACGGCGTCGAGCCGCCCCCGCACGGCACACCGCCCGGCTTCGCCGGATCGCCCGCACAAGCGCTGCGGTGGGCCCAGTTGTGGCTCCGCTCGGCCACCGTGACCGAACTGCTGGGCCTGGACTGGCTCCCGGCCGAGATCCGCCGGCGGCTGACGACCGACGGTGTTCCGACGCGCCCCTTCCGGCACCCGTTCCTGTGGGCACCGTTCAGCATGGTGGGGGCGTGATGGCCGAGGAGTCGGAGCCGACCGCAGACCGTTTCCTGCACATGCCCGTCTACGAACGGGTCGCGCACTTCGCACTCGTCGACACCCCGGCGGTCCGGCGCACGCTCTCGGACAGGGAGGCGGCCTCCGTACTGGGCTGCCTCTGCCTGGCCTACGCCATGGAGGAACGCTACGACGAGGCCTTCGCCGCAGGGCTGCAAGGGCAGCGGATCGCCCGGGCACGGGCGGCGGACGACCCGGCTCTGCTCGGCCACGTTCTGCTCAACCTCGGGGTCGCCCACTGCCAGGCGGGTGACCTCGAACAGGGCCTCGCCGAGTATCTCGAGAGCTGGACGCACGCACGCCGCGGCGGCGACGAGACGACCCTGTTCAAGGCCGGTGCGAACGCCCTTCTGACCCTGGAGGCAGGGCGGCCGGTCGGGGAGACAGAACTCCCCTTCCTCCAGGAATGCCGTGCCGTCTTCGAGGCGGCGGACAGGCAGCCGGAAGCCGCGCGGGCTTCCCGGCTGCTCGGGGAGGCACTCCTCGACCGCGGACAGGTGACGGACGCGATCACCGTCCTGGACCGGGTCCTGGTGCTGACCGAGTCGCTCGGGGGCGCCCGGTCGATACGGCGGGAGACGATCCGGCTCCTGCTGGCGGCGGACCGGCGCATCGACGACCCGGCACACACGCCGCCGCTCGGCCCCGGCGCCCTGCGCGAGGTGCGCGCTCTGGTCGACGACGGTGTGGAGAGCGCGTTGCGGGGCATCGTGCCGCGCACGAGAACGTGCTTCTCCCGTGCCCTGGCCCTGCTGGAACGGCGCGCCCGGCCACGCGAACGCCTGCTGGCGGCCTTCCTGTTGCTCACAGGCGGCCGGCTGGCCTTCCACGAGGGCGACGAGCCGACGGCGCTCGAGCTCATGAGGCGGGCCGGGCAGGAAGTGGAGCTGATCAAGCCGTCCCAGGCCGAGTGGGTGAAGGCCCACGCCTTCGATCTGGACCTCGGCGCACTGAGCACGCTGGCCCGCAACGCGTCCGTCAGCGCCCGCGAGCGGGGGAGCGGACCATGACACCGAGTACCGTTCAGCAGCTCGCGATCCTGGTGCTGCTGGTTCTGCCCGGCACCTCCTACCTCTTCGCGAGGGAGCGGCTCCTCGGGGTCCGCGAGGCCGAACAGGAGGTGAACAACCGCGTCCTGCGCGCCCTCGCCGTCGGCGTCCTGCTCGACGCCGCCTATCTGATCACCGTCGGTCCCCACCTCATACGGTTGCTGGGAGGCGGGGGGAAGCGGCCTCTGGCCGGTGTCGCCGAGCAGCCGCGGGAGGCCGGGGTGTGGCTGCTGTGTCTCGTCGTCGTCGTGCCGACACTGGTGGCGTGGGCGGAGGCGTACTGGATCCGGCGTCGGCGCGCCGCCGTGCACGAGGAGACCCCCACCGCGTGGGACGCCCTCTTCCAGGACCGTGGGGCGTGTTTCGTCCGGGTCCGGCTGAAGAACGGCGGTTGGGCGGGGGGCTGGTACGGAACCCGCTCGCGTTCCTCCGCCTATCCGCAACCCGGTGACCTCTACCTGGAGTCCCAGTACCGCATGGAGCCTGACGGCACCTTCGGACCACGGATGAGCGGCACGGCCGGCCTGTACGTCCGGGCCGCCGACGTCGACCTCCTGGAATTCCACGAACCGCGCCGCGACACCCGAGGAGACGCCGATGACGCAGTATGACGCCGCCGACTACGAGGAACTCGACGACGACTTCGCGAGCTGGGCGGGTCCGCCGCGGGGCACCCGGCGCCCCAAGAAGGAGGACGTTCCCGAGGACGAGGCCCTGCCTCCGGAGGGACCGGCGGGTGTCTCCACCACCGTGGAACGGGACGGCGACCCGACGCCGCAGTGACGTGATCCCGCGCGGTTCCGGAGGGCGTCCGACGGACCGTCGTGGACCAGGGGCCTCGGCCCGGGCGCCCTGGTACACCGCCGACGGACAGATGCAAGACACGGCGCATGCCGCCCCAGGAGACCAGCCGAACGATCTCCGGGAGCGGACCGAGCTGTTGCATGCCGCCGACCCGGGGCAGCGAGTCCGTTGCCGGCGCGCTCTTCGGCCCGGCACGGAACGAGCGGCCGTCGACACCCGAGGGACACGGCAGCGACCGCACCGGTGCGTCGAAGTCCGCCAGGATCCGCCGAAACCGCGCTCCGACGCGGCCGGTTCGCCACGCCGCGGAGGGCAACAATTGCCGGATACCGGGGATGACCTTCAGGGCCCCCGCTCATGCGTCGTCGGCCCGGCGGTTACTGTGCCCGCATGGAACGGGACGACGAGGGAGTGCTGGCGCCGCGGCTGCGGCTGGGCGGCGTGCTGATACGCGGGGCGGCGGCCGGGGCCGTGGGTGCGGTGGTGGCTGTCGTGGCCGCGCTGACGGTGGGCGGCCACGGCGAACGCATGGAATTCCTGGCGGTCGTCGGTGGCCTCTGCCTCATCGTCGGCGGCGTCCTCCTGGCCGTGGGGTTGTACTTCTGGGCGGCGTGCGCCGGTGACATCAGGCGGCTGCGGGACTGGCCAACGGTCTCCGGGCAGCATGACGCGGCCAGCGTGGTCGCCCCGGTCTCGATCCGGCTCGGCGCCCTGGGCCTGGTCGTCGCGCCCGTAGCGATCGGCCTCTATCACCTCGTGGACGGTGCCGCGTACGGCAGTTGGCTGTACAGCCGCTGAGCCCGCAACGGTCCGGGAAGGATCGGTCCGGAAGGGATCACCTCCTGCTCGCGCGACGCGGCTGACGCTTTCACGCGGCCGGGAGGGCGGCTGTGTGTCGGCCTGCGTCGGCTCGTGCCGACCGGGAGGTGACGGTTCGGCCGACCGTGGAGCCGGAGCCGGAGCCGGATGAACGGTTGTGCGTTCGCCGTCGGCGGGGCGCCGACGCGCGCTCCGCGGGGCCGGGCTCGATCGGACCTCGCCCCACGCTGGCCGTCGGCTGCGCCTCCTGCCGTCGGTTGCTGAGCGGCCTGCCGCACTCGGGGTGTCGTCTCGCATCGATGCGCTGCCGGCGGACCTATGCCCCGAACGGTTGGCCCAGCCACGCGGCGAGAGTGGCGTAGTCGCTGTCGGCGAGGCCAAGGCGGGCATCAACTCGGTGGACCAGGGCGTGTTCCCCATGGTGGCCGGCGACCCAGGCCCGGTCCCTGTCCGTGACCTCGTCATCGACCCATACGAACGGCCGTCCTGCCGCCCAGTCGACCAGGACACGGGTCTTCCAGTGCAGTCCGTCGCGTGCGTCCTGATCGTCGATGTCGGACGGCTGCGGCCAGACGACCACGGCAAGCTGCTGAAGACCGAGCAGCGGAGCGATGCACTCGTTTGCTTCGTCCATCCACGTCGTGGCCCAGACCACCTCACAGGCAAGCGCGGCCAGCTTGGCCCCGTGCTGAGGGTTGATCCTGGTCAGGAGCGGATTTGCATCGGCCCCACGCAGATCGGGGCCGAGGTCGTAAGTGGGATACCGCTGCGACTTTGCACCGAACGGGATGAGGGGCCCGTCGACGTCGAGGAACAGCAGCGGAAGCCGCACAGAGCCAGTCATAGGGGCAGAGGATAGCCAGGTCCCCGCCATCGGCTGGGGCGGTCGGTGAGGTGGTCCGAGGTGGGGATGAGGCTGCCCCGGTGCTCCGACACCTTCAGGACCACCGCCCCCGACCACCCGGTTCGAGCATCGGGGAACTCGCAGATCACTTCTCTCATCACTGCACCTCCGAATGCATTTTGCCGCCCGGCAGCCCCCACTACGGGGTGTGCGTTGGCTCGGACGGGGTCGAGGCGCGGTCCGCAGGGTTCGAAGCGGTCGGCTTTCTACAGCCCGCGGAGAGGTTGCTCGTGAGGGTGCGGAGCGGTCGCTCAGGGAGCTGCGCTGAGGATCTCCTCCCATTGCCACTCGGGGGCGGGGTCACCAGTGGGAGTGAGGCCATAGCGGTCGAGATGGGCGGCTTCGGAATGGTCGCCCTGGTATCTCAGGACGTTCAGCCAGGTGTTGAAGGCGCCGTAGGCCTTGATCCGCAGTCGGTTCCACGCCCAGTCGCGCACCTCGCGGGTGAGGCTGGCGTCGCACAGGGCGCGCCAGGGGATGGTGCCCTTCATGCGGCCGATGTGCGGCGCGACCGCTCGGAGAATTCCGGTCAGATTCTTGTCCTCTGCGATGCGCCGCAGCACGTCCGTGTGCCCGGCGAGAGCGAACCGGAGCAAGAATTCGCTGTCCGGATCCGGATTACGGCGGTCGATCAGTGCGTGTACAGCTGCTTCGAATCCCTGTTCGGCGCTGCGCTGGAGCCACTCCAGGCTCTCCTGCGTACGACCCGACTGGTGAAGGATCTCGAAGAGGCGGTACTGGGCTGTGGCCGAGCCGTTCGTGGCGGACTGAAGCCACAGCGCAATCGCGTCCCGGACGAGGCCGTCACGGACATAGAGCGAGGTGAGATCGTCCCGGGAGTGAGGGTAGCCGTCGCTCTCCAGCTGCTCGTACACAGCGACGGCCTCAGCGGTGCGTTCGACCCGCCAGAGGGTCTCGGCCAGGGCCAGACGGACGAGCACGATGGAGTAGGGGCCGGCAGGTTGGTCCGCAGCGAGTTCGGTGAGGGACTGCGCGAGCCTTTCGAGGCGTTCATGCCGGTCTGCGAAATCCCGCAGCTGCCGCAACGCCTTGCTCCGGCCCAGCCTTACCGCCTGGACGAGCGCGTCGTAGGCCTCGTCCAGGCGCCCGGAATCCTCCAACAGCGCGGCGAGTTCCTTGTAGCACATGCCGTGGTTCTGCTCGAATCCTTGCCGCAGCACTTCGATGGCCTGCTCGGTTTCGGACCGGTGGCTCAGCGACTCCGCATAGCGGATCGACGCCCACCAATCGCCGCCCAGTGACAGCCGTCGCCACAGCCGCGTTGCCTCGTCGTCCTCACCCGTCTCTTCCAGAGCGTAGGCGAGCTGTTGTGCGATATCCGGATCGTTCTCGGCGTGAGGGGACAGCAGCCGAACAGCATCATGCGCCCGGTGCGCCGAAACCAGCAGATAGGCGAGCGCACCCAGCGCGGCCGTCTCACCGCGCTCGGCACCGGGTGTCAGCCAGTCGATGGCCGCCTCGACGAGCCCGCTGGTGTGGAGCAGCGGAGCCAGATCAGTCATGCGCTGTCGATCGGCAGTCTCCGTCAGCCGCCTGCACCACATGGCCCGCTGTCGAATGTCGCCACGGTGCGCGAGGGTCCACCAGGCGGACTCCGAACCCATCTCGGCTGCTTGCAGCAGATATGGCTCGGCGAGGTCGTAGCGCTCGGCCGCCATGAGTGCGCCGCAGAACTCGTTCAGCGCTTCGACGTCTCTGCTTTCTGCAGCGCGGCGCCGCATGAGCGCCGCATGCTTGCGCAGCCCCAGGCCGTGTGCACCTTTCGCGATGCGCAACAGGTCCTTCGGGTCTTCGATACGAGTGACCAGCGCGTCCCACAGTTCCGGCGGTTCGCGCTCGTGCTGGTCGTCGTTCGCCGCGTGCTGCTCGAGATATTCGGCGAGCCGGTAGACCGGACCGCCCGCGAGGGCCGGACGCCCGGGTCGGGCGCGAACCCGCCGCAGAGCGGCCGTACCTCCGTGCACGGGACGTGCGGTGTAGGCCAAGGCCTCCTCGAACCAGTCGTCGTTGAGGGCATAGAACTCGTCTTCGGTGAGATAGGCAGGCGCGGCCGTTTCGAGCAGCCCCATCGGCACATGGACACCACAACCCAGCCGACGGGCGTCGATGGCGGCATCGAGCACTGCACGGGCAGCGGGCGACGCGTTGTTGTACCGCTTCACCAGCGCGGGCGCGCCCGCCAGGAACTGGGTGATGCGACCGTCAGCGGCCCGCTCGTGGGCGAGTCTGAGTCGGTCGTCGACGCGTGAAGCGCTCAGGACGGCGTCGAGTTGGGGTTCGGTGAACGATTCCGGCACCCGCAGGTCGCGTTCCGCGAGGAGTTCGCGAGCCTGGGTGTGTGGATCACGCCCCTCGCCGGGCAGGACGGTGAGCTCGTCCCAGTACCGGGGCCACAGGGTGCCGAGGATCAGCACGGGCCCGCGTGTCGGGTCCGCCAGCAATGCTCGCAGCGCGGCGGCGACACGTTCGCCGGCTTCGGTCGGCACGAGGTAGTGCTGCGCTTCGTTCAGCCAGACCACCGTCTTCGGCCCGACTCTCCGCAGTCCGGTCAGTGCGGCATCGACACGCCCGGGGTCGAAGGGGTGCCAGAGCCTCCAGCCCTCCTCCTCGGCCAGCGGCTGGACAGCCTCCCAGCAGGCGCGACTCTTTCCCGTCGAAGACCCACCGACCAACACAGCCATACGGCTTCGGCCGCCAAGCACCTCAGCGACCAACTCCTGCAGCCGCAGGTCGTGAGGTCTGGGCACGTAGAAAGGCAGCGCGGATTCCGGTGTCTGGTCGGTCCGGATCGCGTGGTGGACCTCCAGGTCCAACGGGTCGCACTCAACGATCGGCCGGCCCGGCAGGTCCTGGTCCACCGCGCCGGTTCCCGATTCCGCCGAACCACGCGTCACATAGATCTGGTTGTTGTCACCCTGAACGGCGAGTCCGATGTCTCGGCCCGCCGCCATCGATTCCCTGGAGGCGCTCACCCTCCCACCAGGCGGAATCACGTCGTGTTGCCGTCCCCACTGATCACTTCACCGATGCTGTCGCCAGCCGCCGTGCTCCCGCGCCCGTCTGCCTTCGAACTCCCGCCGGAACCGCCGGGGCCACCGGAACTGGCCGGCATCGGCACGGCCCCGTTCAGTCGATTGTTATTGCCGGTGACGACACGACCAATGCTGCGGCCCGCCGCGACCCCTCCGTTGCTCGCCTCGACACCCGCGCCACCCGACCTGAGCAGCGCCCAGAGGCTCACCAGGAAGCCCGCGATCCCCACCAACGCCCCAACAATGGAAGCCACTTGGTTCGCAGTCTCCAGATCCGCCAGGAAGGCCACCACCGTGAGCCCGACCGCCGCCACCGCGCACATCACCGCGACAACGACGAGCGCAATCTTCTTCCACCCCGTCATGTCCCATCCAGTACACCCTCACCGCGCCAATATCAACCGCCCCACGCAAGCATCAGCCTCTGGAGCGCTTCCTGTGGTCGGTCCTTCGCCACGGCGCAGGCCCGGCACCTTCAGGATCTCTGCACCAGGCGCCCGAGTTGACGCACGTGCGACGTCAAGGTGCCGGAGACCACGCCCTCCTTTGGAGCGCTTCCTGTGGTCGGTCCTTCGCCACGGCGCAGGCCCGGCACCTTCAGGATCTCTGCACCAGGCGCCCGAGTTGACGCACGTGCGACGTCAAGGTGCCGGAGACCACGCCCTCCTTGGCGCGCTTGCGGCAGTAGGGGCCGCCTATACGTGGTAACCGGCCGTAGGCGGCGATCGCGGTGGGCAGGCTGTGCGGCACACGGGCGCCGTCCGGGGCGCCGTCGTTCGGGTGACTTCACATGGCCGGGCATCGGGGCGACCATGCGCCACATGCGTATGAGCGGGACGCCAAGGGCTGTCCCGTAGCTGCGGGTGTCCCGTCTCAGTGAGGTTCAGCCGACGCCTTACTGATCATTTCAGAAAGAGGTTCGCAGGCAGCGGAGACATATAAGGCTGCAGGCCAGTTCGAGCAGGTTTTGGTAGAGATCGGCACGTCGCTCGTGCGGAGGCCCAGGAGGTGTCCAGGTCCTGCCCCACGGCGCGTACGCGGAGATCCCCCGCCACCGTCCACCTCCTCCACTACGAGCACCTCCATGCCTGGAGTGAGACCGCCGAGCCGTTCCTGAACGTTCGACGCCGTAGCAGCCCCTGGATGACCGGATGGCCACCCTCTACGATCACGCCCATGCCGACCACCTCACCCATACCCGTCCTGCGCGGATCCGGGGGATCCGTCCTCCAAGCCGAAGACACTGACCTCGTATTGACCCGAGAGCGCGAGGAGACGCGGATTCCGTTCCAGGCCGTTCGGACGGTCCGGGCGGAGGGCCGTGCCGTCGCCGTGGAGCTCACCGCCCCGCACGGATCAGCCCCGGCCGTCCACCGGGTCGGGGGCGTGAGCGAGGCGGCGGCCACGATGTTCGCCGACGCGGTCAACGCAAGCCTGCCCGAGCGCGCGGACGAGTCCGCGGAGGTCCCTGACGGATCGGGCCTCGTCACCGTCAGCACACTGACGGAGTCCGACGAGGACGCGCGGTTCCGCAGGTTCACGTTCTGGGCATGGACTGCTGGCCTCCTGATCGTCGCGATGACCGTGGTCATCGGGATCCTGGGGTCGATGGGGATGGCGCTCCTGTTCCTCATGGTCACCCCGTTCGGCGTGGGGGTCACCGCGTTCGGCGCCGTGTCGATGAAGGGGATGTACGACATGTGGTACCTGCCCCGGCACGGCATCACCGTCGAGGCGAAGCGCAACGGCGTGAGCTACGACTACACCGACATGCAGGGCGCGACCCACAGCCGCATCGACCTGCTCGGCAGGAGCACTGCCCAGACCGTCCAGGTCGCCTACCGTCCCGGGTGTCCCGACATGTCGACCTTCGTGTACTCGTGGCTCCGCAAGGTGTGGCTCACCTTTTTCTCCCTGGTCATCCTTCTCGTCGGCCTAGCCGTCACCGCCGTAAGCGTCGCCATCGTGGTCGAGCTCTTCTGACTGATCGCTTCAGAGCGAGTTGAGTCGCGGGTCTTGTGGTCGGCGATCTTGGTCGGCAGGGTGTCCGGAGTGCGTGCTGATCTTGTTCCTGACGACCTGTGGGAGCGGGTGGCCCCGCTGCTGCCGCCCGCTCCCGAACGGTGCCGCCGCTACTCCCGGGCGGCTGCGTGTTCCCGACCGGACGGCACTCGCCGGCGTCATGTACGTGCTGCGGACCGGTGTCGCGTGGTGCGATGCGCCCGCAGCGACGATGGGCTGCTCCAGAGTGACGGCCTGGCGCCGGCTGCGGGACTGGACCGAGGCCGGCGTCTGGCCACGCCCGCACGCCGCCCTGCTGGCCGAGCTTCGGCGCGCCGACCTGCTGGACCCGGACGACTGCCCCGCGGACGGGTCGCACGTCCGGGCCCTCAAAGGGGGGATCACGTGGCCCCTCGCCCGTCGACCGTGCCCGTTCCGGCTCCAGGCACCACCTGATTGTCGACCGCCACGGAACCCCGCTCGCCGTGACGCTGACCGGCGGGAACCGACATGACGTCACCCAGCTCCTGCCGCTGCTGGACGCCGTTCCGCCGATTCGGGGCCGGCGGGGACGTCCCCGCCGCAAGCCCCGGCGTCTGTACGCGGACCGGGGCTACGACTTCGACAAGTACCGTCGCCTGCTATGGAAGCGCGGCATCAAGCCGTTGATCGCACGGCGTGGAGTCGCCCACGGTTCCGGACCGGGCAAGGTGCGCTGGGCGGCCGAGCGCGCCTTCGCCTGGCTGCACCAGTTCAAACGGCTCCGCACCCGCTACGAACGACGCGCCGATCTCCACCAGGGCATGCTCGAACTGGCCTGCAGCCTCATATGCCTCCGCCGCCTGCGAACCTCATTCTGAAACGATCAGTCAGAGCGAGCGAGTGCTGAGCGACAAAACCAGGTCGACGTAGGTCAGTGCGGTGTCCGATCATGCGTTCATGCCTCTGAGAGAGACCCTTGACCGAGTCGATGCAGACCTGGCCGCCGGCCGGGTTCCCGTCGCGCGCCAGCGCCTGCGCGGTCTCGTCTCCTCCTTCCCGTACGACCTGACGCTTCGCCGGCGTCTGGCCGAGGTGTACCGGCTCTACGGCGACACCGCCGAGGCTGGACGCTGGATGTACCTTGAAGAGGACCGGAACGCCGATGAGACCGCCGCTTTCGAGGCGCGGTACAGGTCTCCCGGGTGCCGGATGAAGGCCCTCGCCTGGCGTGGCCCCGAGGCGATGGCTGCCACCGCCTTCGCGGAGGGGCAGCTGGCCGCGGTGCGGACCGCCTGCGCCGAGGAGTTGGGGCACCCCGTCGACTGGGACGACCCCGCCTCCTACCGGGACGATCTGGAAGGGGAGTACGGGGCGCCCTCCGAGCCGTGGACGGTCGGCGGTGTGCTGGCGGGCGTCGGCTGCCTGGTGGGGGCCCTTGCGTTCCTCGCGATCTGGGTGATCGGAGTCGTTGCTCTCTTCGACTAGCTCAGGTCGCCGAGGTTGGTGAGGGGCGCCGCGCAAGGCTCGGTGGACCGTCCAGAACTGCCGTGAACGAGACATCCGATGACGAGTGAAACGCTCTCATGGTGCTTGCTGTGATCACGACTTCGGAGCCCTCCCGGATAACCCCGTTCACCGGGCTGAGCCCACGCCTGTTCGGCAAGCCGGTGACCGTACTGCGCCGCGAGGGTGCTGACGCCGTCCGCAAGAGCCGACCGTGGAGCCTCCCGTTGGAGGCCGGCCTCTGCTGGTCGCGGCATACTGGCGCACGAACCTGACGACGTGCCAGCTCGCCCCGCTCTTCGGTGTCCCAGTCGGCAGCGGCATCATCGACCACCTCGGGCCGATGCTCGCCCCCCATCCCCGTCCCACCGCCGACGCAAGGGCGAAGACCTTCCGGACTACCCGTGCGCGGCCTGCCCCGCCTCATTCCCCGGTCGAGGCCGGCCGGCCCTGGCGGATCTTGGCGAGTTCCGCGTTGAACTGGGCTCCGGCGAGGAGGGCGAGGTTGGATATCCACAGCCAGACGAGGAAGACGACGATGCCCGCGAGGGAGCCGTAGAGACGGTCGTAGGTGCCCGCGTAGTTGGCGGTGTACAGGGTGAAGCCGGCGGATGCGAGAAGCCACAGCACGACGGCCAGCAGGCCCCCCACGGCGCGGTGGCGCAGGCCGTAGGCCGCGGCCTGGCCGGAGCGGAACAGCACCAGGACCATGACGGTGGCCAGGCAGGCCAGCAACGGCCACTTGAGGATGTTCCACGCCGCGACGCCGACGGCGTCCACTCCCAGGATCCTCCCCGCCGCCCGGGCCGCGTCGCCCGTGAGAACCAGGGCCAGCACGCTGGACACGAGCAGGGTCAGCAGCGTGAGCGCCGTGATGACGGTGAGCGGGGCCTTCTTCCACAGCGGGCGCCGGTCCGTGGCCCGGTTCATCGCATGCAGGGCGCGGCGGAAGACGCTCAGATAGCTGGAGGCCGACCACAACGCCCCGACGGTTCCGAAGGCGGCCAGCAACCGGGCCGGGGTCTCCTGCTGGGACATGCTCTCCAGCGCGCTCAGCATGGCGGGACGTGCCTGCCCGGGGACGACGGCGGCCACCTGGTCGACGGCGTGTCCGCCTCCCGGGCGGCCGACGATTCCGAGCAGCGAGAGCGCCACCAGCAGGGTGGGAAAGAGGGTGAGCACCGCGTAGTAGGTCAGCGCGGCGGCCCAGTCCGTCGCGTCCTCCCGCCACAAGGCCGCAGGCGTCCTGCGCAGTGCCGGCCACCAGTCACGCCGACCGCGCACGCCCACGCGCCCCGGGTGGGAAGCCAGCGGGGTCACCGGCTGGCCGGCACTCACGCGTTGTCCCGGCGAAGGTCAGGAGGGAAGTGCTGGTGCCGCATGTCTCCACGCTCCCTGGCCAGGGTCCGGAGCCGGCTCGGGTCGTCTGCCCTTCCGGTGTCTACCTGCTTGCGTTTGCCCGCGCTGAGCAGGCGCATGCGTCTGTACCTTTGTCCGACGCGATCACCGCCATCCGGCCCGAGGTCACCGTCCAGATTCACCCGTGCCCACTCCTTGGTGGCGGGAATTCCCAGACGGACTTGTGCGTCTGGACGGACACCTGCGCCGTCACGCACCGCTGGCCGGGATCGCCGTCGAACGGGGCGAGGGCCTGCTGGTCGAGCGCCTCCAAGCCGCGGGCCATACCCTCTGCTGCGTCTCGCCGAAGCTCTGCGCACGAGTACGGGAGCGCTACCGGATGGCGCCGAGGAAGGACGCTGGCTTCGATTCCATCCCCGCCGCCGTACGGTGCAGCGTGGCGTCGTCCAGCGTCTGCGCCGACGACCGCATGCCCCTGTCGAAGCGGTCAGTCCAGGAGTGCGGTCGCCTCGACCTCGACGAGGACGTCCGGTTCGAAGAGGTACTCGACGCCGATGAGGGAGGCCGGGGGCATGGGGAGCCGCAGGCCGATCTCCTCGGCGACGGCCTCTACGCCGGCCATGAAGTCGCCGATCTTCTCCGGGGCCCACCGGGTCACATAGAAGGTCAGGCGCAGCACGTCCGCGAACGACGCGCCCGCGCCCTGCAGCCCGAGGGCGGTGTTGCGCAGCGCCTGGGCGACCTGCCCGGCCAGATCACCGGGCGCTACCGGGGTCCCGTCGGCCTGGCGCGCGACCTGGCCGCTGACGTGGACGTGCCTCGTCCCGGTGCCCACGGCGACGTGATGGTACGGGACCGGCTGCAGCATGCCTTCCGGCGTGAAGTGCTGAACAGTCATTGCCTTCTCTCCTCCGAAGCAGGTATCCGTAAGCTACCTAGTAGACGAAAGGCACTTCAACGAGACCAGGTTTCGCCATGGATACCGACGACGGACTCCGCATCGACGCCCCCCACCGGGAACTCCTCGACCAGATCCTCGACAAGTGGTCGCTCAGCGTCCTCAACGAGCTCTGCGAGCGCCCCTGCCGCTTCAACGAGCTGCGCCGGGCCATCCCCCGCGTCACGCAGAAGTCGCTAACAGCGACGCTGCGGCGCCTCGAACGCAACGGTGTGATCGAGCGCGAGGTCGTCTCCACCCGCCCCGTGGCCGTCCGGTACCGGATCACCCCCCTCGGCAAGACCCTGCGGCCCCCCGTCGACGTGCTGCTGGCCTGGGCCGCACAGAACATGCCCGCCATCGAACGCGCACGCCAAGGATTCGACACGCGGGAAGAAGAGACCGGCATCTGACCATGCGAAGAGACGGGCATCTGACCATGCCCGCAACCACTCGTCCCGAGCCGACGCAGATCATGACTATGGCGATGAACGCAGCGAGGTTCTCGGTGGTCACTGGACCCTGTCGGCCGTTCGCCCGCTGCCCTACGCCGCATTCTCGGCCGACGCGGCGATCGCCGCACGGCGGCTGGTTGCCGGACCGCGTACCCACCTGCCCCGAGGACGCGGTGGAGGACCTGGAGAACAACGAGTCCCCGGCGCGCGGCTGACGCCGTGACAGCGGGCGGACGGCGGCCCGAGCGGCCCGTGCCGCGCCGCTGCCGCAGGGGCCGGGGAAAATCGTTTTCCCGCGAGATGAGCAGGGTGATAGACACCCGGGGTGCATAACACTCTCGACTTCTCCGACCTCCTGCGGCTGATCGACGAACGGTCGACCGCGTTCCGGGCCGCGATCGCCTCCGCCCCCGGCCTCGACGCGCAGGTGCCGACCTGCCCCGAGTGGACGCTGTTCGATCTGGCGCAGCACCTTGGCGGGGGCGACCGCTTCTGGGCCGCCATCGTCGCGGCGGGGCCCGCCGACGCCCCGCCGGCGGAGGCCGCCGCCGAGCGGGCCGCCCTGGCCCCTCCGCGGGAGCGTGAGGCCCTGGTGGCCTGGCTGGAGGAGTCGACGCAACTGCTGCTGGGCGCGCTGCGGGAGGCGGGCGAGGACGCCGGCTGCTGGGCGTGGTGGAGCGGCCTGCAGACGCCGCGGAGCCCCGGCGGAGTCGCCCGCCACCGGGTCCAGGAGAGCGCGGTGCACACCTACGACGCCCAGCTCGCCGCGGGCGCCCCGCAGCCGCTGCCGGCGGAGGTGGCCCTCGACGGTCTCGAGGAGTTCCTGTTCACCTGCGTCGCGACGGCCAGCGCCTGGCCGCACAAGCCCACCGCCTTCGACTTCCACGCCGCCGAGGGCCGCTCCTGGCGCCTCACGGTCGACGGTGACGGCGCCCGGACCACCCGTCTGCCCGCCGACACCACCGGAGGCGAGGGCCCGGACGCGGCCGGTGTGTCCGCCCACGCCACGGCCGGTGAACTGGTCCTCTTCCTCTACGACCGTCTCCCCGCCGGCTCCGTGCGGATGGACGGCGACGCCGGGCTGTTCGACCTGCTCCGCGCCTGGGAGCCGGAGGAGTAGGACGTCACGGGGCGCCGGCTGCGGTGCCCCGCCCGGGCGGACAAGAGGGCCCGTGTCATCTCCAGGTACCAGCCCTCGCCGATGGCGAGCGTGGGGTGGCGTCCGTTCACGTGGCAGAAGCGGATCTGCAGCTTGCCGTCGATGACGATCCGGTCGGACAGCCTGAAGCCGAGCACACCGCTGAAGAAGGCGTCGGCCCGGGCCAGGTCCGGCACAGCAGCACGACGTGCCCCATGCCCTGTTCCCCGGTTTCGAAGCCGCTGAGAGGTCGGCCGGGCCGGAAGGTGGCGGGACGGCAGTCGCGGCCCCAGGGCAGCTCGTGCCGCAGACCGAACGGGTCGGTGAACCACGGCAGGTCCTCCACCGCACGCTCGCCGGCCAGCTCCGGTGTGCCGTCCGCTGCTCCTATGATGGCCAGAGGGCGAGGTCGGAAATGGACTGATGCCGATGAGCGGACCCGTGAATGCCGAGGGGGCCAGTGCGGGAGAGGAAGGCCCGCCGCCGGACCCCTGTCCCGCCACTGCCTGGGTGGACCAGGTGGGCGCCGTTCAGCTGTGGAGTGCGGAGGCGGAAGCCCTCCTTGGATATTCGGCGAAGGAAGTCTGCGGCACACCGGCGGTGGAGCTGCTGACCACGCGCGGGGACCGCGAAGCGGCGCTGGCCGGGCGCGACCGGCCCGAGGTCGGCCAGAGCTGGGACGGCGTTCTCGCCCTGCGGCACCGCGACGGGCACGGGGTGAGGGTCGCGCTGCGCGCGCGCCCGCTCACGGACCGGGAGGGCCGGGCGGGATGGTCGGTCTCCGCAGGAGACGCTCGGCGGATCGAGCGGGAGGACGTCGACCGGGCGATGATGCGGGCCCTGTTCGAGCAGTATCCCGCCCCCATCGCCCTCCTGGACGACGAGTTGCGGTACCGGTTGCTGAACGGAGAGGCGGAGCGAGTTCTCACCCACACCGGGAACCAGCTCATCGGCCGGCACGTCGGCGCGGACGTCTCCCACGTCGACTCCGGAACGATCGACCGGGTTCTGCGGCAGGTGCGAGAGACCGGTGAGTCCGTCCTCGGCCTTCCGGTGCGCGGGAGCCCACCGTCCGGTCCGGACGGCGACCGGATGTGGTCGCTGTCCACGTTCCGGCTGACCGACCCGACCGACCGCCCCCTCGGCATGTGCCAGACGTACGTCGACATCACGGACGGGTACCGGGCCGAGCGGCGCCTGGAACTACTGACCGAGGCCGGAGCGGGCATCGGTGCCACGCTGGATGTGGCACGCACCGCCCAGGAGCTGGCGGACGTCCTCGTGCCGGCCCTCGGTGACGTCGTCTGGGTAGCCCTGTCCGAGGCCGTGCTCGAGGGGGACGAGCCCCCGATGATGCTCGGCCCGGGGCAGTGGAATCTGCGCCGGATCGGCGTGGCCCCGCCGGGTGACGACTGGCCCACCGGTCTCCCGGCCGTGGGCGCGGTTGCGCCCGCGCTGCCGAACCACCCGCTTCTACGGAGAATCGGGCAGGGGGAGACCGTCCTGCTGCCAGACCGGGACAGCGTGATCGCCGCAGCCGAGGGGCACTCGGAGCTGGCTCATCTGTTCGTCCCCGAGCACGGCCACTCGGCGATCGCGGCTCCGTTGTTCGCCCGTGGCCTCGTCCTCGGCACCGTGGTCGTCTGGCGCACCCGCCGACCCGCCCCCTTCGGTCGGGAAGACGCCGACCTGCTGACGGAGATAGCGTCCCGGGCCGCACTCGGCGTGGACAACGCCCGCCGTTACACGCGCGAGCACCGGGCGGCCGTCGCCCTGCAGCAGCGACTGCTCCCCGCGCCCACCACCGACACTCCCGCGGCGGAGACCGTGGGGTTCTACGTGCCGGCGGGAGGCGGAGCGGAGATCGGCGGCGACTGGTACGACGTCATAGCCCTCCCGTCCTTCCGCGTCGCGGGTGACGTCACGGGACACGGTCTGCCCGCCACCGCCACCATGGGCCGACTGCGCACGGCCGTCGACACTCTGGCCGACCTGGAACTGGAGCCGGACGAACTCCTCACCCACCTCGACGACCTCGTCCACCAACTCCAGGCCGAGGCGCCCCACCAAGGGGACACCGTCGGCGCCAGCTGCCTGTACGCCGTCTACGACCCCGTCACCTGCCAGTGCGCCCTGGCCAGCGCCGGACACCCACCGCCCGTCGTGATCCGGCCCGACGGCACCGTCGAAACCGTCGATGTCTCGCCCGGACCGTTGCTCGGTGTGGGCGGGATGCCGTTCGAGGCGACCACGTTCGATCTCGAGCCCGGCAGCATCGTCGCGGTGTACACCAAGGGCGTCATCTACCGCGACGACCACGATCCCGACGCCGGTCTGCGGCGGCTGACCGACCGTCTCGCGCGGTTCGCGGGCCCCGGCCGTGGTCTGGACGGCGTGGGACAGGAGCTTCTCCGCAGCCTGGGCGACGCTCCGGCCCGCGACGACATGGCCCTGCTCCTGGCACGCACGCGTGCCATCGACCCGGGGAACACCGCGACCTGGGAATTCCCCGCAGACGCCTCCGTCGTCGCCGCCGCCCGCAAGGCAGCGGCCGGGCAGCTGACCGCGTGGGGACTGGAGGAGGTGTCCTTCACCACCGAGCTGGTCGTCAGCGAACTCGTCACCAACGCGGTCCGGTACGCGGGCGGCCCCATCGGCCTGCGCCTCATCCGGGAGAACGCGCTGGTCTGCGAGGTCAACGACCCCAGCAACACCCAGCCACGGCTGCGCCGGGCCCGTTGGTCCGACGAAGGGGGCCGAGGTCTGTTCCTCATCGCCCAGCTCACCACCCGCTGGGGCAGCCGCTACACCCGGAGCGGAAAGACCATCTGGACCGAACAGCCCCTCACCACTGATCTCGGCCTGCTCGACCTGCTGCTGTGATCGCGGCCGGTACGCCGGCCTCCGCGCGGCCAGCTGGTCCGCTCGCCTTCTCGACTGGTGGTGTCGTCAATTCCGGGCCCCGAGAGCCGTCCTCGCCCTGCTGGAGTCGAACACGGTCGACCAGCTCGACGGCAGCGCCGGGACGCAGACGGCCCGGCTGGTGCTGCGCATGCCGGGCCTGCCGGACGAGGACGCCCGGTCATGAGGGCGACGATGCCATGGTCGGTGACGGCCACGGACTGGAGTGCGAGCCCTTCGGGCAGGTTGTCGAGCGGGGCCTGACGCTCCAAGGCCTTCTCCAGCAGGGTGCGTGCGGCAGGAGGCACGTTGTCGGAGAGCCGGACGTCGTTGACTCCGATGGCTCTCGGGCCGGCGACGCCGACGTGCGCGGAGGCGGAGAGCTGTCCAAGCAGCGGGACTTGAGTGGTCGCTACCACCTGGTCGTCGCCGTTGCCTCGGTTGATGTCGGCCCCGTAGAAGGCCGAGAGGTCGCCGTGACCTCGGCCTCGTCGGCCCGCTCCCGCCCGCCCCGCCCTTGGTGTACTCCGTGCAGATGGATGGTGAGGTTCTGAATGGTCAGGGCGCGGCCGTTCAGCCTGGTCTAGCGCGGAACCCCGGGCGTTCGCGCCTGGGAGGAAGCGCTTCTCCGGATCGCTCTGACCCGCGGGGACCCACGGGCCTGCACCGTTGACGTCAGCCGGGTCGCTTCTGGTTCTCGATGTACTCTTTGATGATCTCCAACGGTGGTCCGCCGCACGAGGCGGCGAAGTACGAAGGCGACCAGAAGTGCTCACCCCACAGGTACTTACGGATATGGGCCGGGAACTCCTGGCGGAGCCTGCGGGCGGAGACGCCCTTGAGGGAGCCGACCAGCCGGGACAGGGCGACTTTGGGCGGGTAGTTCACCAGCAGGTGGACGTGGACTCTCTCGCCGTTGAACTCCACCAGCTCGGTGTCGAAGTCCGTGCATACGTCACGCATGACCTCCTCGCAGCGCGTAAGGATCTCGTCGGTGAACGGGCCACGCCGATACCTGGGTGTGAAGACCAAATGCGCGTGGAGTGTGTAGCAGACTGCGGTCCGGCTGCTGTGCCTTCCTCCGCGACTGCGTCTTCGAGAGCCTGCTCAGCCGCTGTCAGGGCACGGGTCACCTCCTCCTTGAGTTCCAGGCTGATGACACGGTCGAGGCTGACCCGCTGCAGCTCCGTCAGGTGATCCTGCAGAAGCTCGTCCAGGAGGTCTCGCTCGACCACGGCCATGTCCCGCTGACGCTGAAGCTCCTCCACCTCGTGAAGGCGGCTGGCCGCCACCGCTTCAAGCTCGAGCAGACCGGCCGTCAGTCCTTGTCGGCGGAGTTGCCACACCATGCTGCCAGTGACCGGACAGCGCCGGCGCTAGGACGGCGGGGATTGGGGTGCCGAGCAGACGACGCGGACTCGTCCAGCGGGCCAGGGGCCACTCGCGGTAGACCGGCAGCCGGCCGCCGGGACGCTCGTCGTGTGCGGGCCCTGCGGCTCGGGGACGACCCCCGCACCAGGTCGGTACCCGCCCCGGCCTGCCGACGACGGAGGGGCGGTCTGAACAGCGCTGTCTGCAGCAGATCGTGATCAGGGCAGCTGGATTGTCGTGCACACGGCTGCGAAGGGCCATTGCTGCCCGGACATCGCATCAGGTCACGCTCTGGGCCTGGCAGATCAGCCGAGGCGGGTCCACGGACGGTCCACAGCTGGCCGAGCACCGCTTCAGGGGCGAAGGGGGCCTGACCTCAGCACCGGCAGGCTGTGTCATGCACGGCCGTGGACGCGGGGGTCGGTCAACGACGGCCACGCACAAAACGCTACGGCGTGGAGCGAAACTGCAGGTCATCGCCCCTGTGCCGATTCGTGCACGGCTATTGACCTTGCCGACCTACTGGGAAGTAACCTCCTCTCGGCCTCCCCCCACAGAGCCGCCGATCACCCGAGGTACGCGTTGAAGAAGTACGTGCTTTCCGCCGTCGTGAGCACTCTGCTCGCGTTCACGTCCGCCGCTCCGGTCCACGCCGCCGATACATCGACTTTCGGCCCGTCCAGCCACCCTGTCCTGTTCGTCCACGGATACAGCTCGTCCGGCTCCTACTGGAACGCCATGTCCGACGCCTTCCGAGCCGACGGCTGGCCGGCCTCCCATCTGGACCAGTGGAGCTACGACTGGCGACAGTCCAACACCACCACCGCCCAGCAACTGGCCGCCGAGGTGGACCGCCTGCTCGCGGCCACCGGCGCATCCGAAGTCGACATCGTCACCCACTCCATGGGCGGGCTGTCCAGCCGGTACTACGCCAAGAACCTGGGAGGCAGCGGAAAGATCGACGCCTGGGTCTCGCTGGCCGGTCCCAACCACGGCACTGACTGGGCCAACGGATGCGGCTATGCCTCCTGCTTCGAGATGCGTATCGGGTCCGCCTTCCTCACCTCGCTGAACTCCGGGGACGAGACCCCGGGCACCCCGCGCTACGGCACCTGGTGGTCGCCCTGCGACACCATCATCAACCCGGACAGCAGTGTCTCTCTGAGCGGTGCGGTGAACACACAGACCGCTTGTCTCGGTCACCTCGCCATCGGCTCGGATCCGACCGTCTACGGCCAGGTGCGCGACTTCGTCAACGGCTGAGGCCTCGCCTCGTGACCGGGCAGTGGGGCCGCCACTGCCCGCTCATGAGCACCGGTCCTGCGTAGCCGTACGACCGTCTCCAGGATTGCCCTCAGCTCGCCGTCGGCAGGCTTGGATTGGGCCTGAGAAGGGCCGTTCTCGGCGATCCGCCGACCGTTGGGGGCCCGCGCTGATCACTGGACCTCACCTGCGGCGACTGCCCGGAATCCCGTCCACGGACCCCGGCATACGGCCGCTCCGGCCCACACGCGCCTGCACACACGCGAAGACCCCGTTCTCAGCGTTCCGCTGGTGACGGGGTCTTCGGGCACCGATGGGCGGGTCTCACAGAACGGGAGCAGCAGTGCGTCCAGGCCAGCTCAGTGCCCACTCCCGGTGGCTGCTCGGAAGGGCCGGTCTGTGCCGGTACTGTGCGCAGAAGACCGGGATCAGGGCAGCTGGATCGTCGTGCATGCGGCTCCGTGGACCGCCGGGGCGTCGCAGTCGTCGGTACCGCCGGCGTTGGACGCGACGATCTCGAGGCCCCAGGCGCCGGGCGGCGCTGAGATCGGCACGCTGACGTCCTGTTTGATCCTGCCCCTGTCATCGGGCCTCATACTGCTCTCGTAGAGGTCCGGCGAGCCCTCAAGGGGATTCCCCTTTTCGTCGATGGCGTCGACGTACACGCCGACCTTCGCCCACGTCTCGACGCCGTCGGCCTGGACGCCGAAACTCAGCCTGAGACCGGACCTCGGCCCTTCGAGCCTGACGTCGCCGATCGTCGGCCTGCCGTTCCCGCCCGCCGCCTTGGCCGCGCCGACGACCGACACGCTCAGAGCGACCATGTAGAGGATCACACCGACGACCAGCACGGCGGTTTTCCACACGTTGCCTCTCCCGGTCGGGTGGATGAGCAACGCCACGATGCTGCAGACGATCGCAAGGATGGCGCACAGAGAGGCGACGTAGATGGGCCAGGACTCGTTGTTCAGCGCCACGAACACGAGATCGCTCGTCAGCCCGAGCGCGGTCATGACTCCGGCCACCGTGACCAGGGCACCGGCCAGGATCTTGGCCACGTCGTCCAGCCGCTTCCCCACGTCCGCCTGAACCGCGTCGAACGCCGGAGCAGCCTCGTCCTCACCACTCGTCTGCTGCACCCGGCCATGCTGCTCGACGCAGGTCACTATGCGAGGGCATCCGCGCCAGGAAGTGCCCCAAGTGGAGGAAGGGCAAAGCCGAGTGGAAGCGGGCTCTGTGATTCGTGCACGAGGGCTCACCCGGAAGCGCCGGGGCTCGATGGGGATCCTGCTTCCATTTCGATCGAGAACGAGGGGGGCCGACCGTGTAGACGAACTGGATGTGGCTCTGCTCAAGACACTCCGGGACACCAGATCGCGTCGAGGTCTTCCAAGGCCATAGGCGGCTCTGGGGCCCGTTCTCCGATGCAGGAGACGCTCTCGCCCGCGGCGCCTTGGATGTTCTGCCTGGCCGTCTTCGCGGCCCGCGAGTGAGTACTGACGCCGGGCCCAGGTCGCATGACGATCACGCGTCCGAGATCACGGGGAAACGTCAGGCGGCCGGGGAAGCAGTACGCTCCCCGGCCGGGACGCGCTGACCGGCGCTGCCGAGCGGGGCTCAGCCGTCCAGACGGGCGAGGATGAGGTTGGGGTCCTTCGCGGTGAGGTAGGCGGCGCTCGTGACGTGGACGGTGTTGCCGCGCAGCGCGATGGAGGTCGGGCCCTGGAGGCCGTCGGCGGCGGTCAGGACGGTGGTCCGGGTGCCGTCGGGCCGGATCAGAGCGACCTGGTTGACGGTGTTGAGGGCGGCGATCATCTGGTCGCCGTGGCCGGTGAAGTCGAAGTCGTCGATCCCGGTCAGGCCGGTGGCGGTGACCCGGGCAGTGCCTGCGCGCCCGTCGGCGAGGATCGGGATGCGGACGACGGTGCCCTTGTCGAGGTTGGTGGCCCACAGCGCCCCGTTGTGGATCTTCAGGCCGTTGGCGCCGAGGAACCCGGCGGGGGCCAGCGCCGGGTCGGTGGACCAAGCGGTGGCGGTGCCGCCGGAGGCGGGTACACGCCAGACGGTGCCCAGGGTGGAGTCGGTGACGTACAGGGTGCGGGTACGGGGGTCCAGGGCCAGGCCGTTGGGCAGGCCGGTGGCGGGCAGTGCGGCGATGCGCTGCGGGCGGCCGCCCGGGCGCAGACGCCATACGCCGGTCAGGTCCGCGGTGCCGGTGGCGTACAGGAAGTACAAGGTGTCGTCCTGGGACCGGACGATGCCCGTGGTCAGCGGGAAGCCCAGCGCCGGGGTGTGGATGCCGCCGTCGGCGGGTTCGGGCAGGGTGGCCAGGATCCGTACGCCATCGCGCCGGGAGACCGCGGCGACCTGGCGGGCCTTGGCGAGGGTGACGTACGCCGTGCCGGCCGGGCCGAGGGCGATGTTCTCCGGCGTCTGGCCCTTGGCCAGGTCGAAGTGCACGGTGGTACGCACGCACCTGAGCGGGTCGGAGGCGGCCGACGACGGTGCCGGAGTGGCCACGGCGATCGCGGCGGCCAGGACGGCGGCCGACAGGGCGGACTTGGAGAGCTTGGTGAACACGCGATTCCTTCTGCTTTCGGGCATGCGGCAGCGCCACGCCGACGCATGAGAGGGAGGATGCCGGCCGGCCCCAGCGCGAGCGGGTGCCGACCGGAGGGAGGGGTACGGGGTCAGCCGCTGTTGAGCCGGCTGTCCGAACGTTCGGGTACGGCCCGGACGGTGGTTTGGGCGAGGAGTTCCAGGGCGGCTCGCGAGGGCGAGCCCGCAGCGGTGGTGGCGACGACGACGCTGGGGCCCGCTCCCTGGTTCAGGGTCTGCTGCGTCACGGTCAGTGAGCCGACCAGCGGGTGCCGCATCTCGTACTCGGCGACCGCGCAGGCCTTGACCCGGTGATCGGCCCACATGGAGGCGAACTCCTCACTCTTTGCGCTCAGTTCACCCAGCAGCATGTGGAGTGCGGCGTCCTGCGGGTGTCGGCCCGCCACCAGTCGCAGGTTCCCCACCACCGCCCTGGCCTTGCCCGGCCAGTCCGTGTACAGGTCTCGGATATGAGCGTCGAGGAAAACCAGCCTCGCCATGTTGGGACGCTGCGCCGGTACGTCCGGGGCACCGGGGTCGAGGTGCCCGGCGAACAGTGCGTGGCCCAGCCGGTTCCACGCCAGGACGTCACTGCGCCGGCCGATCACGATCGCGGGAACGTCCCCGAGCGCGTCGAGCAGTTGGGTGGTCGCCTCCGTCACGCGCTCGGGTGCCGGGCGCCGCCGGCTGTGGGGCTTGGGCGGCCGGGCCAGGTCGTGCAGGTGACGGTGCTCGGACTCGTCCAGGCGCAGCGCCCGGGCGATCGCGTCCAGCACCTCGGGCGAGGCACCCAGCGAGTGCCCCTGCTCCAGGCGGGTGTAGTAGGAGGCGCTCACCCCTGCCAGCAGCGCCAACTCCTCCCGGCGAAGCCCCGGCACGCGTCGGCGCCCCCCGTAGGTGGGCACGTCGGCCTCTTCGGGTCGCAGCCGGGAGCGCCGCGTCCGCAGGAAGTCCCCGAGTTCTGATGTCCCGTTCATGGCGACGAGTATGTGCGGACCCGCTACGCAGAGCCTCTCCCTGCCGGGGATAGGCACCGCCGGGAGTGGCTCCCCGGCCCCAGCGGCGATCAGCTGAGCAGGCGGTGGGCCTGAGCGCGGCCAGTACGGCGGCGGCCTGGCACCCAGTACACGTGGGCCCGGACCTCACCGCGAGCAGACGTGGCGAGGTCTGCTACAGCTCCGCGGAGCGGGGCGCGGCTTCGCTCCGTTGGGCCGGATCGACTTGCCTCGAAGTGGTGGATCTCCTTGAGGTCTGAAAATCCCTTGACCGGCGGCGAAGGCAGAGCTATGGAGGGCGGCCATGGCGTCCGCTGCGTGGTCGGGGAGGTGGAAGCGGGCGTGCTCTGGCGCCCGGCAGGCCGGTAATGAGCCGGTGCTCAGCCGTGTCGTCAGAAGTCGAGCCGGGGGAGTTGGTCGGGGGTGAGGTCGTCGCGAAGGCGGAGCAGGCGTACGGGGTGGCGGTGGATCCCGGAGGCGACGGCGGTGTCGGCGAGGTATTCGGCGACCTGGTCCGGCTGGACGGGGTGATGGTCGAGCGTGCTGCGGGTGCCCGATGAGGCGGTGAACCGCACATCGTGCCAGGGGTGTTGGGGGTCGGCCGGGGTGAGGCGGCGGGCGAGGTCACGGCTGTCGGTGGGGGCGAGCGGGGTGGTGCGGGCGACGAGTTTCAGGGTGCCGGCCGTGCTGTAGCGGCCGAGCAGCAGGGTGGCGGGTGCGGTGCAGGACCCGGTGACGGCGCCGATGACGGCTTCGGCGGTGATCCGGGAGCGGACCTTGATCCAGGCGCGGTGGTGGGGCTGGTAGGTCTGGCCGAGGCCCTTCACCACGACGCCTTCGACGCCGACGCTGCCCCAGGCCGGGTCCAGCCATTCCTGCGCGGTTGCCCGGTCGCGGGTGGCGGGGCACAGCGTGAACGGCGCGCCGAGCACGCCGCGGGCGAAGAGGTCCTCGAGGATGGCGCGGCGCTCTTGGTACGGGAGTTCCAGCAGCCCTTTGCCCTCACGTTCCAGGACGTCGAACACGATCAGGTAGGCGGGGTGTTCGGCGGCGGCCTGCGCGGCGGTACGGCCGCGGCGCAGCGCACGCACTTCCAGGGCGGCGAAGTCGAGGCAGCCTTCAAGGGGGACGACGAGTTCGCCGTCCAGGACCAGGTCCTCGCCGACACCTGCCGCGGCGCGGGCGATTTCGGGGAAGGCCGGGGCCAGGTCGGCGCCGTTGCGGGACTGCACCAGCACGATGTCGCTGCGCGCGAAGACGATCGCCCGGAACCCGTCGGCTTTCTGCTCGAACTGCAGGCTGCCGGGCAGTGCCCCGTCCGGCGGTAGCTGGTGTCGGGTCTCGGCGAGCATCGGCCCGATGGGCGGGGTGAGGATCACGCTCTCATGTCTACGCCGAGCACGGCCCGGCTGCGGCGCGCGACACGGGCGCAGCAGCCGGTGTCCCCGTTCTGCCCTGCGCGGATGCGGCCCTCGTCGGCAGCGGGCAGCGGTGTCGGCACGCCCTTCAGGCCGCGGTTGACGGCGAAGCGGATGTTGCGTCCCCGGCCGTGGGTCTCGGCGAGCTGGCGGGCGAGGTACTTCGGCCAGGCCGGCCGCGGGCTGGCCGGTTCGGCGTCGGCCAGGGCGAGGGCTAGAACCTGGTGTCGGGTCCGGGTTCAAGTCCTGCCGCGCGATCCTTTTCACCCTCTCCGCGCGGGCTTCTTCCGCACTCTGCGCCCCGCCGTGGCCGGCCCGGTCTGCTGGGTGCCTTCCGCGGGGCGGCAGAGCGACGCGCTGCGCGGTGCCCCCGCCTCTCGGTGTCGGCGGCACGTCTGCCGTCTCGGTTGTGTCCGGCGGTGCGGGATCTGTCGAATCCGTTGGTGTTCCTGTCTGCCAAGGGGTTCACGAACCTCGCCACGCGATCAGAAGGGGCGGCAGCAGACCCGAGCGGTGCTTTTGCGGCAGGTCCTCTGATCCTGGTGCGGTTCCAGGCTGAACGTTCGGTAGGCAAACTGATGGCCCAAGTCCACTACACAGGATGAGGTTTAGGCCTTAGCCTCAGCACTCCCGCATGTTACTTGCCAGTTAACCCATCGGTGATGGGCACCTTCGGGGCCGGAGGACGACATGAGTTCCCTGCAGTACCCTCTCGAAAGCCGCCCGAACTCCGTGGCGCACCTGTTCCTGTCACGAGCTGAGGCCACTCCCGGGCGGGAGGCCTATCGGTATCCCGTGGCGGTGGACGGCGGCGAGGAGTGGCGTTCGCTGACGTGGGCGCAGACGGCCGAGCGGGTGAAGGCGATCGCCGCCGGACTGCTCGCCCTGGGGGTGCGGGGCGAGGAGCGGGTGGCCATATCGTCCTCGACGCGGCTGGAGTGGATCCTCGCCGACATGGGCGTGATGTGTGCGGGCGCGGCGGCGACTGCCGTCTACCCGAGCACCAACGGCGACGAGACGGCGTACATCCTCGCCGACTCCGACAGCCGCGCGGTCTTCGTCGAGAACGCCGAGCAGTTGGCCAAGGTCGCAGCGCACAAGGGTGAGCTGCCCGGCCTCAGGCACGCGATCCTCTTCGACCCCGCACCGGATGTGGCCGAGATCGAGGGACTGGACGTGCTCACTCTCGCGGACCTGGAGAGTCGCGGCATCGAGTACCTGGTGAAGCATCCGGACGCCGTCGAGACGACGGTCCAGGGCATAGCCCCCGAGCAGCTCGCCACGCTGATCTACACCTCCGGTACGACGGGCCGCCCGAAGGGTGTGCGCCTGGTGCACGACTGCTGGTCGTACCAGGCAGTCGCCCAGGAGGCGACGGGTCTCGTCGTTGCCGACGACGTGCAGTTTCTGTGGCTGCCGCTGTCCCACGTCTTCGGCAAGGCGCTGATCTCCGGCCAGGTGCAGTCGGGTCATGTCATGGCCGTGGACGGCCGGATCGATCGCATCATCACCAATCTGCCCGTCGTCCGGCCGACCATCATGGCGTCCGCGCCACGGATCTTCGAGAAGGTCTACAACGGCATCGCCTCGAGGGCGCGCGCCGAGGGCGGGGCCAAGTACAAGATATTTCTGTGGGCGGCGAAGGTCGCCCGCGACTACGCCCGGATCGGCCAGGAGCAGTTGGTCGCCACGGGCCGGCGTACGGTACCGCTGTCCCTCACCGTCCAGCATGCACTTGCCGACAAGCTGGTCTACGGCAAGATCCGTGCGGCCTTCGGAGGCTCGCTGCGCGGCAGTGCCTCGGGCAGCGCAGCGCTCGCCCCGGACATCGGCTACTTCTTCGCCGGCGCCGGCGTCAACGTTTTGGAGGGCTACGGCCTCACGGAGACCAGCGCGGGCTGCACCGTCAATCCGGCCGACGACTGCCGCGTGGGCACGGTCGGCAAGCCGTTGCCCGGCACGGAGGTCCGCATCGCCGAGGACGGCGAGATCCTCCTGCGCGGTCCTGGCGTCATGCGCGGCTACCACAACCTCCCGGACAAGACGGCTGAGGTCCTGGACAGCGACGGCTGGTTCCGCACCGGGGACATCGGCGAGGTCGACAAGGACGGCTACGTCCGGATCACCGACCGCAAGAAGGACCTGTTCAAGACCTCCGGCGGCAAGTACGTGGCTCCCACCGAGATCGAGGGCCGCTTCAAGGCCGTCTGCCCGTTCGCCAGCAACATCCTGGTCATCGGCAACGACCGGAACTACTGCACCGCCCTGATCGCCCTGGACGAGAGCGTGATCATGCCCTGGGCGGCCTCGAACGGCCTCGCCGGCCGCACTTACGCCGAGGTCGTCGCCTCCCCGGAGGTGCACACCCTGATCGAGGGCTTCGTCCAGCGGGTCAACGAAGGCCTCCAGCGCTGGCAGACCCTGAAGAAGTTCACCGTCCTGCCCCGGGACCTCGACGTGGAGCACGGAGAACTCACGCCCAGCCTCAAGGTCAAACGCCCCTTCGTCGAGCGCGAGTACGCCGACCTCGTCGCGGCCATGTACGAGGGCTCCCGCGAAGCCTGACCTGCGCCCCGGTCCGGTACGGCGCGTTCCGTACCGGACGGGGCACCGGGTTCTGCCTGCCTGGCTTCGTCCGCTTTCACCGACTGGCACTGTGGCCGGGCTCGGTGGGGAGGGCGGCTGCCGACCGGCGGCGGGCTGTGAACAGGCAACGGCTTCGAGGATCGTAGGGACTGACGCGCGCACTTGGGATGTGCGCATCTCGAGGAGGTCCTCAGTGAAGGCCTTCCGGAGTCCATCGCTGCCGACCGGCTGGTCAAGCAGTGCATGGGCAAGGTCGGAGAGTGTCCGTCGGCCTGGACCTCATGCTGGTGGACGACCACGACGTGACCGTGGCCTCAGGCCGGGGGTGCCGATTTGATGGGACGGGCTGAGCTGCGTCCCTCCCCACGGGGCGCACCCAGGCGTTTGTCCGTGTCGTCCAGGGCCGTGAGCAAGGGTCCGCTCACACCCAGGTGATGGCGCATCTATTCTCGCCCGGCGTCGGGGCAAGGTCATCTCCACCGCCCTGGCTGCTCCGCTGCCAGGGCGGCAGCAACGTCGCCGGCGACACCGCGGGCAAGCACGGTGTCGCCCGCCTGGCCGGGGCTCTTGAGGGGCGCCGCACGGCGTCAACGTCAACGCCCTTGCTCCCGGCTGCGTCGCCACCGACAACACCCAGACCCTCCAGGACGACCACGAGCGCCGTGTGACGGGGTGGAAGTGGGGTACGCGGGACCCGCCCCCGGAGTCGGCAGGACGCCGTCCCGCCGGGACGGGCCACCACGGCGCAGGGCGCGACCTTGGAGCCACGATGGAGTCTCACCACATCACCACCCCCGGCCCCCGCACCACGCCCGTGGCCGTGATCACCGGATCCGACTCCGGGATCGGCCGGGCGACCGCCGTGCGTCTCGCGGAGACGGGCATGGATATCGGTATCACCTGGCATGCCGATCGGCAGGGGGCGCTGCGGACGGCGGACGAGGTGCGGGCGACGGGGCGCAGAGCGGTGGTCGAGCAACTGGACCTCACCCGGCTTCCCGGGGCCGCCGGGGTCGTCGACCGGATGGCCGATGAACTCGGCCGGCTCGACGTGCTGGTGAACAATGCCGGGACCGGCACCATGACGCCCTTCCTGGAGCTCGACCACGACACCGTGCGACAGGTCATCGACGTCGACCTGGTGGGTCCGTTCCTGTGCGGTCAGCGTGCCGCCCACCGCATGATCGGCCAGGGAGGCGGAGGCCGGATCATCAACGTCACCAGCGTCCACGAGCACCAGCCGCGGGTGGGTGCGGCGCCGTACTGCGCGGCCAAGGGCGGACTCGGGCTTCTCACCCAGGTCATGGCGTTGGAACTGGCCGAGCACGAGATCACCGTCAACGCCGTCGCCCCGGGTGAGATTGCCACACCGATGACGGGCCAGACGGACGTCGATGTCACCGACGAGCGCAGGCCGGGCATACCGCTGGGCCGTCCGGGCGACGCCCGTGAGGTCGCGGCCGTGATCGCCTTCCTCGCCGGTCCGGACGCGTCCTACGTCACGGGTGCCTCGTGGGTGGTGGACGGAGGGATGCTGCGGATGGGCCCACAGGCCGGTTCCCATCTGCCCGACGACGGTTGGAGGAGCCCCTGAGCGGGGTGCCGGAGAACGGAAACCTGGCAACAGTGAGACCGGCGCACTTCCCGGACACGTCCGCCTGCCGGCGAGGGGCCTTTCGAGGCATATCCCGCCCGATGCGCTCCTGCTCCGTAGGGATGCCCGTCGTTATCGGTGGTGCTGCGGGAGGGCCCAACCGCTTGGCTCGCAGGTCGGCGCAGTGACAGCGGCGGTTGCGAGCGCAAGCCGGGGTGTGGCGTGTGCCCCCTCTCTTGAAGGTGGTACCCGGCCTGTCGGCATGAGCAGAAAGGCGATGATCATGGCGAAGGCGAAACGATCAGCTAGGAGCGGGCTGACCAAAGGCGACGAGGTCGCGTGGAGCAGTCACGGCAGCGAAACCACCGGGAAGGTGGAAAAGAAGATCACCAAACGGACGGAGGCCGCCGGCCGGGCCGTGGAAGCCTCACCAGAGCAGCCGCAGTACGAAGTGCGCAGTGACAAGTCGGGCCGTACAGCCGTACACAAGCCGTCCGCCCTCCGAAAGAAGAACGACTCGACGTGACGAACGACGACCGGCGGAAGGCGTGCGAGACCCTCGGGAACGAACGCAGTCACTGACCCCGCCGGGCCTCTGGACGCCGGGGTCAGTCTGCGTCAGCGCACCGGATGAGCGGCGGCGGTCCACGGAGGAGTTGGTGTGCCTGCGGGCCGGGGGCGTCATCTGGCGCGCCTGGCCCGGGACCTCAACTGCGGGTGGAATTGCCGCTCATGGGGCGAGGACGATGCGGCCGGCCGTTGCGTGGTTCTCGAGCTGTTCGTGTGCGGTCGCGGCGTCGGCCAGGGGGAGGACTTCGATCTCGATGTCGGCCAGTCCGCCGACGACCGCCTTCAGTGCCGCCTCTGCGGCGGGCTGAACGGCCTCGGGGTGGGCCGGGATGTAGGCGCCGGCGTTGAACCCGGCGACGGTGATGTTGCCCTGCCAGATGCGGTTGCCGTCGATGCGGTGGTCCCGGTCGCCGCTGGCGTTCCCAACCAGCAGGAGACGGCCTGACGGTGCGAGCAGGTCCAGGCTGTGGGTGCGGACGAGCCCCCCGACGGGGTCGACGATGACGTCGAACTTCTCACCGCCGAGCACGTCGGGCAGTTGAGCGGAGTCGACGACGGTGTCGTACGGCAGTCTGCTGGCGGCCGCCGCGCCCGTCCTCTCGGAACGGACCGTGCCGACCACCCGGGACGCGCCGAGCTGTCGGGCGATGCCGGGGAAGGCGGCGGCCAAGCCGCCCAGCGCGCCGTGGACGAGGACGCTTTCGCCTGCGGACATGCTGATGGCGCGGGTGAGCGCGATGTGGGCCATGATCGCGTTGGGGACGACGGCGACGGCGAGGGCGGGGTCGATGTCGTAGTTCTGCGTCGACACGACCTGTGCCTGGTCGCTGACGTACACGGACGCGTATCCGCCTGTCCCGTGGGAGGACAGTGACACCACCTTCTCGCCGACGGTGAAGCCGGTGACGCCCTCACCGGCCTGGCCGGCCGCCGGGGCCGTGTGCGTGCTGCCTTCCGCGATGGTGATGGTCGAACGGGTGCACAGCGGTGCGCACTATCCCAGCGACGTGGTCACCGGCGCCGCCATCGGCCTGGCCGGTGCCTGGCTCACGCGCCGTGCTCCCCGTTTGCTCATGCGGTACCGGCCTCGGTGACGAAGGCGTCGGGCGGTCTTCCCTCAGGGGTCAGGTCGGCCGGACGCGCTCTGGCTGTGGGAGGTGCCCTGGCTACCTCGCGCATCCGGCCGGGTGGTGAGCCGGGGGCGGGGCAATTCTCCGACGCGACGTCGAGCAGCGGGGAACGTGACCCCGCGTCCCGACCCCCACGGCAGACGCGAGCCCGCCCGCGGCGGCACCCGGCTGTCGCGAGCGGGCTCGGTCGACCGCGTCACAGACCGATCGGAAAGGGCCTCAGTCAGACGCGGCGGTCCAGGCAGAGGTGAAGGCGACCGCTGCCCTGATTGCCGCCGCCTACGCGGGCGACCGGCTCATGCGTTCAGGACCGGGTTTTCCGGTTCGCTGCCGAAGGCGCTGGTGACGAAGCTGTAGGGCGGCATGGGGCCGGCCAGGCGCAGTTCGAGGTGGGGATGTTCCTGCCCGAGGGCGTCGACGGCGTCCCGGAAGCGACCCGCTGCGGAGCGCTCCACGAGGAAGGAGAGATTGACGAGCCAGCCGGAGCTCTGGGGGCCCGTGCTCACCGCTTCCGCGGCAGGCTCCACGGTCCGGCGGACCAGATCGGCATCTTCTGCCTCGCGGGCCTGGACGGCGGCCGCGATCATCTCGCCGAGACGGAGCCTGTCCTCGTGCGAGCCGCCGCCCGCCTCCCGGTTTGCCGCAGCCAGGGACCGGATCTGCGGGTCCTCGGCCGTCACCAGGCGCAGCACTGCCTCTTCGTCGTGGTTCGCTTTGAGGTTGTATTCGGCCCTGCCGTCCAGTGCTTGCAGCTGCTTAAGGAAGTCCTCGGCGTAATCGCTGAGCACCAAGGAGACCGTGTCGTCGTCGGGGGAGAGGGACCCGAAGCGCATGGGCAGGACGACGCCGCCCGATCCGGCGGCGTCCAGGACACGCTGATGAGCGAGCAGATGGCGCCGCTTGGGCCGCAGCTCCTCGTGGAGGCTGCTGATGATCGCTGCCACCTGGCCCTGAGCCAGGACGCGCACCGGCTGAGGGGGGTCGCCGATGCCTTCCACGCCGTCGGGCAGTGTGGGGTGCGAGGCGCGGACGATCCCGTAGACGTAGGTGCTCACCGCTCGTCCCTCCTGCGGCCGGCGCTCTGCCTCCGTGCCCCCTCGTCGCGGGCCTGCTGGAAGGCATCGCTGATGGTTTCCGCGGCACCGGACAGTGCGCCCTTGGTCTTGCCGCGGGCACCGGACTCCGTCAGTTTGCCCGTCAGCTCGGTGAGACCGGCGGGCTTGCGCGGGCCGGCCTCCAGGTCGAGGCGGTTGCAGGCCTCGGCGAATCGCAGGTAGGTGTCCACACTGGCGACCACGACCCGTACGTCGATCTTGAGGATCTCGATACCGACCAGGGAGACCCGGACGAAGGCGTCGATCACCAGTCCCCGGTCGAGAACGAGCTCGAGGACGTCGTACAGGCCACTGCTGCCTCCGCCGCCGCCTTGCTGCGTCGCCACGCTCATCACGATCAGCCCCTCGCCTCACCTGCTGCTGTCCCGGCCCTCCTGGTAGCGAACCCCGTCCCGCTGCGGGAAGGCCTGCGTCCTCGCGCGAGTAACCCCACCTTGTCGCCCTCAAACGGCAGCGGGACATGCCCCCGGCCCGGAGCAGGCGGCGTCTCTGTCTTGCGGCGGCAGCCGCGGGACGAGGAGCTGCGCCCGAGCCCGGGCGTTCCTGGTCGCAGGCCGTTGACCGGGGGCCAGTGCCCGGGGGCGGCGCTTCCGGGACGGTCCGGGGGCGGTGCCCCGGCGCGGTGGCCGTGACTTCGGGCCGGTGAGGCAGTCCGGGGTCCGGGAAGCTCCGTTGCCTTCGAGCCGGCTGCTGTGCTCGTTCGGCGGCGGGAACCGCATTGTCGAGGTCGTACTCTTCGTCCGGCAGCGCTTGATCACTGCCCGGTCGCAGGACCCTGCCTCAACGCGCTCCAGAGTGATCGGAAGTTGACGAGTGCCATCGTCGTTCGGTGGCCGAAGGGTTTCGCACCCTCAATCGGAACTTCTGCCTCCTGTGTGGTTCCGCCCGCGCCCATCCGTGAGGCGTGTCCCCTGCGGGGCGCGCGGGAGGGGAACGCCGCCGAGGGCCCGGCTCGGGGCAGCCGCAGGGCATGCGTGACCGACCTCGGCGGCGTGAACGCCCCCGTCGCCTGCCGGCCGGGCCGGTCCTGGCGGCGGCCGGCCCGTGAGCGGACCGGGGAGCGAGCAACCGCTGCGAAAACGGTGCAACCGTTCACCGCACACCAGGAGAAACAAGAGCAAAACAGACAGGCGTCGGCTCTGACACGGCCCGGGCGCCTGCGGGCTACGGAGAGGACATGCCATGAGGCTTCGTGAGGAACTGCCCGTCGATCACCGGCTGGCCCAGGTGTACCGGTACGGAGCCGGCGTGTGCGGTGTCATCCTGCTGGTGTTCGGCTGTCTGGGCTTCGCGGACAGGCTCACTCCCTTCGACACCGACGGATCCCGGATCACCGGCATGTCGACCAACGGAGTGCTCAGCCTGATCTCTGTCGTCGTCGGACTCGCCCTGATCGGCGGGGCCGTCATCGGAGGGAACTTCGCGTCCACGCTCAACATGACCGTCGGTGGACTCTTCCTGCTCAGCGGCCTCGTCCACGTCTTCATCCTGGACCGGCCCGCCAACGTGCTGGACTTCGGCATGACCAACGTCATGTTCAGCTTCGTCATGGGGCTGCTCATCGCCTGCTTCGGCATGTACGGCCGGGTGTCGAGCAAACTGCCGCACGACAACCCCTACTGGCGGCGCCGGCATCCGCGCGAAGCGGCGCGCGAGTCCCTCGACGCGCGACGCCGCGCACGCCAGGCGGCCCTCGCCCCGGCGCCCGACGACGCGCCCCTGCCCGCGATCACATCTGCCCGGGACTGACGTGGGCGGCGCGGGAGACCGGTGCACGGGCACCCGGAATCGTCGCGGAGACCTCGGGACGGCCGTCTCTCGGTTGCCCTTCCCACCTCGGTCACGACGTCGGCACCCCGAGTCCGGGTTGCGCGCCGGCTCGAGGTGGTGACCGGACAGGACCCGGTGTCCGCAGAGCCGGACGCCGGGCCTCCCGTCACCCCGGTCGCACGAATGGCGCACGACGAGGAAGCGCCCCCGATCGGCGCGGCACACCACCTCGGGAGGGACGCGTGATGCGCGAGCACGACGAGCACCACACCGGCGGCGTCGAGTCGCTCACCCCGATTGCCCCTCGCCCCCTGAGACGTGTGCTGTTCCGTCAGTTCTGGCGGGACCTGGTGTTCCTGCACTGGGAGGTGGATCCCTTCGACGTCGCCCGCCTCCTGCTGCCCGGCACGGTCCCGGACCTGTACCGCGGCCGCGCCTACGCGGGTCTGGTCTTCTTCCGCATGGAGGACCTCGCCTTCGGCGGCAGTGGCCCGCCGCTGCCGTACGTGGGCTCGTTCAACGAGGTCAACGTCCGTCTGTACAGCCGGGACGGGCTCGGCAGGCGCGGTGTGGTCTTCCGGTCGCTGGACTGCGACCGACTGCTTCCGGTCCTTGCCGCGCGGGCGGGTTTCGGCCTGCCCTACCACTGGGCGCGCGTGGCCCGGCAGTGGCACGGAAACCGCCTGCTGTACCGCACCCGGAGCCGCGCGCACGGGCGCCCGGGCGGGCATGCCTGGGTCCGGGTATCGGAGGACGTGGTGACGCCCCGGCCGCTGGACGCTTTCCTGACCAACCGCTGGGGGCTGCACCAACGCGGGCCGCTGCGGTCGTACTACCTGCCCAACGCCCATCCGGCATGGACCTTCCGGCACTGTGACCCCCTCGACTGGGACGCCTCGCCGCTCGCCGGCGCGGGGGTCGCACCCTTGCGGGCGGAACCCGACAGCGTCCTGTACGCGCCCGGTGTCCCGGTGCGCTTCGGCACCCCCGTGCCGCTGCCCGCTCCGGGCCGGACGCGCTGACCGGCCGACGGCCGCCCAGCACAGGCCCATGAGCTCCCGCCCGCAAGGGTGCGACTTCCGCAGAACGCCAGGATCGGCTCGGGCGTCCGACGGCGACGGCGGTTCCCAGGACCACGAGGTCACCCTCACCGCGACGCCCCCGCCACCGCCGCGGCCTTCGACCGCCTGCAGCGGCTGCCAGACGGGCCCGAACGCCAGAATCCGCGCAACGAACTCGTGAAGACCTGACTGCCCACGGCCCGCACGCATCACCGTCCGCTTCCGCGACCGGTTGCTTCGTAGTGCCGGTGACACGCATGGAAGCGCGCCTCCCGGATCGGAGCCGGTCGGCTTCCCGGACGCCGATGCGGCCGCAGGACGCCGTGTCCCCCCGTGCCCTGGGCGGCGGCCCGGACCGGGCCGCCGCCTGTGGGCGCAACGCGGTCACAGTCACCGGCCGCGCTGGTCCTCGTCGTCACCTTCGGTGTCGATGTGCTCCTTGCGGACCTGGCCGCGCACGGTCTCTTCCTCGGTGTGTTCCTCGGTCGTCATGCGTACCCGTTCCACCGGAACCGTCTCGGTCTGGGTGACGGGGCGTTCCTCGTGCAGGACGACTTCGTGCTCGGCCTCACTGATCTCGGGCCCGGACAGGGCGGCATCCCGGTTCTCGTCCGTGATCGGTTCGCGTTCGACGCGGACTTCCTCCCGGCGCACCGGCACGGTCTGCTGTACCTCCTCGGTGACGACGTACTTGCGCAGCCGCGCCCGGCCGGTCTCACGACGCTCGATGCCGACGCGCATGTGCTCTTCCGAGCGTGTCATCGCGTCATCGCCGCCGGCACCGGCGGAGGCATACATGCCGGTCGTCCCGCCGGTGACCGTGGGGGAGTGGCCGGCCGCGCCCGGCTCGTTGACCTGCTGCCAGGCCGCGTCCCAGTCGATGCCGTAGTACTGGTACAGCCGGTGCTCCTCGTCCTCGGAGAGGTGGCCGCCCGCGTCGACGTCGACATTGGGCGCGTCCTTGACCCGGTCCTTGGGGTAGGGAACCTCCAGGTGGTCCTCCACGACGGAGGCGTCGCGGATCGGTACGAAGGACTCACTGGTGCCGAACATGCCGGTCTTCACACTGACCCACTCGGGCTCGCCGGTGGCGTCGTCGAGGAAGACGTGCTTGGCTTCGCCGATCTTGTTGCCGTCAGTGTCGTAGACCGGGTGGTCCAGCACGGTCGGGATCTGCTCGTGGGTGATCACAACAGCTCACCTTCTCAGTTTCCGGGGTCGGCTCACCGCCCCCGGCTCCCCACCCCAATACGTGTGAAACAGGAGATTTGCCCCGCAGTCGCCCGGCCGGGCTGCGGCCGGGGCATGCCGGCCGACTCAGGTACGACGACGGAGCCCCGTGCGATGGCGGCCACCCCGTGCTCTCTGCGCCCGCCTCACGCCACAAGACGGCAGCCCCTGATAGCCACAGCCGGCCGCCCTTGGGCGCCCTCACCTTACGAGTGGGAGGGCCAGCCCAAGCAGGAAGGTAGAGCCGCCCCAGGCCGTCGCAGCCCTTGGTGGGAACCGCGTTCTTCACTGTCGCAGGCATGTCATACGCTGCACCGGCAGCTGCTCCCCGTATGCCGCCGCCTCCTGGCGGGTGCGTCCGGGGCTGCGCGGCGCTCTCGACATCTCACGGCTCCGGGCCGGTTTTTCTCGTGGGGGTACACAGCACTGTGCGTACGCGCAGCATCTCGACCGTGACGGCGCTTGCGGTCCTCTTCAGCTCGGCGGCACTGACCGTCGTCACGGCCGGCTCGGCGTCGGCTGCGTCCGTCGTGATCAAAATGCCGGGCGGCATTGTCGTGGACGGGGTGCATCGGAGGGTGTTCTTCGGCGACAAGCTGACCGGGAGGATCGTGGCGGCCGACTACTCCGGCACCGTCCTCTGGGATGCGTGGGGTCTCCCTGGGGTTTTCGACCTTGCGGTGTCCGCGGACGGCGAGACGTTGTACGCGGCTCGAAGGGACCACCTGGCCCAGGAGATTCTGGAGCTCGACGCGGACACACTTGCGGTGAGAGCCCGCCACAGCATCGACCTCGGCTCCAATGTGCGGAAGATCGTCTTTGCCGGCGGCAAGCTGTGGTTCTCCTACCAGACCACCGGTGCCAACAACTTCATCCAGGGTGACCTTGGTTCGATCGACCCGACCGCCGAGACCGAGGCGCTGCGCCTGGAGCAGCTCCCGGAGAGTGTGAGGCCCTACTACAACGGTGGCCTCCTGGACGCCAACCCTGGCGCTCCGAACCTGCTGGCTCTGGGCGACAGCGGCAATTCCGACGGCGGGGCGAGGGTGCTCGACGTGACGGGCGGGCTGCCGCGACTGGTTGCCCAGAGCGGCAGCGGGAACTTCTTCGGTGACATCGACCTCGTTCCCGGCGCCGACGAGGTGCTGGCCAGCGGCCTGTACAAGTGGGCATATGCGGACGGGCAGCTCACCGAGCAAGCCGTGTTGCCCGGCCCGGCCTTTTCCGGGGACGTCGCGCCGAACGGTGCCATCGCTCAGGCGTACGACCACAGTGTGTCCATCTTCAAGCCGGGCGACGTGAAGCCGGTACGCGTCTTCACGCTCAGCACCCCGGTGGAGCAGGAGGTCGCCTGGGCGGGGGACTCCTCGCGGGTCTTCGCCCTAGCCCACGGCGAGTCCGGCTACACACTTAGAGTCCTCACCAACCCCACCCTCAGCGTCCCGGCCCTCACGGTGAACGCCCCCGACACCGCCACCCGCGCCAAGCTGCTCACCGTCAGCGGCAAGGTCACGGCGACGGTTCAGCTCCCCGCCGGGGCGCAGCTGACGGTCGTCCGCACCGACCTGGAGAACCCGGACGGAAAGACCCTGCCCGCCGTCACGGTGACGGCGGACGGCACCTACTCGTTCTCCGACGCCCCCCTCTCCGGCGGCACCGTCACCTACCGGGTGTCCTACGCGGGCGACGCCGAGCACACGACGGCGAGCGCCTACGACAAGGTCTCCGTCTCCCGTGCCACGCCGACGCTGACCCTGAACAACCACGGCAGGATCTACAGCTACGGCGCCGACGTCGCCTTCACCGCCCACCTGGGCACGACATACAAGAACCGCACGGTCGAACTCTGGGCCGACCCCTTCGGCACCGACCGCCCCAAGCGGCTGATCCGCTCCGGCACGGTCAACTCCTCCGGCAACATCTCCGCCACCGTGGACATGGCCCGCGACACCACCCTCTACGCCGTGTTCAAGGGCGACTCCCGCTACGCGCCGCGGACCGTGGCCGTCACGGCCTACGCCAGGGTCAGGGTCTCCACCGCCGTCTCCCGCCACTACAAGACCGGCAGGACCGGCTCCGGCTCCACGACCTACTACTGGTTCCGCAAGAACACCGACCCGCTGCTCACGACCACGATGACGTACTACCCGGGCCGTCGGCAGCGCTTCGACCTCCAGGTCTACTCCCAGGGTGCCTGGCACACCCTGGACTCGCAGTACTTCACCCTCGGCACCACCGGCAGGTCCGCCGTCACCCTCGGCGCCCCCGGCGAGGCGGGAATCCGCGCCCGGATGCGGTCGGCATACGTCAACGGCGGCTCCGGCGACACGGTCAACTCCACGACGTACGGCGCCTGGAAGTACCTGTACTTCACCAACTGAGCCCTGCCGCAGCGCAGCTGGCGGTGTCGCCGGCAAGGCACCGGGGGTCGGCACCGCCGGCGGCGGTCAGAATGCGGGTTCGCCGCAGCGCGGGCAGTCCCGCTGAAGGGGGCCGATGCCTGGGGCCGTGAAGGGGCCGGGCTCGGCCGCCCGACGACCTCATTGGCATCGACCACGGCGATTCGGTCGAACCCCTTCGCGATCGTGCGGCATTCGTGGAGCGGCTGCGTCAGGCCGGACGCGGTGGTTCCTGCAGCTGAGCCCCGTACAGCGGGCGCCCAAGGCGGCGCTCGCGGTCGCAGGCCGCACCGGGGCAGCCTTGCCGGGGGTCGGGGCGCGATCTTAGACGCCGTTTCTAATGGCGTGCTCGCTCGTTGAGCCGTGCATGACTGATCTAGTGGAGCGGTTGGTGCCGGACGAACTGTGGACGCTGTT
>NZ_JBIALD010000005.1:292212-373912 GCF_042873115.1 Streptomyces sp. NPDC005017 | reverse complement strand
CCCAGCTCCTCCTCGAATCCGTCAAGACCCCCGCCGACCCCACCGGCACCCCCGAACAGGAACACACCCCGGAACCCGAACCCGTGAAGTGACCCTCGTCGAAGGCGCCTTCCGACGCCCCCTGCCGCACCGGCAGGGGGCGTCGGCGTTTCACGGGACCCGTGCCGAACCGCCGTACGCCGTGGCCGCCGTGGGGCCTCGAGGGGCGTACAACCCTTCCCCCCACCTCGCGTCGAACACGAGGCCGGTCAAGGAACGGGACCTTTCCGGACCCCCGTACACCCCCGCGCTTCCCGAGCACCCGGCCGCGTCCTGCCTCCGGGGTCGTCCCTCAGACGAGGAGCCGCTCATGCGCACCCTTCGTACGCGCTCGGCCGCGGTCGCGGCCGCCGCGTTCCTGCTCGCCGCCGGCGCCCCCGGCGGCACCCGCGCCGACGACCGCGACACCGACTTCAACGGCGACGGCTACGACGACGTGCTGGTCGGCGCCCCGGACGCCACGGTCTCCGGGCGGCACCGCGCCGGTGCGGTGATCGACGACCAGGGCCCTGTGAAGGCTCTCCGCGGCGACATCCCCGGGCCGCAATCGGCCCATAAGGGCCCAGTGGTGACCGGGAGGTAACCCGGGGGTGTCGCCCCGTTCGAACGCGTGCTTCACTACTGAGTCGTTGTCGACGGGGCTGGCGGGACGGACGGTGAGCATGCGCACCCTCGGAACGGGTCTGACGGCCGTCGGCTGTCTTGTTCTCCTCGCCGCCTGCGGGCCCCTGCCCGGCGACGACGCGAAGGCCCCGGAGAAGACCCCGGCGGTCAAGGCCGCCCAGGCACCCGCCTCGCTCCCGGTCCCCGGCGGCAAGGGCAGCGAGGTCCCGGACGACTTCAACGGCGACGGCCGCCGCGACCTCGTCCTCAACGACCTGGTCAAGGCGCAGGCGCACAGCGACGACGCCGGGATCGGCATCGTCTACGGCGGCCCGCAGGGACTCACGCCCGGTGCCCGGCAGTTGCTGAGCCCGGCCCGCAACGCGGTCCCCACCGACGGTGAGCTGCCCGCCGTGTTCGACGCGGAGGCGAGCTGCGACCTGGACGCGGACGGGTTCACCGACCTCGTCGTCTCCACCGACCCGCCCTTCGACGGGCAGGGGCAGCCGCCCGTCCCGCTCCAGATCCTCTTCGGCTCGCCGCGCGGACTGACCGGCAAGGCGGTCAAGCTCGTGATCCCCGCCGCCGCGCGGGCCGGCAACGACTGGCCCGACCAACCGGTGTGCGGCGACTTCGACGGCGACGACAGGGCCGATCTGGTCGTGCACGCCTCGGACTGGCAACTGAGCTTCCTGCGCGGCCCGTTCAGCCGCAAGGGCGCCCCACGCGCGGCCGGCGCGCCCGTCCACGTCCCGGGCAACCTGCCGACCGGCCCGGTCGCCGACGTGGACCGCGACGGCGACGACGACCTGGTCGTCCGGGTCGCCGAGGGCCGCTCCGCCGCCGCGCTCGTCCTCGGCGGCCCCACCGGCCCGGCGGGCCCCGGCACGCTCCTGCCCGAGGGCCTCGACGTGGCCCTCGGCCGCTTCGGCCGCGGCGCGAACCTGGACGCGGCCGTCGGCGGCATCGCGGAGACCGCCCTGCGCTACGACCTCCCGGCCCCCACCCGCGCCACGCTGGCCGTCGGCGGCTCCCTGCTGGACACCGCCGACTTCGACGGGGACGGCCTCGGCGAACTCGTCTCCAGCGGCTCGGGCATCCGCGTCCTGCACGGCCGTGCGGCGGGACCGTCCGCCGAGGACCTGACGCGCGTCGAGCCCACCGCCCGCGGCACCTCGCGGGTGCTGGCCGCGGCGGACTTCGACGGGGACGGCCTGGCGGACCTGGTGGTGCGGACGTACCTCGGGGAGACGAAGGACACGGTGGCGGTGTACCCGGGCGCGAAGGACACGGTGATCGCCGACACCCCGGCCGCGACGTTCTCGACACGCGAGTTCCTGCCGAACTGAGGTCCCCCCGCTCCCGGGCCGAGGGCTCGGGCGCCCTGGACCTCCGTATGCCGGCACGGGCACGTCCCGCCGGCCACAGCGACCCCACAACCTGGCCGAAATCCCTTACAACCCACGGGGCTTCACACAGGTCACATGATCGTCGACCCGTGCCGCGCGCCGACGACGGTGCGCGCCGGCCGGTCCACCCCGTTCCGCGGACACCCCGACCGGGTTCCGCGCATGCAGCAGGAGAGCTCCGCATGCAGCAGCATCTGCGACTGACCCTCGCGACGGCCACGGCGGCCGCGCTGACGGGCGGTCTCCTCGCGTTCACGTCGGCCCCGGCCACGGCCGCCGACTCCGCCCACGTCCCGCAGGCCGACTTCAACGGCGACAAGATCGGTGACGTCGCCTTCTCCGTCTGGGGCGCCACCGTGTCCGGCAAGGCCCGCGCCGGACAGCTGGCCGTGCTGTACGGCTCCGGCAGCGGCATATCCTCCGCCAAGCGGTCGCTGATCAGCCAGAACTCCACCGGCACCCCCGACGCCGCCGAGACCGGCGACGGCTTCGGCTCCGAGCACGCCTACGCCGACTTCAACGGCGACGGCTACGACGACATCGCCGTCTCCGCCCCCTGGGACGACGTCCGCGGCGACGCCGACAGCGGCACCCTGACCGTGCTGTGGGGCTCGCGCTCCGGCATCACCGGCCGGGGCGTGCTGATCCCTGACCCGGCCCCCGGCGCGCACGACAACTGGGGCAAGAACCTGGCCGCGGGCGACTTCGACGGCGACGGCAAGGCGGACCTGGCCGTCGGCAACACCACCAGCACGGTCTACGTGTACAAGGGCGGCATCACCGCCTCGGGCGCCGCGGGCCGCGCCCGCACCGCCTTCAAGGCCCCGGTGAAGTCCGGCGGCACCGCCCGCGGCCCGATCAACCTCACCGCGGGCGACGTCAACGGCGACCGGCGCACCGACCTGATCGTCGACGGCTACGAGACCACGTCCCGGGCCGGCTGGAACCGCAACTTCTACGTCCCCGGCACCGCGAGCGGCCTGAACGTCTCCGCCGCCAAGTCCCTCAAGCCCGGCGTGATCACCGGCGTCGACGACATCAACGACGACGGCTTCGGCGACATCGTCAGCGGCTGGGACGCCGACACCACCCAGCCGGACGGCACCGCGACCCCGTACGCGGGCAAGGGCGGCAAGGTCTGGATCACCTACGGCTCGGCCACCGGCCCGGGCTCCGTCGTCGGCATCACCCAGGACACCGGCAACGTCCCCGGCACCGCCGAGAACAACGACTGGTTCGGCTTCGAGCTCGACCTCGGCGACATCAACGGCGACGGGTTCGCCGACCTGGCCGTCGGCGCGGCGGGCGAGAGCATCGGCGACGACGCGGACACCGGCGTCGTCACCGTCCTGTACGGCTCCCGGACGGGCCTGAACGTGACCTCCGGCGGCCAGGCCTTCTCCCAGGACACCGCGGGGGTGCCGGACACCAGCGAGGACAAGGACATGTTCGGCTACGACGTGAAGCTGGACGACGTCACCGGCGACGGCCGCGCCGACCTGATCGTCGGCTCCGCCGAGAACGCGGGCGACGGCACGGTCACCTTCCTGCCCTCCGGCGGGACGAGGATCACCGCGACCGGCTCGCGCGTGGTCACGCCCACCGCCGCCGGCGTCTCCACGGCCGGCCAGCCGCTGTTCGGCGCGAACTTCGCCGACTGAGCGGTCGTAGGACGGGCGCCGCGGGAGCCGGGAGGGAAACCGCCCGGGAGCTCGCCGGGCGGCCCCGTAGGGGATGTGTGAGGGATACACGGGGCACGGGGCCCCGACCCGTACGGGAAGGCCGTAGGGGATGTCACAGCTCGGCCGCAAAGCCCGGCCCGAAAGGCCGGGTCCGCCGCGTCGTTCCGCGGGACCAGGTACGTTCGAAGGCGTGGCTGGATTCAGGATCGGACGCGGCGGCCGGGACGACCGCGCCCCGCAAGCGCGACCGCAACACCCCCCGCACGGACGGCAGGTGCCCCGCGGCCCGTCGTACGGCGGCGCCCCGCAAGGCGGCCCGTCGTACGGCTACCCCGCGGCGCCACAGCCGTACCCGCAGGCCAGGCGGCAGCAGCCGCCGGGCGGGCAGGGCGGCGGCGGTGACTGGGGGAACCACGGCGAGCCGGAGTACTTCGGCGGCCAGGACCCGTACGGTCCGGGCGCCCACGACCCGTACGCGGCGAACAACCCGGGTCACACCCAGGCCTTCTCGATCGACGAGCACTACAACCAGGGCGAGACGTACCACGCCGGCGGCACGACCCCGGCCGGTCCGATCGGGCCCCGGCTGCACTGGAAGGCCCTGCTGCGCGGCATCGTGTTCGCACCCGGCCAGACCTTCCTCCAGATGCGCGACTACGCGGTCTGGGGCCCGGCCGTGGTCGTCACCTTCCTCTACGGGCTGCTCGCCGTCTTCGGCTTCGACGACACCCGCTCGGACGCGATCAACGCCACGATCTCCAACGCGGTGCCGATCGTCCTGACGACGGGCGTGGCCATGGTGATCGCGGCCTTCGTCCTGGGCGTGGTGACCCACACCCTGGCCCGTCAGCTCGGCGGCGACGGGGCGTGGCAGCCGACGGTCGGCCTCTCCATGCTGATCATGTCCATCACGGACACACCGCGGCTGGTGCTCGCCATGTTCGCGGGCGGCGACGCGACGTTCGTCCAGGTGGTCGGCTGGGCCACCTGGATCGCCGCGGGCGCCCTGCTGACGATGATGGTGAGCCGCTCCCACGACCTGCCCTGGCCGAAGGCGCTGGGCGCCTCCGCGATCCAGCTGGTCGCCCTGCTGTCGATCGTGAAGCTGGGCACGTTCTGAGACCGTCACCGACGGCACGAGAAGGCCCCCCGGCGCTCCGCCGGGGGGCCTTCTCGTGCCTCAGGTACCTCTCGCGTCCCTCTCACGTCCCCGAACGGGACCGGACGCCGTCGCGGCCGCTCAGGCGTCGAGCACCTGACCGGCGCGCTTCACGACGGGAGGCAGCACGGACCACGGAAAGTTGATCCACTCATTGGTGCGCTTCCACACGTACTCGCACTTCACCAGGGAGTGCGACTTCTCGTAGATGACGGCGGAGCGGACCTCGGCGACGTGGTCGAGGCAGAAGTCGTGCACCAGCTTGAGCGTCTTGCCGGTGTCGGCGACGTCGTCGGTGATCAGGATCTTCTTGTCGGAGAAGTCGATCGCGTTGGGCACGGGGGCGAGCATGACGGGCATCTCGAGGGTGGTGCCGACGCCGGTGTAGAACTCCACGTTCACGAGGTGGATGTTCTTGCAGTCCAGCGCGTAGGCGAGGCCGCCGGCGACGAAGACGCCGCCGCGGGCGATGGAGAGCACGATGTCGGGCTCGTAGCCGTCGTCGGCGATGGTCTGCGCGAGTTCGCGGACGGCCGTGCCGAAGCGTTCGTAGGTCAGGTTCTCGCGGACGTCGCTCATACCTGGGTCCTGTGGAAGTTGAGGAAGGAGCGGGAGGCGGTCGGCCCGCGCTGCCCCTGGTAACGGGACCCGTACCGCTCGCTGCCGTACGGGAACTCGGCCGGGGAGCTGAGCCGGAACATGCACAGCTGGCCGATCTTCATCCCGGGCCACAGCTTGATGGGGAGCGTGGCCAGGTTCGACAGCTCCAGGGTGACATGACCGCTGAACCCGGGGTCGATGAACCCGGCGGTGGAGTGGGTGACGAGCCCGAGCCGCCCGAGGGAGGACTTGCCCTCCAGCCGGGAGGCGAGGTCGTCGGGCAGGGTGATGACCTCGTACGTCGACGCGAGGACGAACTCGCCCGGGTGCAGGATGAACGGTTCGTCGCCCTCGGGCTCCACCATCCGCGTGAGGTCGGCCTGCTCGATGGCGGGGTCGATGTGGGGGTACCGGTGGTTCTCGAACACCCGGAAGTAACGGTCCAGCCGTACGTCGATGCTCGACGGCTGCACCATGGATTCGTCGTAGGGATCGATCCGTACCCGCCCGGCGTCGATCTCGGCCCGGATGTCCTTGTCTGAGAGAAGCACGCCCCGAGGATACGCAAGGCGCGCGGACCCGCCACAATCGTGACGACTCCGCGCGCGGGGGATGCGGACGGCCGGCGTCCGCCGGTCACCGCAGGTAAGCGCCGGTCACCGCTCGGGACGGACCACCGGAGCGGCCTCGGGAACCGGGCGGTCACCGCGCCCGGCGGTCACCGCTTCTGGAGCGTGACCGGTACGACGCTGCGCAGGCGGGCGCAGCGCGGACACCGCACCAGCCGGCCGGGGCCGAGCCGCTCGGCCTGCTGCATCGGGAACGAAGCGGTGCTGAAGACGTGCCCGTCGGCACAGCGGACGAGGGTGTTTTCCATCAAGTCCTAGAGTCCCTTCCCCAAGAGCCGCGTCACTCCGGCTGGAATCCGGTGACGACGGAGGGCCACATTACGGGATGAAAGGGACGCCCCTCCAGGCGGCACTCCGACCCGCCGGGCCCCGCCACGAAGCCCCCACCGTACGCCCCAACTCCGGCTCCCCGCAGCCACATCGCTCCCCTGAAACCGACTCAGGTCCCGCGGCCGAGACACCGGGGACCTGGCATGGGGTAGAGTGGGCGAGCGTTCACGACACCGATCATCTCGGCGTCTTACGCGGGTGTAGTTTAATGGTAGAACATCAGCTTCCCAAGCTGAGAGCGCGAGTTCGATTCTCGTCACCCGCTCCATGACGGAACCCCAGGTCGACGGCCTGGGGTTCTTTTGTTCGCACTGATTTGGGGCTGGCGCGCCCCTCTGCGCGCAGCAGGTGCAGCGGTCAGTTCGGCGGTACCACCACCGTCCCGGCAGGAGCCGAGGTCAAAGGCCTCTACGTGTCAGGACCGTCCGGGCCGGCGGTTCATCTATCTGTCGCGGGGCACGGTCGACGAGTCGGGCACCTTCACGATGTTCCGCCGTGCCGAGCTCCTGCTCGACGTCATACCCGCCGACGTACTCGCCGCCGCCGCACGCGCCGGGCTGCTGGCCGGACGACTCGGTCCGACCGACGGGCAGGGCGGGCCCCTGTGCGTACGAGTCGAGCCCCGCACATCACCTGGACCGCCGAAAGCGCCGGTCAGGAGAGGTTGCATGCCCCCTGGCCCCACAGAGCGCAGGAGTCCTGGTGCAGGCGCTCTCTCGTCTCTCCGGTGCCGCACACGAAGGACGACGTGACACGGCGTCATCGGCGGGCAGGCCGACCGAGCGCGGACCGCGCGCGCTGCCATCGGCGTCGTCTCCTCTGGGCCGATGTGGCCTTCATCGCGATGTGAGGTACCGGCGCGTTCGCCGTCGTCCCATCCTTTGACGACGATGGCAGCGGCGCACAGCTCGTCGACGGAGGTCACGGCCCTGTGGCCTCAATATCTGTATCCGTGAAGCGAGAAATAGGTGCGGCACGCGGCGAGTATTCCTGGACCGCCAACCCGAGCGGAATTGTCGACCACGCAGAGCCGACCGCGTCATGCTAACGTCGATCTCAGTTGCAGTGTGGTTGCCAGAAGGTTCATTTTCCGACGGGGTAATCAGCACGGCGACGCGGAATCCGCACAGGGTGGATTCCGGACATCGTCTCCGAAGGAGAAATGAAATGGCTACCGGCACTGTGAAGTGGTTCAACTCGGAAAAGGGCTTCGGCTTCATCGAGCAGGACGGCGGCGGCGCCGACGTCTTCGCCCACTACTCGAACATCGCCGCACAGGGCTTCCGCGAGCTGCAGGAAGGCCAGAAGGTGTCGTTCGACGTCGCGCAGGGCCAGAAGGGCCCGACGGCCGAGAACATCGTTCCCGCCTGACGCCGGCAGCAACGCATACTTCGCAGCTGGGGCCCGCACCTTGGGGTGCGGGCCCCGGCTCGTCGCATTTCAGGGCGCGTGACGGGAAGACCCACCCCATCACCAAAGGGTGACGCGTTCCCCCGTCGATACGACTCGGCGCCCATCGTCTCCGGCTCGTTCTCACGATTTCTCTGCGCCGTTCGTTTTGCTGCGGAAATTCCTTGCCACGTGCCTACGTGGCCCACATCGAGGAAAGGCTCCGCTCGAACCGCGCACGCGCCCCCGCACGACCCGTACCAACGACCGTGCCCGGGGTTCCGCCGCCAAGCGCTCGGGGGTCCCCCGGCGCTCCGAGGGCGACAGGACCGCCGTGACCTCACCGGCGGCGAGGTCGTCCGGGCCATGACCCGCCTCGGCTTCCCCTGGCACGCCCACCCCGTCGCCGCGCCAGTGCGTGTCGCCTCTCCCCTCCAGTCCGCGTCGGCAGGGCCCTCACGGCTGTCTCGCCGTCCGTTCTCCGCGGCGGGACCGCCTCGCCGCGACACGCAGTGACGCCCGACGGCCCGACCCGGATTTCAGGGGCGTGAGGCGACTCACGAAACCTGCGCCATCCGTTGCTGCAGGTCGCAAGCTACCTGTTCCCCCACAGGGCTTAAATCTGTCCTTGCCAGAGTAGACATTGAGCTCTGGCGCGGTTAGCCTTTTTCCCGTAGACATCGGTCGAGCGAAGCCCGGCAGACACGAACTGGCGGGTTGCAGTACATGAGGTTCGCAGGTCAGTGCGGTTCTGGAGTCCCGAAGCCAAGGTGTTCGCAGGACGGTGACGGGACTGAGGACCGCACTGGGCGGCTCGCAGGTCGAGGGGCCGCCAACAGCACCACCGAGCAGTACCGCAAGTACCGGTTCATCAAGTTCGGAGACAAGGACGGAGGAGCAGACGCCATCAGGATCGCCCGGGCCGGGAAGCACTCGCCCCGGGTACCGCAAGACCCCGGATTGGAAGGTGGTCCCCGGTCACGCAGCCGCGATCCCCGCACCCCCCTTCTGCAGGGCCGGTAGCGGAAACAGAAGGTCGGCACAGCATGAGGGCCGACAGATGGTGTTGAATTTCCTTCGGGGCCCTGGTGCCGTACGGCACCAGGGCCCCTCGACGCGTTGCACAACGAGGTGACATGACAGCAGATACCCCCCTCAGTGATCGTCTGGACGACGACGACTACCCCGCATACACGATGGGGCGGGCCGCCGAGATGCTCGGCACCACCCCGGCCTTCCTCCGGGCCATCGGTGAGGCTCGTCTGATCACGCCGCTGCGCTCGGACGGCGGACACCGCCGGTACTCCCGCTACCAACTCCGGATCGCGGCACGCGCCCGCGAGCTCGTCGACAGGGGCACCCCGATCGAGGCCGCTTGCCGCATCGTCATCCTCGAGGACCAGCTCGAGGAAGCCCAGCGCATCAACGCCGAGTACCGCCGGGCCGGACATGAGGCTCCCGGCGATTCCGTCCCCGGTGCCGGCTGATCACGTGAAAGCGTGCCGGTCGGCTCGCACACCCGCTACGCCCGATCGACCATGAGCGCCCGCACGGGAACCAGGTCGTGCACCGTGAGCCCACGTCCCGCGGCGGGGGACGGCGGGGGCGCGCCTCCACGGTCGTCCACCTCTCGCCCGTCGTGCCCACAGCGTGCCCTTCAGAGCGGACAACCACGGTCGACAGCGGTGCCAAAAGATCCTCACCCCTGCCGCTGCGCAGCGCATCCACCAAGGTCAGCGGCCATACGGCCGCGCAAGCGCCGTCGCTTCCCAAGCCGAGAGCGCGAGTTCGACCCTCGTCACCCGCTCTTCCCGAAGCCCCAGGCCGACCGCCTGGGGTCTTTTGCTGTCCGGGCGATGACCGGTGCGTCCGCGACCGGGCGTCCGCGGCCTGCGGGGCGGCTCGGCGAAGTGCGGCGAGGACGGCCCGGGTTCGTCGCGGCACAGGCGGCGCAGTACCCCCACCAGGGCCCGCGCCGCACACCGGGCGACGCCACCGAAAAGTCGGGCCGGGCCGCCCTCGTGCCCGGTACCTGGCGCGTCCTCGACGTTCGCCAGGTTGTCTTTTTGCCGCGGCGGATCGTCGAACCCCAGGTCAGCGGCGTGCGGCGGGTGTTTCCGTGGTGATCTGTGCCGATGGCCACAGCAAACACGGCGCCGATGGGCTCATACTGAGCCATGACAAAGCCTGCCGCGCCGAAGCGTCATCTGCCCACCAGCCCCTTCAAGGCCCCGGTCGTACCGGCCCCCAAGCACTTCGCCGTGGGGGATCAGGTCACCCATGACATGTACGGCCTCGGCCGGGTGGTCGGCATCGAGGACGGAATCGCGGCTCACGTGGATTTCGGCTCGGCGCAGATGCGGATCTTGAGCCCCTACGCCAAGATGACCAAGCTGTAGCACCGTCGTGCCCGGTCACGGCACACCAGGCCCGTTCCGGGGCCTGTAGAGAAAGAGAGTCCTCCCATCGATTCGACATCGCTGTTCTCCGCCCTGGAGGGGCAGCCCCGCGGCGCGACCGCGGCGTCGCCGCGTCCGGTGACCAACCCCTTCCAGGCCCCCGACTTCGGGGACGACGAGGCCCTGCTGCTCGAGGACGCGCAGGATCCCGCCTAGGGCCTTCCCGCCCGGGAAGTTCCCGCCCAGGACGTTCGTCGGGTCGCGGCGAGAGGTGCGGTTCCTCCCACGGAGCCGCACACCTCGGTGAGTTGTCCGCGAACTCCCCCGGGATCGTCCGCGATTGGTAACGGACGCATCCCGCAGCCCCCGTATCCCGTCTCACCCGGTGGTCGCGACGCGACCGGGATTCGGCGCGGAACAGGGCGAAGGCGGGGCGGACATGGGGCGGCACGTCAGCGGGCGGGGCTGGTACGGCAAGGTGGTCGGGGCGGCGCTCGGGGTGACCCTGCTCGCCGTCGGCGCCTCCGTGTGGACGGCGCAGGCCGGTGACACGGACGGCTCGCCGAAGTCGCCCGCGGCCGCCCCGGTCAAGGTGAAGCCGGTCGACGTGACCATCGCGCACTCCTCGGACAAGGGCGAGCGCGGCGTCAACATCACCATCGACGACGGCCCCGACCCCGTGTACACCCCCCAAGTGCTCGACGTGCTCGAGGAGTACGGGGTGAAGGCCACGTTCTGCATGGTGGGGACGCAGGCCCAGGCCCACCCCGACCTCGTGAAGAAGGTCGTCGCGGCCGGGCACCGGCTGTGCGACCACTCGGTGTCGCACGACACCACCATGGACAAGCAGTCCCAGGCCTACCAGTCGCAGCAGATCCTCGAGGCCGAGCGCATGATCACCAAGGCCTCCGGGGGCGTACGGCCGATGTACTACCGGGCGCCCGGCGGGGCGTTCACCCCCTACAGTCGCACCCTCGCCGCTTCCCGGGGCATGCGCCCGCTGGGCTGGAACGTCGACACCAAGGACTTCGAACAGCCGGGCGCGGACGCCATCGTCGCCACGGTCAAGCGTGAACTGCCCAACGGGCCGACGCTTCTCTTCCACGACGCCGGCGGCGACCGTTCCCAGACCGTCGACGCCCTGCGCGAGGTCCTCCCCTGGCTGAAGGAGCAGGGCTACGCCTTCGGCTTCCCGGTGCGCTGAGGCCCCGCGTCCGGGCTCAGGGCAGGTCGCGCGGCCGTCACCGCCGAGTGCGGCTCCGCCGGGGGAATCCCGGGCGAAGACGTAGAGGCGCAGGACGGGGAAGCGGGCCGGGTCTTCGAGGGGGTGTCGTGCCGGGGGCCGGTCAGATCAGTTCGGGCTGTGGCTCCGGGGCCGGGGCGGCGGCCGGGGCCGGCTTCGGTTCCCACAGGGCGGTCGTGCGGACGTAGGCGTAGATCACCGAGGCCATCGCCAGGATGAGCAGGGGGCCGAACAGCCACGGGCGCTCGGCCATCTGCACCGGCATGAAGCGGTAGGACAGCAGGAGGGCCGTGAAGACCGTCGTGCCGTAGGCGACGAACCGCAGTCCCGCGCGGTCCCAGTCGTGGTCGGACGTGCGCAGGGCCGCCTCGATGGTGAGGGTGAAGACCACACCGGCGACCAGGTCGGCGCCGTAGTGGTAGCCGAAGCCGAGGGTCGCGGCGAGCGTGGCGATCAGCCAGAAGGTGCCCGCGAAACGCAGCAGGCGGGGACCCCTGCGGGAGTGGATGAAGATCGCGACAGCCCACGCGGTGTGCAGGCTGGGCATGCAGTTGCGCGGGGTGATCCCGTCGAACGGCATGGGGACCGGCAGGGCGGTCGACGGGAACGAGTGGGGCCAGACGGTGGCCACGGCCCAGGGCTCGGTCGGCGGCATCTCCGGCGCCCAGAGACTGACGTCCATCCAGTGCGCGGTGCCCGTGCCGTAGGCGAAGAGCGGGCCGACCACCGGGAAGATCATGTAGAAGGCCGGGCCGAGGAGCCCGATCACCAGGAACGTGCGCACCAGGTGGTGACGCGGGAAGCGGCGTTCGGCGGCAACGTGGCGCAGCTGGTACAGCGCGGCGATCACCGCGGCCACCGGCAGCTGGCCGTAGACGAAGTCGAGGACGTTGAAGCCGATCGGGCCGCTCGCCTCGACGAGCCGGCCCACCAGCCACGACGGGTTGCCCAGGGCGTGATCGGCGACCGCCACGTACTGGTCGAGCACCGCCGGGCGGGTCTTGGAGGTGATCAGCAGCCAGATGTCACCGGTCTTGCGGCCGGTCATCAGGAGCAGCCCCAGGCCCACGCCCTTCAGCAGCAGGACCCGCTCCCGGCCGGTGCGGCGGGTGACGGCGAAGGCCGCGACACCCAGCATCACCCACAGCGCGCCGTTGCCGAAGGGGTGCCCCTCCGTCGCGTCGGCGTCGACCACCCGGCGCACCACCAGGAACACGAGGTCGATGCCGATCGCCGCCGCCAGCGCGACGAACCGCTGCCGCCAGGTGAGCACCACCATCATCAACGCCATCGAGGCATACAGCAGACCGCCCGACTTGGGGCGGAACATCACCTCTCGCGCCTGATTGGTGATAGGTCCCGACACGCCGTAGTGCCGCGCGGTGAATTCCAGCGCGAGGAGGAATCCGAGGGCCGTGACGGCCACCGCCGCCCAGAGTCGCGTCCGCGGCCGGCGCCACAGGGGGAGCGCGGGCGTTGGGGGTATTCGCGAAAGGTTCTGCGGTGGTATGTGAGTCAACTTTGGCTGCTTCGCTAGATATGGGTCCTATTGAGGCGGTTTTGCTCGTCACCTTTCGAGCGGAGCCGCTTTCTTTCCTGTGAACATCGGTTCATCGGAGCAAGACGGAAAGACTACGGTCCGGGTTCCGCGCTCGTATACGGCAGGGGTTCGTGAACATCGCCCGGCCTTCCGGCGGGCGATCTTGCGCGGGCGATCCCAGAATGAGGGTGGGCATCGGCTCGCCCGCGACGGCGCCGGGCGGGGCTGCCCGGGGCTGGAGGCCGTCGGCGTATGAGATGCGTGACAGTCCGCGGCGGAGCGCGAGACCGGGCGGGCCGGGTGCCTCGGCACGCCGGCGCGGGGACCGCACGGCCATGACCGCGGACGAGACGATCGGCGAGGGGTCACGGGAGCTGCACGTCCCCCTCCGCGCACCGGATCCACGTCCAGCGGGTCCCCGTCCGGTGGATCCACGTCCAGCGGGTCCCCGTCCGCCGGACTCACACCTGCTGGATCCACGTCCGCTCGGCCCCCGGGACCGCCCGCCGGACCTGCCGGACCACCGGCAGGAACCGACGGGCCGGCCGGCGGCCCTGCCGGACCACCGGTCGGACCTGCCCGGCCCGTCCGACCACCCGCGTGAGCAGGCGCACCCCGCCGCCCTCCCGGCTCCCCCGCCTCCCTCCCCGGCCCCCTCCGCCGCCCCGCCCGACGAAGCCCTCGCCGTAAGCGAGCTGGTCACCGTGCTCAAAGCCGGCTGGCCCGCGGTCGACGAGGGCGTGATCGAGGCCGCGGTGAAGGAGGCGTACGACGCGTTCCGGCCCGCCAGGATCAGGGCGTTCGTGCCGATCCTGGTCGAGCGGCGGGTCCGCAGGGCGCTGCGCGAACACGGGGGGACACCGGGCGGCCCCGAGGACCGACGACGTGCCGGAGAGGAACTGATCGGTGATGGAGGACAGGGGAGCTGAGCGGATCGCCGAGTTCATCGAGCCGTTGAGGGTGCGCCCGGGATCCACGGTTCGGCTGGAGCGGGACTTCGATCCGCGGGACAAGGGCGGCCTGCGCAAGCGGGAGGGCGTCGAACTGCTGCGCAGCGGCGTCGAGCTGCTGGCGGAGTACCAGCAGCGGCTGGCCGCCCAGGACACCTACGGCGTGCTGATGTGTCTTCAGGCGCTCGACGCCGGGGGCAAGGACGGGACCATCCGGCACGTCATGAGCGGGGTCAATCCGCAGGGCGTGCGGGTGAGCAGCTTCAAGGTGCCGTCCGCCGAGGAGCTGGGCCACGACTACCTGTGGCGCTACGCCCGGCGCCTCCCCGCGCGCGGTGACATCGCTATCTTCAACCGCTCGCACTACGAGGAGGTCCTCGTCGTACGGGTGCACCCCGAGCTGCTGGTGCGGCAGCGGCTGCCCGGCCTCGTGGAGGGGGCGAAGTTCTGGAAGCAGCGGTACCGGGAGATCAACCACTGGGAGCGCTATCTCACGGACAACGGGTTCAGGGTCGTGAAGATCTTCCTGAACCTGTCGAAGGAGGAGCAGCGCACGCGTTTCCTGAAGCGGCTCGACCTGCCGGAGAAGAACTGGAAGTTCTCCGCGGCCGACGTCCGGGAGCGCCGGTACTGGGACGACTACCAGCACGCCTTCTCCGAGATGCTCTCGGCGACGAGCACCAGGTGGGCGCCCTGGTACGTGGTGCCGGCGGACCACAAGTGGTACGCCCGGGTCTGCACCGCGGCGGTTCTCGCGCACACGCTGATGGACATCGACCCGCAGTACCCGAAGGTGGCGAAGGCGGCCCGCAAGGAGCTGCTCGTCGCCAAGCGGAACCTGGAGCGGGAGGCTCCTGAGGGCCGCCCGGCCGACCCCTACGCGGCCCGGCACACAACGGCCGACGGGAGGAAACGCCGCTAGGGCCCTTCTGACGGATCCCCGAAGGAGCGGCGGGCGAGCGTGCGTGCCGGGCGTCGCGACGCCGCGGAGATCCGTCGAAGGGCCCCGGGCCGGCGTCCGGTGCGTGCGCCTCGGGGCCCGCGGCGGGCGGAACGCGCCGGACGGGCCCGTGGCCGGGAAACGCCGCCGGGGCCTGTCCGGCGGGTGGGAAGAAGGCGCCGCCAGGGCGGCGATCGGAGGCAGCGATGACGGTGCATCAGGAGCCGGTGGGCGAGCAGGGGCGGGCCGCGCCGGAGGCCGAGTGGTACGCCCGGTCCCCCGAGGCGGTCGTCACGGCCCTCGGCGTCGACCCGGCGGTCGGTCTCACCGCCGCGCGGGCGGCCGACCTGCTGGCCGCGCACGGCCCCAACGCCCTGCCCGAGGAGGCCGGGATCCCCACCTGGCGCCGGTTCCTCGCCCAGTACCGCAGCTATATGCAGCTGGTCCTGGTGGCCGCGGCCGTGGTGTCGTTCGCGATCCAGGAGTGGACCACCGCGATCCTGCTCGTCGTGCTGACCCTGCTGAACGCGGTCGTGGGGCTGCGGCAGGAGGGCAAGGCGGAGAGCGCGATGAACGCCCTCCAGTCGATGCTGAAGGCCACCGCGCGGGTGCGCAGGGACGGCACGGAGGCCGAGATCCCCGCGGAGGAGCTGGTCGTCGGCGACATCGTGCTCCTGTCGGCCGGGGACCAGGTGCCCGCGGACGGGCGGATCGTGGAGGCCAGCGCCCTTCAGATCGACGAGTCGGCGCTCACCGGGGAGAGCGTCCCCGCGGCGAAGGACACCCGTGCCCTGCCGGGCGGGCGGGACCTGCCGCCGGGCGACCAGACCTGCATGGCGTTCATGAACACCCCGGTCACCCATGGCAGCGCGCTGCTCGTGGTGACAGGTGTCGGCGCGGACAGCGAGCTCGGCAAGATCTCCGGCATGCTCGCGGCCACCGAGAAGGAGGTGCCGCCGCTCACCCGGGAACTCGACCGGCTGACGCTGTGGATCACCGGGGCGGCCGGCCTCACCATGATCGTGATGTTCGCGCTGGGGCGCAGCCGGGACGAGGCATGGGACGCGCTGTTCGTGAGCGCGGTCTCGCTCGCCATCGCCGCCATCCCGGAGGCCCTGCCGACCGTGACCCAGGCGATCCTGTCCGTCGGCAGCCTCAACCTGGCGAAGCGCAGCGCCATCGTCAAGGAACTCCCGTCGGTCGAGACCCTCGCCTTCACCTCGGCGATCAACTCCGACAAGACCGGCACCCTGACCATGAACCAGATGACGGCGGTCGAGGTGATCAGCCCCACCGACCGCTACACGGTCTCGGGCACGGGCTACGAGCTCACGGGACGGATCCACCACGCCGCCGGGTCCTCCGCGGGCATCGAGGACGCGATCCTGCCCTACGTCGTCGCCAGTGACGCCAGGCTGGTGGACGGCGAGGTCGTGGGCGACCCCACCGAGGGCGCGCTGCTGGTGCTCGCGCACAAGGCGGGCCTCGACGCGGACGCCACCCGCGAGGGCCTGCCCCGGCTCGCGACGCTGCCGTTCGACCCGGAGTACAAGCTCATGGCCACGTTCCACTCGGCGGCCGACGCCTCCGGACGGCCGGTCGTCAGATGCTTCGTGAAGGGCGCGGCCCCGGCGGTGACGGCGCGGGCGGCGACCGCGCTCGCGGCCGGGGTGAGCGTCCCGTGGGACGCGGACCTGCGGCGGCGGGCCGAGGCGCAGACCGAGCGGATGGGCGGCGAGGGGCGCCGGGTGATGGCCGCGGCCACCCGGGATCTGGACCCGGCCGCCTTCGACCCGGGCGGCGACCTGCTCGGATACGTCACCGAGCTGCGGATGACGAGCCTCGTCGGCATGGTCGACCCGCCGCGCAAGGAGTCGAAGGCGGCGGTGGCGGACGCGCAGGCGGCCCACATCAGGGTCCGGCTGATCACCGGCGACGACGTCACCACCGGGGCGGCCATCGCCCGCCAGATCGGCATCCCCGGCGAGGCCCTGCTGGGCTCCGACTTCGCGGCGATGAGCGAGCGGGAACGCCTCGCGCGCATCGACGGCGTCGGGGTGGTGGGCCGGGTCGCGCCCGAGCACAAGGTGCTGCTCGCCGACACGCTCAAGAAGAAGGGCGAGGTCGTGGCGATGACCGGGGACGGGGTCAACGACGCGCCCGCCATCAAGGCCGCCGACATCGGCATCGCGATGGGCAGCGGCACGGACGTGGCGAAGAACGCGGCCCGCATGATCCTGTCCGACGACAACTTCGCGACCATCGTCTACGCGGTGGAGCAGGGCCGGACGATCTTCGACAACCTCACCAAGTACATCCGGTTCGTGCTGCTTCTGCTGGTCACCTTCGTGGTGACGTTCCTCGGCGCGACCGTGCTGGACATCGCGGGCGGTGAGCCCTTCACGCCGCCGCAGGTGCTGTGGATCCACTTCGTGGTCAACGCCTCGTTCGGCTTCGCGCTCGGCTTCGACAAGGAGAGCCCGGGGCTGATGCGCCGCAGGCCGCGGCCGCGCGGGGAGTCGGTGCTCACCCGGCCGGTGCTGGTCACGGTCGGGCTCGGCGGGCTGGCGATCACCTGCGGGCTGCTCGGGCTGATCAAGATCGGTGAGTCGCTCTACGACGGCACGGAGACCGGCCGGTCGATCGCGTTCACGGCGTTCGCGCTCTGTCTGGTGGTGGCCGCGTTCGAGTGCCGCAGCCAGACGGAGTCCGTGCTGACGCCGTCCACGTTCGACAGCAGGCAGATGAACTGGGTGGCCCTGGCCCAGCTGGTGCTGGCGGTCATGGCGACGCAGCTGGACGGCTTCCGCCGCATGCTGGGGACGAGCGAGATCAATGCGCGGCAGTTCGGCTGGGCCCTGCTGACGGCGATCGCGCTGCTGCTGCTGTGGGAGCTGGGCAAGCTGGTGGCCCGGCGACGGTCCGTCTGAACGGCGTGGCGCCCGCCGCGCGGGAACGCGACGGGCGCCGGCCGGGGACGGCCCGCTACTCCTCCCCTCAGGGGTTGATGTTCAGCTTGAAGGTGCTGGTGGTGTTGCGGACGTCGACGGCGTTGCCGTTCAGCCGCAGTCCGTTGACGGTCGCCTCGCCGACCGCCGGGCCCTGGCCGGGCTCGGGCATCTCGTTGGCCCAGATGCCGAAGCCGGACTTGGCGTCGTAGGCGTCACCGCTCTTGCGGGCGCCGGTGATGGAGATGTCGGTCAGGATCGTGTCCTTGACGGGGAACTGGGCCTGGCCGCCCACGTACCCGGTCTGGAACATCAGGCCGCTGTAGGTGGGGTCGACGATGTCGACGTTGTTGACGCGGATGCCCTGGAAGACCTTCGACGCCGAGAAGAACCAGATGCCGGGGAAGGTCTGGTTGCCCCAGAAGTGGCCGCCCGCGCGGACGATGGAGATGTTGTCGAAGGTGGTGGGCTCGGTGCCGAAGCCGTTCATCGGGTAGCCGAAGTCCAGGGAGGAGATCGTGATGCCCGAGTAGACGAGGGTGTCGGCGATGTGGATGTTGCGGAAGGTGTTGTTGTAGCCGCCGTAGACGGCCACGCCCGCCGCGCGCCAGGTCAGCGTGGTGGTCAGGTTCTCGTAGACGTTGTTCTTCATGTCCGCGCCGCCCGCGTCGATCGCGGAGAACAGCGCGAAGCTGTCGTCACCGGTGGCCCGGGCGTCGTTGTTGACGACGTGGTTGTCGGTGGAGCCGTTGGTCATGTTGACGCCGTCGGCGAACATGTTCCGGATACGGGAGTTCCTGATGGTGATCCGGTCGGTGTTGGCGCCCCAGTAGAGGCACACCATGTGCTCGTTCCAGATGTCGTCGATGACGATGTCGGTGACGTTGGCGAAGTCGAAGACCTTGCCGGGGCCGTCGATGCGCGAGGTGTAGTTGCCGAAGTAGGCGAAGCCCTTGAACAGGGAGCCCTTGGCGGTGCCCTCCGCGCGGAAGCCGACGTCGGTGTTGTCCTGGGTCGTCGGGGCGTGGAACCTGGTGTACCAGGGGCCGGCGCCGACGACCTTGACCGCCTTGCCGTACACCTGGAACTTGCTCGACGTCTGGTAGTCGCCCGGCGGCAGGTAGACGCCGCCCAGGGTGCCCGTGGTGTCCATGCGGACGCGGTCGAGCGCGTTCTGGACGTCCTGGTGGCCGAAGCCGGCCGGGACGACGTACGTCGCCGGGTCCGGGTTGGCGACCGGGACGGCCTTCTCCAGGTTCACGAAGTCGATCGCGTACGTGGAGGTGTTGGCGGCGTCCTTCTGGAGGCGGATCCTGCTGCCCGCGGGGACGTTCTCCCCGAGCATGATGTGCGCCTCGTCGTAGATGTGCCGCGGGGCGCCCGCGCCGGGCGAGTTGCCGGGTGAGGCCTCGGCGCCGTACAGCCAGGCGTACTTGGAGGTCAGCGGCAGGCTCTTCTTGAAGACGCCGTCGACGTAGACGTTGATGGTGGAGTCGGTGCCGCCGCCTCCGGCCGCGTCCGGGATGGAGAAGCGGGTGACCAGGGTGTTGGTCTCGGCGCGGGTGGTGAACTCGACGTACTCGCCGGTCGCGTCGAGGCTGACCGCCTTGCGGCCCGAGGCCTCGCCCGCGAGGTCGCCGACGTTGCGGTTGGGGCCGAGCACCGTGGCGCCGCCGCCGGTGGCGCCGTCCTCCGCCTCGTACATGTCGTACGGCATGTCGGCGCCGCGACCGACGAACAGCGGCTGGGTGGCGGTGTTGTTGGCGCGCTTGACGGGGAGTTCGTTGGTGTCGTCGGCGATGACCGTCCGCACCGTGAAGGAGCCGTCGGCCGCGGTCCAGGGGCCGAGGTTCACCTCGGCGGTGGAGCCCGCGGCGATCACGCCGTTGTGGGCACCGGTCAGGGTCTTCACCGTCGCACCCTTGTCGTCCACGACGGTCAGGGTGACGCCGTGGCTGCCCGCCGCGCTGGCCTGGTTGCCCTGGTTCCTCAGCGCGACCTTGAAGATGACGTTGTCACCGGCGGCCGGGCTGGTGGGCGTGGTCGTGACCGAGGCGGCGACCAGGTCGGCGCTCTGGACGGGCCTGACCTCCAGGGCGGTGGGGCGGGTGTAGGTGTTGTTGGTCTCGTTCTGCTCGACGACCTCGTTCGCGTCGTCGGCGACCGCGCTCAGCTCGTAGGAGCCGGCCTCGCCGGCCCCGACGGAGGCGCTGACCGTGGTCTGGGCGCCGGGCGCGAGGGCGCCGACGGCGGCGGTGGCGACCTTGGTGCCGCCCAGGCGCAGCGCGACCTCGCTGGCCGGGGCGGCGGACGGGCCGTCGTTGCGCACGGTGGCCGAGACGGTGATCTCGTCCGACTCCACGGGCGAGGCGGGTGAGGTGCTCAGCCCTGTGACCGTGAGGTCCGGGTTGGGCGCGGGCACGCCGACCACCTGGAACTCGGCGAGCTGCCCGGCCGGGGCGCCGGAGTTGGCGGTGAAACGCAGCCGGACGTCGGCGGTCCGGGAGGACACCGGCACGGTGACGCTGTTCCCGCTCGCCGGGTCGAAGGAGTACGGCCTGGCGGCGACCAGGGTGGTGAAGGCCGTGGCGCTCTGCTCGCGGCCGAGGACCTCGATCGTCTGGGATCGGGCACCCCACGCGGTGTCCGGGTTCAGCCTGAGCACGAGCCGGTCGACGTCGGCGTTGGCGCCCAGCTTGACGGTGAGCGTCTGCGGGTAGCTGCCGCCCGCGCCCTCCCAGTAGGTGGCGGTGCTGTTGTCGTTGGCGTTCGCCGCCACGAAGGTGTGGACGGTGGAGGACGCCTCGATCGGCCTGCCGACGGCCATGTTGGAGCCGGTGCCCCCGCCGCCGGTGCGGGTCACGCTGTTGCTGTTGCCCGAACGGTTGCCCGCCGCGTCCTTGGCGACCACGTGGTAGGTGACCGTGCTGCCGGCGGGCTGGGTGTCGGTGTACGTGGTGACGCCGCCCGCGACGCTGCCGCGCAGAACGTTGTCGGCGTACACGTCGTAGCCGCTCACCGCGGTGTTGTCCGTGGAGGCCGTCCAGGTGAGCCGGATCTGGCCGCCGCCGGGCTCGGTGCAGGCGAGGTTCGCGGGGGCGGTCGGGGCCTGGGTGTCGCCCGCGTCGCCGACGCGCGTGACGGTGTTGCTGTCGCCCGACTGGTTGCCTGCCGCGTCGCGGGCGCGGACCCGGTAGGACACGGTCTGGTTCGCGGGGCGGCTGTCGGTGAACGCCGTGACGTCACCCGCGACGCTGGTCAGCAGGGTGCCGTTGGCGTAGATGTCGTACGCGGTGACGCCGGTGTCGTCGCTCGCGGCGTTCCAGGTCAGCCTGATCTGGCCGGTGCCGGGCTCGGTGTGGGCCAGGTTCGCCGGGGCGGTCGGGGCCTGGGTGTCGCCGCCGGCCGGGCCGTAGATCTCCAGCTCGGACAACTGGGCGCCGGGCTGCACGGAGTTCGCGGTCACCAGGACACGGACGTGGCGGGTGGTCGCCGCGTCGAAGGTGAGGGTCGCCGTGTTGCCGCTCGCGGGGTCGAAGGTGTACGCCCTAGACGCCGTCAGGTCGGTGAAGTCCGTGCCGTCGGTGCTGCCCTGGATCTTCAGGGTCTGGCTGCGGGTCTCCCAGCCGGCCGGCAGCTTCAGCACGACCCGGTCGACGCGGACGGAGGCGCCGAGGTCGGCCTGGAGCCACTGCGGGAAGGCGTGGTTGCCGCTCTCCCAATAGGTGGCGCGATTGCCGTCGTTGGCGTTCGGGGCGGTGTACGTCTGGGTCTGGCTGCTGGCCGTCAGGGTGCGGCCCGCGGCGAGGTTGACGGAGGACCGGTCGGCCGAGTGGACCTCCAGCTCGGACAACTGGGCTGCCTGCCAGCCGGTGTTGGCGGTGATGTGCACACGGACGAACCGGGTCAGCGTGGCCGGGAAGGACACCGTGACGGTGTTCCCGGCTCCCGGACTGAAGGTGTAGGCGGCGGAGTTCTTCAGCGTGCTGAAGCTGGTGCCGTCGGCGCTGCCCTGGACGGAGAGGGTCTGGCTGCGGGTCTCCCAGCCGGCCGGCAGCTTCAGCACGACCTCGTCGATCCGCTCGGTCGCACCGAGGTCGGCCTGCACCCACTGGGGCAGGCTCGTGCCCGAACTCTGCCAGTACGAGGCCTGGTTGCCGTCCGTGATGCCGCCGGCGCCGTACTCGGTGTGGGAGCTGCTCGCCGCGGCGGTGTCGCCCAGCGCGATGTTGGGCCCGCCCGCGGCATGGGCGGTCAGCAGCGGCCCGCCCAGCGCCAGCAGGCTCGTCGCGACCACGGCGCTCAGGCCCCGTGATCTCCATGTGGGGGTACTCATCGGTCCTCGCTTCTCGGGCTCGCGCGTCCTGCGGCACGGGATGGGGTCTCGGGCCGTGGCGCGAGATGCGGCTCAGGGATGACGTGCGTCCGCGCAGATCCGGCGCTTGAATATCCGGCACTTTGTCATTCGTAGTTTGCGCGGGACGATCAGAGAGTTGCAGAGCTTCGTTCATGCGTCTACAGATTCGACCGGACGACTTGCGAAGCTCCAGCTAGAGCCCATGACGGAAATCCGGGGCGGGGCCGGGGAGTCCGGGAGAGGCCGGGGGAGCCCGGGAGAGGTTCGGGGACTCCGGGAGTGGTCCGGGAACGGCGACGGCACCGGTGTCGTCCGCCGCTGGGGCGGGACACCGGTGCCGGTGGGGTGAGGGGTGTTCGGTCGCCGGTCGGCCGGCGGTGGGTCAGCGGGCGCCGGGCGGCGGGGCGGTGGAGCCGCGGACGACGAGTTCGGGCTCGAAGAGGAGTTCGCCGGGGTGGGCCTGGGTGCCCTGGATCTGGGCGCAGAGCAGGTCGACGGCGGCGCGGCCCATGGCCTCGATGGGCTGGCGGACGGTCGACAGCGGGGGTTCGGTGCAGGTCATGAAGGCGGAGTCGTCGAAGCCGACGACGGAGACGTCGGTGGGGACGGCGAGGCCGCGGCGGCGGGCGGCGCGGACGGCGCCGAGGGCGAGCGGGTCGCTGGCGCAGACGATGCCGGTGACGCCGCGCTCGAGCAGGCGTGTGGTCGCGGCCTGGCCGCCCTCCAGCGAGAAGATCGACCGCTCCACGAACTCCTCGGCCCACTTCGTGCCGGTGGCCTTCGCCGCCGCCCTGGCCGCCTCCAGCTTGCGCCGCGAGGGCACATGGTCGGCCGGTCCGAGGACCATGCCGATCCGCTCGTGCCCCAGCGAGGCCAGGTGGCGCCAGGCCTGCTCCACGGCGACCGCGTCGTCACAGGCGACACAGGGGAAGTCCAGGCCCTCTATCGAGGCGTTGATCAGGACGACCGGGATACTGCGCTCGGCGAGCCGGTGGTAGTGCTCGTGCGGGGCGTCGGCCTGGGCGAAGAGACCGCCGGCGAAGACCACGCCGGAGACCTGCTGCTGGAGCAGCAGGTCCACGTAGTCCGCCTCGGAGACCCCGCCCTTGGTCTGCGTGCACAGCACGGGTGTCAGCCCCTGCTGGGCGAGCGCACCCCCGATGACCTCGGCGAACGCCGGGAAGATGGGGTTCTGCAGCTCCGGCAGCACCAGACCGACGAGCCGGGCGCGCTCCCCGCGCAGCTGCGTCGGGCGCTCGTAGCCGAGCACGTCGAGCGCCGTGAGCACGGACTGGCGGGTCGCCTCGGACACCCCGGGCTTGCCGTTGAGGACACGGCTGACCGTCGCCTCGCTGACACCCACCTTCTTGGCCACCTGAGCAAGTCGTCGCGTCATGCACGCAAGGTTAACGCAAGAAGCGCAAATGGATTGCGTGCGTTCTCATCCCGCGGAGACGTCCTCATGGCCGTCGTCCGCGCAGCCATGCGGTGGTGTCCGGGGGGAGGGTTCCGTCGGGGTGGAGGGGGTTGCTGGTGAGGAGGAGGTGGGTGTGCGGGGGGAGGGGGACGGGGTGGTCGGTGAGGTTGACGGTGCAGGTGAGGCCGTGGGGGCGGGTGAAGGTGAGGACGCCGGGGTGGGTGGGCTGCCAGGTGAGGGGGCCGTCGCCGAAGCCGGGTTCGGTGCGGCGCAGGTGCAGGGCGCGACGGTAGAGGGTGAGCATGGAGTGCGGGTCGGTGGCCTGGCGGTCGACGGCGTAGTCGGCCCAGTCGTCGGGCTGGGGCAGCCACGGCTCGCCACCCGTGCCGGTCTGCGTGCTGGTGGTGCTGAAGCCGTAGTGGGGGGCGTCGGCGTGCCAGGGCAGGGGGACGCGGCAGCCGTCGCGGCCGGGGTCGGTGCCGCCGGAGCGGAAGTGCATGGGGTCCTGGATGCGTTCGCGGGGGATGTCGGCCTCGGGCAGGCCCAGTTCCTCGCCCTGGTAGAGGTAGACCGACCCCGGCAGCGCCAGCGTCAGCAGGGCCGCGGCCCGCGCCCGCCGGGTGCCGAGTTGCAGGTCGGTGGGGGTGTCGAAGGTTTTGGTGGCGAAGTCGAAGGCGGTGTCGGTGCGGCCGTAGCGGGTGACGGTGCGGGTGACGTCGTGGTTGCACAGGACCCAGGTGGCGGGGGCGCCGACGGGGGCGTGTTCGGCGAGGGTGTCGTCGATCGCGGCGCGCAGCCGCTCCGGCTCCCAGGGGCAGGTGAGGAAGGAGAAGTTGAACGCCGTGTGCAGTTCGCCGGGGCGCAGGTAGCGGGCGAAGCGTTCGGCGTCGGGCAGCCAGACCTCGCCGACGAACACGGCCCCGTACTGGTCGGCGACGGTGCGCCAGGAGCGGTAGATGTCGTGGAGTTCGTCCTGGTCGATGTAGGGGTGGGGGTCGGTGTCCTCGTGGAGGTCGGGGAGGTCGGGGTGTTTGACGAGGAGGGCGGCGGAGTCGATGCGGACGCCGGCGACGCCGCGGTCGAACCAGAAACGCAGGATGTCCTCGTGTTCCCGGCGGACGTCGGGGTGGTTCCAGTTGAGGTCGGGCTGCTGGGGGGTGAAGAGGTGGAGGTAGTACTCGCCGTCGGGGACGCGGGTCCAGGTGGTGCCGGAGAACTGGGAGGGCCAGGTGTTGGGCGGGTCCTGGCCGTGTTCGCCGCGGCCCGGGCGGAAGTGGAAGCGGGCGCGTTCGGGGCTGCCGGGTCCTGCGGTGAGGGCGGCCTGGAACCAGGGGTGCTGGTCGGAGACGTGGTTGGGGACGATGTCGACGATGGTGCGGATGCCGAGGGCGTGGGCTTCGGCGATGAGTTTCTCGGCGTCGTCGAGGGTGCCGAAGGCGGGGTCGATGGCGCGGTAGTCGGTGACGTCGTAGCCGCCGTCGATCATGGGTGAGGTGTACCAGGGGGTGAACCAGACGGCGTCGACGCCGAGTTCGGCGAGGTGGGGCAGTCTCGCTCGGATGCCCGCGAGGTCGCCGGTGCCGTCGCCGTCGCCGTCGGCGAAGCTGCGGGGGTACACCTGGTAGATGACGGCGTCGCGCCACCAGGCGTCCGTGCGGGGCGGTTGAGGGGCTGCCACGTGAGGTCCTTTCGGGCAGGGGAGGGTACTCCGTCGCCGCCCCGGTCGGGCGGGGCGTGTCGGATACGGAACGGCGACGGAGGCTTCGGGATACGGCGGCGGGCGCTGTCGGCCCCGGTGGGCACGGCGGCGGACGGCTGTCGGCCCCGGTGGGTGAGGGGTGTCAGCCCTTGAGACCGCCGGCGGTGAGGCCGCTCATGATGTTGCGCTGGAAGATCAGGAAGACGATCAGGGTCGGCACGGACGCGATGGTCAGCGCGGCGACGAGGACGTTCACCGGGACCCCGCTGGAGAGTGAGTAGATGCCGACGTTGAGGGTCTGCTTGGACGGGTCGGGCAGGGTGAGCATCGGCCAGAGGAAGTCCTTCCAGACCCCGACGACGGCGAAGATCGACACCACGCCGAGGATGGGCCGGGAGACCGGCAGGACGATCGACCACAGGACGCGCGTCGGGCTGGCGCCGTCCATGGCCGCGGCGTCCAGGAGCTCCTTGGGTATGGAGTCGAAGAACCGCTTGAGCAGGAAGATGTTGAAGGCGTTGGTCACGGACGGCAGCCAGATCGCCCAGGGCGTGTTCAGCAGGTTGCGCTCGACGATCGGCACGTCCAGCACGGTGAGGTACTGCGGCACGACGAGGACGGTCGCCGGGATCATCAGGGTGGCGAGCATCAGGCCGAGGATCGCCTTGCCCAGCACCGGGCGGAGCCTGGACAGCGAGTAGGCGGCGGCCACGTCGAACACGAGCTGGAAGGCGAGCGCGCCGAAGGCGTAGAACAGGGTGTTCATCAGCAGCGAGGACAGGTCCATGACCTCCCAGGCGCGGCTGTGGTTGTCGGGCGTGAAGCTCTCGGGCACCAGGGTCGGCGGGGTCGCGACGACTTCCTGGGAGTCCTTGAACCCGCTGGAGACCAGCCAGTACAGCGGGCCCAGGAAGACGAGCGTGAAGCCGCCGACGACCAGGGCGAACACGGTCCGGTACAGGGCCTTGGCGCGCGGTTCGGCGAGCCGGGCCGGTGAGATGAGGGTGCGTGTCGACATCGGTGGGCTCCCGCCCTACTCGTCCTCGGCGCGGCTGAGCTTCACGTACGCCGCCGAGAAACCGGCGAGCAGGACGAGCAGCATCAGGCCGAGTGCGGCCGCGGCACCGTAGTTGTTGAAGTTGAAGGCGTACTGGTAGATGAGGTAGACGACCGTGGTCGTGGACCCCTCGGGTCCGGCGCCGCCGGTGAGCAGGAACGGCTCCACGAAGACCTGCATGGTCGCGATCACCTGCATCAGCAGCATCAGCGACAGGATCAGCCGGGTCTGCGGGACGGTGACGTGCCAGATCTTGCGGAACAGGCCGGCGCCGTCGAGCTCCGCGGCCTCGTAGAGCTCTCCGGGGATGCCCTGGAGGGCGGCGAGGTAGATCAGGGTGGCGCCGCCCATGTTCATCCAGGTCGCGGCGATCACCACGGACAGCATCGACAGGTCCGGGTCCTGAAGCCACTGCTGTTCGGGCAGGTGCAGGAAGCCCAGGAGTTCGTTGAGCAGGCCGTAGCCGGGGTCGTAGAGGTACTTGAACAGCAGGACCGAGGCGACCGGCGGCAGCATCACGGGGAGATAGACCAGCAGGCGCAGATAGCTCTGGCCCTGGCGGAACTCGTTGATCACGACCGCCGTCACGAACGGCACGGCGAAGCCGAGGACCAGCGCGAGCACGGTGAACAGCAGGGTGTTGCGCCAGGCCTGCCAGAAGGCGGGGTCGTTGAAGACGGTCCTGAGGTTGTCCAGGCCGACCCAGACGGTGTCGCCGCTCTCGGTCTTCTGGAACGCGAGCAGGAACTCGCGGACCATCGGGTACCAGGAGAACACCGCGAAACAGATCACCGCGCCGATCAGGAAGCCGTGCGCGGTCAGGTTCCGCCGCAGGCTTCTGCCGAAGGCGCCGCGGGGCGATGCCGGACCCCTGGGGGGCGGCGGGGCGAGGCGGTGGGCCGCCTCGCCCCGGGTCGCGGCCGGGGCCGGCATCGTCGCTTCCCCCTGGTGGCTCACTGGTCGGCCAGGACCTGGTTGACCTGCGCCTCGGCGGTGTCGAGGAGCTTGTCGATGTCGGCGTCCTCGTTGGTGAGGATGCCGGACATCACGTTGTCGAGGATCTTGTAGAGCTCCTGCGCCTTCGGCGGCTCGGCCTTGCCGGCCACCGGGTTGTCCATGAACGACCGGAAGTTCTCCACCGGCATGGTGGCGTTGGCGGCACGGGCCGCGTCGTCCGCCTTCTTCGACTCGCCGGTCCAGAAGTTGGGCTGCGGCACGCCCACCGGAAGCTTGTCGGCCTTGGTGCGCGCCCAGTCGAACTGCCCCTTGCCGACGGTGAGGTTCTTGAAGTTCAGCCAGGCCACGGCCGCCTTCACCTTGTCCGACGAAATGCCCTGCTTGACCATGTAGTTGTTGCCGCCGGCCAGCGTGCTCCTCCCACCCGGGATCGGGCCCATGCCGAAGTTCTCGTACTCCGCGCCCAGTTGCTGCACCATGTACGCGATGTCGTCCGGCGCCGCCAGGAACATGCCCAGCTTGTCCGTGGCGATCTGCTTCTGCAGGTCGCCCCACTTCAGCAGCTGGGTCCTGCCCATGCTGTCGTCCTCCCAGCGCATCGCGTGGAGGTTCCGGGCGACTTCGCGGCCGATGCCGTCGTTGAACGCGGCCTTCTTCCCGCTCGCGTCCACCACGTCACCGCCGCGGCTGTACATCTGCGCGGTGAAGTGCCAGCCGCCGGTGTTCGCGGCGCTGTACTCACCGAACCCCGCGACTCCCCCGCCGAGCCCCGCGATCCGCTTCGCCGCCGCCCGGACCTCCTCCCAGGTGCGCGGCGGGGCGTCCGGGTCCAGGCCCGCCTGCCGGAACAGCTTGCGGTTGACCAGCAGGCCCATCGTGTAGTTGCTGGTCGGCAGCCCGTACAGCCTCCCCTCGTGCTTCAGCGAGCCCAGCACGTTCGGGTCGATGTCCTTCAGCGCCGGAACGCTCCTGTCGTTGACGTACGCGGTGATGTCCTGCGCGCCGTCCTCCGACAGCACCTGCGGCAGGTCGGTGAAGTACGTGTAGAACACGTCCGGCTGCGACTTCGCCTTCAGCATCGCCGTGAACCGCGGCGGCTCCAGACACTGGCCCGGCGTGGAACGCCCCTCGATCGTGACGTTCGGATACGTCTTGTTGAACTCGGCGACGTCCTCCTTCCACTCCTTCAGCTCCGCAGCCTTCGCCGCCGGGGGCATGCAGTCGATCGTCAGCGTCACCTTCGTCTTCGGGTCCAGCGGGGCCGACGGGTCCGAGGACCCGCTCCCCGACGGCTCACCACCACCGTCGTCGCTGCTGCTCGTGCCGCAGGCGGCGAGCGCGGTCAGCGTCAGCGCGGAGACGGCTACGGCGGTGACTGCGCGGCGGGTACGGCGGGACCTGGCAGTTCTCATGGTGCTCCCCTTCGGGCGGACGTGGAGGAGGCCCCTCTCGCGGTGCGTGTGGGGCGCGGCACACTCAACCATCGTCGACAAGAGGACGCAAGATGTCGCGCCAGTTTTGCAATTGCTCGACAGCTCTTCGTCGTTTGCGGGTGCGGGACCCCGGCGGCCGTTCGCGCAGTTCCCCGCGCCCCTTGTGTTCTCGGGTGCGGGTGGTCGGTTGCCGGCCGCGCGGTTCCCCGCGCCCCTTGAGGGGGTGGGTGGCTCGCGTGCGTCTGCGCGTGCGGGTCGTGGGGGTTGCTCGCGCAGTTCCCCGCGCCCCTTGAGGGGGTGACCTGCTGCCCTTCCAAGGGACGCACGCCCTGCTTCGGGGGCGCGGGGAACTGCGCGATCTGTCAGAGGCGCGGGGAACTGCGCAGGCTTTTCAGGGGCGCGGGGAACTGCGCATCTCTTGGGGGCGCGGGGAACTGCGCGGTCTTTTGAGGGGCGCGGGGAACTGCGCGGTCAGGCGGGCACGGCCCGCAGTCGGCAGCGCGCCGCAGGGGGCACCTCAACGGCACCCTGGTATGCCCCGGCCGCGGCGCCTACGCGCCGGACACAGCCCCGTCGGCCCCCATCACCCGCACCGCCCGTCAGCGCGGTGCCGACGTCGGCGTGGGAGTCGGCATCGGAGCCGTCGCCGTCGGCGTGGGGCTGACCATGCCGGAACCAGAACCCGGGCTCGGCTGCTCCGACGGCGGCACGGACGGGGCCGGGGAAGGCCGGCCGGTCACCGGCGGCGCCGACGCGTCCGACGGGGTGGGCGAACCGGTCGCCGGCGGCGGGGCCAGCGGCGGAGCCGGGCGCGCCGGGGCGTCCGAGCCGGTGAAGTACAGGGGCAGCGCGCCGAGCGCGAGGGCCGCGCAGGTCAGGGCCGCGCCCGCCGAGGCGCGCAGCAGCCGTCGGCGCGACGCCGAGCGGCGGACCTTCTCGAAGTGCCCCGGGGGCGGGGCGAGATGACCGGCGGGCGGGCCGAGGAGCACGGTGAGGGGGTCGTCCGGGCCGCCGAGGTCGTCCTCGCCGTCAAAGCGTGTGGTCAAGGCTTCTCCTCAGGTGGACGCGGAGCAGTTCGCGGGCCGCGTGCAGATCGGCCTTGACGGTCCCTTCCTTGCGCCCGGTCAGCACGGACACCTCCCGGATCGGCATGTCAGCGTAGTAGTGCAGCAGGATCGGGGTGCGCAGCCGGTCAGGCAGCGACTGGACCAGCAGCCGCACGGACGGATCGGACTGCTCCACCGGCCCCGCCACCGCCGCCTCGTGGGTGACCCGGCGGACGGCCCTGCGCTCGCGCTCCAGTTTGCGCCAGTGGTCCCGGACGAGGTTGGCCGCGGTGACGTAGAGGAAACCGCGCGGCTCGTCGACCTTCGTCCAGCGCGCCCACAGCCGGGTGAACGCCTCCGAGGCGATCTCGTGCGCCGTCCCGTCGTCGTCGACGAGACGGCGGCACCAGCCGGCGAGACGCGGGTACAGGGCGGCGAACAGCTCCGACGCCGCCTCGTCGCGGGACCGTTTCAACGCTCTCCAGGGTCGTGAGGGCACGGGGGAAGGATGCCGGTGGGATCAGGGGGTGCCGGACGTCAGGGTCGCGAACGCGATGACGTTGTCCCGGTACTCGCCCCCGCTGCGCGGACCGCCGCAGGTGATCAGCCGCAGCTCCGGGCGGGCCGTGTCGCCGTAGACGTCCCGTACGGGGAACTCGGCCTTGCGGACCGTGCGGACCGCGTCGACCGCGAAGACCTCCGTACGGCCGTCCGCCAGCGTGACCTCGATCCGGTCGCCGGGCCGCAGCCGGTCGAGCCGGCGGAAGACGCCGTCGCCGTAGGGGCCGACGGTGACATGGCCGAGCAGGACCGACGGGCCCTTCTGCCCGGGTGTCGGGGAGTGCCGGTACCAGCCCGCGCGGTCGTGCTCGGTCACCGGCGGCACCTGCACGCCGCCGTCCGCGGCCAGCCCGAGGCTCATGACCGGGGTGTCGACCCCGGCGGCGGGGACGCGCAGCCGCACCGGCTCCGAGCGCGCGGAGGGCCGTACGGCGGCAGCGCCCCCGGACCCGCCCTCGGCCCCGGACCCAGACCCCGCCCCGGAGGCCTTCGTGGCTCCCGCGCCGCCCGGTTCCGTGCCGCCGCCCCCGCAGCCCGCGAGCAGCGCGGTCACGGCCGCGGCGGTCAACGCGCCCCGGACGAGCGGGTTCACGCGCCGGACGAGCCGGTTCACGCCCCGGTCGCCCGCCGGCGCCGCACGACGAGGACGGCCGCGCCGCCCGCGAGGAGCACCGCCGCGCCCGCGCCCGCGGCCGTGGCGCCGCCGTTCGACCCGGCCGTGGAGACGTCACCGGTGTCGGGTGCGCCGCTCGGCACGACGGACACCTGGCCGCCGCCCGGCGCCTCGGTCGGCACCGGGGAGGGCGCGGCGGAGGGCACGGCGCTCTCGCTGGGCGAGGGCATCGCGGTGGGCTGGGCGCTCGGCATGCCGCTGCCGCCCCCGCCGTCGGCGCTCTCGCTCGGCGGCAGGGTGGGCACGGGGGACGGGGAGCCGTCCGCGAAGGCGGCGCCGCCTCCCGCCAGTACGGCGGCACAGGCCACGGCCAGGGCACCCAGCACGGTTCGTCGCATCGCTTCGCTCTCTTTCGTCGTGGTCGGTGACGACCTCGGTGACGGATCGAGCGGAGAGACGACGCGGGCCCCTGCCGGGTTGTAAAGAGACGGCAAAGGCCCGCGAGGAGTGGGCGGACCGGATCAGCGGGCCGCCGGAGCGCCCCACCACGGCGCCGAGGTGTCCCGCAGGGTGTTGGTGCCGCAGTGCACCTCGCCCATGCCGAGGTGGTACGTGTACCAGTCGTCGATGTACGAGACCTTGATGCCGGCCTTGCGGTAGGCGGCGGTCACGGCCGTGGTGAAGATGTCCTTGCCGCCGATGACCGGCCCCCACTGGCGCGGGGCGAGGTAGCGGTCGCGCGCGAGCAGGATGCCGTTGACGGCGCCCGGGACGTAGGCGCTGGTGGCGACGACCGGCGCGGCGGCCGCCCCCTCGCGGGCGAGCAGGCCCTGCTGGCCGTGGTCGCGCACCCCGTCCCCGACGGTGCCGCCGACGCGGCGCAGCAGGGGCATCCGGGTACCGGCCGAATCGCCCACGATGCCCCGGGTGTACAGGGCGGGCACCCGGACGACCTCGTCGTCGGTGACGCCGGTCTCCCGCTTGAGGACGTCGAGGTTCGCCCGGATGCGCTCGGCGGCCATGGTGTTGTCGGACACCAGGTGCCGGGAGGCGAGGGCCTGCGCGATGGTCTCCTGGGGCGGCAGCATGCCGTTGCCGGCCTTCACCGAGAACATCCGGGTGCCGCCGTGGCCCTCGCGCTCGGCCTTGCGCAGCAGGTCGAGTCCGGCCTGCGGGTCGGCGATCCCGATCCGCCAGCCGCGCGGGGTGTCGGCGGGCAGGAACTGCACGAACTCGTCGACGTGCCCGACGTGCAGCCAGGAGGTGTCCAGCAGCAGCGGGTTCTGCAGGCCCTGGGAGCGCAGCAGCGCGCGGATCTCCCGCGAGGGCCGCGCGTTGCCGCCCTCGCGCCGGCCCATGATGATCCGGCCGGCCGGGTAGGAGCGGCCGCCCCGGGCGTACGGCGGGATGGTCTCCAGGTTGCCGAAGGAGTTCAGCGTCTCCCAGCCGCGCATGTCCCGCCCGCGCGCCTGCACCACACCGATGCCGGGGCCGCGCAGCCTGCTGTACAGCTCCCGCCCGGCGGGCCGGTCCTGGGCCGAGCGCAGCATCACCCGTATCGTCTGCGGGCGCCCGCCGGGCCCGGTCATCCCGACGTACGCCGGCTCGACGAAGTCCTGTGCCCAGACGTCGCCGTACTGGCGGAACCTGACGACCGGCGCGGTCACCCCGGCCGCCTCGGCCTGGCGCACCAGGCCCTTGACGAACTGCTGCTGGCTGCGGGCGTAGGAGTCGTTGCCGGGGACCTCCGTGACCAGGACCCGCTGGGTGTTCTGGAGGTTGTGGTGGGTGAGCAGCGGGGCCGCGCGCAGGGTCACCTCGTCGGTGGAGGTGCCGTCCGCGGAGGTGACCGTCAGCCGGATCACCGCGCGTCCGTCCCAGACGCCGCTGTCGCGGATCACGTCCTTGCCCTCGACGCCGAACTCCGCGCCCGCGCGCAGCTCCTGGGCGGTCAGCCGGGTCGCCGTGGTGACCGGTGTCCAGGCGCCGGCGCGCTTGAGGAACACCCTGACGTGCCCGTTGCCGGTGGTCACGCGGACGCTGCCGGTGGCGTCGTCGGACAGGCCGGTGGCGGCCACGGACCGTACCCGGGCCAGGTCGGCGGCGTCCGCACTCCCGTTGACCTTGCCGTCGGCGGCGTCGTTGCAGCGGGCGAGTGCCGCGTCGGGGGTGGCGGCGGCCGGGGGACGGCAACGCCGGGAGTCGTCGTCGATGTTGGGCAGGAACAGCGCCCCGCGCCCGACGGACCAGGTGTCCTCGCCCTGTTCGTCCGTGACACCGGTGACGTCGACGGTCCCGTCGCGGTCCACGTCCGCCCGCAGGTCGATCCGGGGCGGCTCCGCCGCCTGGGCCGGGGCCTGCGGCGCGAGCACCGCCGTCGCCGCGGTGAGGGCGAGAACCACCCGTCCGGCTTGTCTTGTACGCACCTTGTCGCGTCCTTTCCTCCACGGTTGCCACCGGGGAAGAGGGCGGGGGGACGCGGTGCGTTGTGTACGGATCCGGCCAATCGGCACACGGGTTGTAGCTCACGGCCGGGTTACGGTGCGCTCAACCTCTGGTGTATGACGAGTAAGAGAGCAACCATGGAGCCATGACTCCGGCCCAGCGCGCCCGGGAGTGCCTCACGGTCTGGCCCGACCTCTCTCCGGGTCCGGCCACCTGTGGTACGGGCCATGCGCTTCGCTCCTCGTACGGCGAGATCGTCCACTTCCACACCGGCCACGACGTCGACCTCCATCTCACCGACCGCACCATCGGACGCCTCGCCTCCAACTTCGGGGCCTCCACGGCGATCCGGCTGGTGCCGGGCTCGGGCTGGGTGACCGTGCACCTCGACTGCGACGCGGACGTGGATCTGCTGCTGAGCCTCGTGAGCGTCGCCCTCAAGGCCCAGCAGACCGATGTGCCGCGGGCCGCGGCGAGCGGCTGCAATCTGCACCGGGTGACCGTGCTGCCGCGCCAGCCGGGCGCCGCCGCGGAGCCGCTCAGGCGGCGGGCAGGTCGCTGAGGAACGTCGCCGAGGGTACGAAGAACCGTGTGCCGGTGACCGCGCGGGAGAAGTCCAGCAGCGGGTCCGGCCCGGTCTCCGCCGTGCCCAGGTACATCCGCGTCAGCATCGTCTCCGTGATCTCCGGGTCACGGGCGTAGGCGATGAAGTACGTGCCGAACTCGCCGTGTCCCGGGCGGCCGAAGGGCATCGCCCCGCGCAGGATGCGGCGTTCGTCGCCGTCCGCGTCGGTGAGGGTGTTCACCTTCACGTGGGAGCCGGGGGCGTTGATCTCCAGGTTGGTCAGCTTGGTGCGGCCGATGGTCTGTTCCTGCTCCTCGACGCTGAGCTTGTCCCAGGCGTCCACCTCGTGCAGGTACTTCTGCACGACGGCGTGGCTGCCGCCCTCGAAGCCCGGTTCCTCGACGCCGATCAGGGCCGTTTCGGAGGCGACCGGGCCCACGGGGTTCTCGGTGCCGTCCACGAAGCCGAGGAGGTTGCGGGAGTCGAGATAGGAGAACGCCTGTACCTCGTCCTCTACGGTCACCAGGTCGGACAGGCCCTTGAGGATCTCCGTGGTGAGGGCGAAGCAGAGGTCCTGGCGCTCGGCGCGGATGTGGAAGAGCAGGTCGCCGGGGGTGGACACGGCGCGGTGGCGCGGGCCCGCGAGTTCGCGGAACGGGTGGAGGGCCGGGGGGCGGGGGGCGCCCGCGGTGATCCGGTCCCAGGCGAGGGAGCCGATGCCCGCGACGCAGGTGAGGCGGGCGGTGGGGTGACCGAAGCCGATGGCCCGCGTGAGGGACGCCAGTTCCGACAGCAGCGTGCGGGTCTGGGGCTCGCCGCCCTCCTTCACGGTGAGTATGAGGAACGTCGCCGCGGAGGTCGGTGGGTCCAGGACTGGCTGCGCCTGCGACATACGGTCTCCCTCTGCTGTGCTCGCCGTCTTCGGCATTCCGCCTGGTGTGCCGCCTCGCGGCCTTTCCCCTGGCTACGACCCTAGAGGCGGGCGGGGGCTTCGCGGGAGTGGGGCACGGGGGCGCACCCGTGCCCCGTTCGCTCAGGCGCCCGCGGGGCGGTCCGCCTCCGCGCGCCTGCGCTGCGACCTGTCCGTGAGCGACGGCGGCTGCCACGCGCCGTCCGCGCGGTAGAGGTCGGTGCCCGGGGGCACGATCGCGTCGATCCGGTCCAAGGCCTCGTCGGTCAGGGTCAGTTCGGCCCCGGCGAGCAGCCCCTTGAGTTGGTCCATCGTGCGCGGGCCCAGGATCACCGAGGTGACGGCCGGGTGCACCAGCGGGAAGGCGACGGCGAGTTCGGGGAGCGTGCAGCCCAGGTCGTCTGCCACGGCGACCAGTTGCTCCACGGCCTCCAGCTTCGCCGCGTTCTCCGGCAGGGCGGGGTCGAACCGGCCGGGGGTGAGGGCCGCACGTCCGGAGGACAGGTCGACGGGACCACCCTTGCGGTACCTGCCCGACAGGAAGCCGGAGGCCAGCGGCGCCCAGGTCAGGACGCCCATGCCGTAGCGGGAGCAGGTCGGCAGGACCGAGCGCTCCACTCCGCGGGCCAGCAGCGAGTAGGGCGGCTGCTCGGTGCGGAAGCGGGGCAGGGCGCGGCGCTCGGCGACATGGTGGGACTCCGCTATCTCCTCGGCCGGGAACGTGGAGCAGCCGAACGTGCGGATCTTGCCCTGGCTCTGCAGATCGCCGAGCACCGCGAGGGTCTCCTCGACGTCCGTCGTCGCGTCCGGGCGGTGCACCTGGTAGAGGTCGATCCAGTCGGTGCCGAGCCGGGTCAGGCTCTCCTCCACGGCGCGGGTGATCCACCGCCGGGAGTTGCCGCTCCTGTTGCGGCCCTCACCCATCGGGAAGTGCACCTTCGTGGCGAGGACGACGTCGTCCCGGCGTCCCTTGAGGGCCTTGCCCACGATGGTCTCCGACTCGCCCGCGGAGTACATGTCGGCCGTGTCGACGAAATTGATGCCCGCGTCCAGCGCGGCGTGGACGACGCGGACCGCGTCCTCGTGGTCGCCGTTGCCGACCGAGCCGAACATCATGGTGCCCAGGCAGTAGGTGCTGACTTCGATCCCCGTGCGCCCCAGCGGGCGATAACGCATGCTCATACGGGGCACGGTAGGCGCTGAAGCGCACTCCAGGTCCAGGGATTTCGGCGTCGCCCGGCCGCCGAGGCGGCCGGGCGGTGCGCCGTACGGCGGTCCCGGCATGCGGCGGGGTGCGCGGCGGACTTCACTGGAGGGGACTCTTCCGCACCCTTGGAGGCGACATGCCGGGTTCCCTGACCCGCCGGGCGGCCGGTGCCGCGCTGGTCCTGCTCGTCGGTACGGCCGTGACGGCCTGCTCGGACGACGACAGCCCCTCGTCGACCGTCAGCAAGGCGGCGTCCGCCGTGCAGTCGGCGGCCTCCGAGGTGGCGTCCGCGGCGTCCCAGATCCCGGAGTCGCTGGCGTCGGCGACCGCGGAGGCGGGGGAGAAGCTGGACGACATCAAGGGCGGGACGGATGTGAAGGGGGACGTGCGGCTGGACGCGCCGCGGACGGATTCCTCCGGCAAGGCGACGGTCGTGGTGAACGCGGACAACACGGCGGGGTCCACGAAGTCCTTCGCGGTGCAGGTGAACTTCACGGACTCCGGTGGCAATCTGCTCGACACGGTGGTGGTCACGGTGGCCGACGTGGCCTCCGGGGAGACGGGTGAGGCGACCGCCACGAGCAACCGTGACCTCTCGGGCACGGTAAAGACCGAGCTGGCCCGGGCGGTCCGCTACTGACCCCACCCACACCGCCCTTCTCGCGCAGTTCCCCGCGCCCCTTCAAAGACTTCGCGCAGTTCCCCGCGCCCCCGGAAACCTCGGCAGTCCGCGCACCCCAAAAAGATTGCGCAGTTCCCCGCGCCTCCAGGACAGGCCGTCGCATCCCCGCGGGCCGTGCGTGGCTGGTCGCGCACGGCCCGCGCCCCTGAGCGGACCGTCGCCTCCAGGGGCGCGGGGAACTGCGCATCTCTTGGGGGCGCGGGGAACTGCGCGTCTTCAGGGGCGCGGGGAACTGCGCGAACGGGCACCGACGGGCCGCGGAAGACGACGCACGCGAACCCCGCACCTCCTCCAGGGGCGCGGGGAACTGCGCGAACGGGTGGGGTCAGGGGTGGGCGAGGTGGTGGAGGAACAGGGCCTCCACGTGGGCCATGTGCTCGATCTCGCGCGGGTCAACGCTCTCGTTCGGCGCATGGATCAGACACCGCGGCTCCTCCACCCCCATCAGAATGATCTCCGCCCGCGGATACGCCGCCGCCAGCACGTTGCACAGCGGAATGGACCCACCCTGCCCGAGGAACGCCAGCGGCTTGCCGTACACCGACTCCATCGCCCTGCTCAGCGCCGCATACGCCCGCCCGTCGGTCGCCGCACGGAACGGCGAGCCGGAACTCTCCGTCTCCACCGTCACCCGCGCCCCCCACGGCGCGGCCCCGGTCAGCTGCCTGGAGAGCGCCTCCCGCGCGACGCCCACGTCCATGCCCGGCGGCACCCGCAGACTGACCCGGGCACGGGCGGTCGCGGGCACGGCGGCGGCCGAGCCGACCACGGGCGGGCAGTCGACGCCGAGCACGGTGACCGCCGGCCGCGCCCACAGCCGGTCGGCGACCGTGCCGGTGCCGGTCAGACGCACCCCGTCCAGCACCCCGGCGTCCGCGCGGAACTGCTCCTCGTCGTAGCCGACGCCGTCCCACACCCCCTCGCAGTCCAGCCCGTCGATACGGGTGGCCCCGGTCTCCGGGTCGCGCAGCGTGCCGAGGAGCTGGATCAGCGCGGCCAGAGCGTCGGGGGCGGGGCCGCCGAACATCCCGGAGTGGATCTCGCCGCGCAGCGTGTCGACGGTGACCACGACGTTGGTCAGCCCGCGCAGCGAGACCGTGGCGGTGCCCGTGCCGACCTCGGCGTTGCCGGTGTCGCAGACCAGCAGCGCGTCGGCGGAGAACTGCTCGGTGTGCTGGGTGACGTACTCCTCCAGTCCGCCCGTGCCCTGCTCCTCCGAGCCCTCGGCGACGAACTTGATGCCCACCGGGAGGTCGTCGCCGAGCGCCCTCAGGGCGGTGAGGTGCATGACGATGTTGCCCTTGCAGTCGGCGGCACCGCGCCCGTACCAGCGGCCGTCGCGCTCGGTGAGCTGGAACGGCGGGGTGGTCCAGGCGGCCTCGTCGAGCGGGGGCTGGACGTCGTAGTGGCAGTAGAGCAGGACGGTGGGCGCGCCGGGCGGTGGCGGACGGTGGCCCAGGACGGCGTGGCTGCCGTCGGGGGTCTCGGCGAGGTGGACGTCCCTGAGGCCCGCCTCGGCGAAGGCGTCCGCGACCCACTGCGCGGCCCGCCGGCACTCCTCCGGCGGGTACTGGCGCGGGTCGGCGACCGACGGGATGGAGACGAGCTCGGCGAGGTCCTCCTTGGCGCGCGGCATCAACTCCGCGATCTTCTGGGCGAGTTCGGTCATCGTCCGGTCACCGCCTCACCGTGTCGTCGGTCTTCAGGTCGTCGATGTCGTCCTGGACGTCGTCGAGCTTGTCGGGGCAGTACACCGACACCACCAGCAGCTCGGCCGCCACGACCTGGGTGTCGGCGATGACCGGGCGCATGCCGGGCCCGGTGGCGCCGTTGGCGAGGTTGCCGACCTTCCACAGCGCCGAGCGCAGCGCGCTGCCCGGGTCCTCGCAGGCCAGCCCGCCGTCGGTGCCGAGCGCGCGGGCGAGGGTGTCGGTGTCGGGGCGCGGGAAGCCGGCGTCCTCGAGCTTGCCGGCGAGCTGGTTGGCCTTCTTCTGGGCCTCGTTGGTGGCTCTCAGGCTGCTGTACTGGATCAGCCCGATGACGACGAGCGCGACGAGCAGCACGATCGCGCCGACGTAGATCCACTTGTGCTCGGAGGCGAACCGGGTCGGGCTCATGCCTGCCCACCGCCCTCCGTGGTGGTGCGCCAGCTCGGTTTGCGGAACTTCAGGAACGCCCAGGGGATGAGGAATCCGAGGATCCCGAGACCGCCGCCGACGATCACGACGTACGACAGCACGCTGCTGCCGCCGAACTGGGAGGGCGGTACGAAGCCGATGACGAGCGCGGCGAGGGAGGACAGCAGGCCCACCGCGCACACCAGCGTCAGGGCCGGGACCCGGTAGCCGCGCGGGTGGTCGGGCTGGGACCTCCGCAGCCGTACCGCTGCCGCGAACATCAGCAGGTAGACGATGAGATACACCTGCGTGGTGATGGTGGAGAAGATCCAGTAGACGCTGGAGACGTTCGGGATCAACGCGTATCCGAGGGCGATGACCGAGGTGACGACGCCCTGGGTGACCAGGATGTTCTGCTGGACGCCGTACTTGTTGAGCTGCTGGAGGAAGGGCGGCAGATAGCCCTCCTGCCGCGAGATCTCCAGCAGGCCCTTGGACGGCCCGGCGAGCCAGGTCAGCATGCCGGCCAGCGAGGCGGAGATCAGCATGATCGCGGCGATCGGGGTCATCCAGCCGATGTGGAAGTAACCGAAGAAGGCCTCGAACGCCTGCATCACACCGGCCGTGAGGCTCAGCTGGTGGGCCGGGACGACCCAGCTGATGGCCAGCGCGGGCAGGATGAAGATCAGCAGCACCAGTCCCATCGCCAGGAACATCGACTTCGGGTACTCCTTCGCCGGGTCCTTGAGGGAGGACACGTGCACGGCGTTCATCTCCATGCCGGAGTACGAAAGGAAGTTGTTGACGATCAGCACGAGGCTGGCGAGGCCGGTCCACTGGGGCAGCAGGTGGTTCGCCGTCATCGGGGCGGCGGAGGGGTTGCCCTGGGCGAGGAAGACCATGCCGAGGACGACGAGGAGGGTGCCGGGGATCAGGGTGCCGATGACCAGGCCCCAGCTGGACAGGCCGGCCAGCGCCTTGGTGCCGCGTGAGGACACCCAGACGCCGGTCCAGTACAGGACCATGATGACGATCGCGGTGTAGACGCCGTTGGAGGCGAGCGCGGGGTCGATGACGTAGGCGATGGTGCTGGCCACGAACGCCAGCAGGCTGGGGTAGTAGAAGATCGTCATCGCGAACTGGCACCAGACCGCGAGGAAGCCGAGCGGTTTGGAGAGGCCCTCGCTGACCCAGCGGTAGACGCCGCCGCTCCAGCCCGAGGCGAGTTCGGCGGAGACCAGGGCGGTGGGGAGCAGGAAGACGACGGCGGGGAGCAGGTAGAGGAAGACGCAGGCCAGGCCGTAGACGGCCATCGTGGGGGCGGCGCGGAGGCTGGCCACGGACGCGGTCGTCATCAGGGCCAGGGTGAGCCAGGTGAGGGTGGGTGGGGCACCTGCCCTCGCTGTGGCCCGGCCGGTCTTCGCGGTTCCCGCGGGGACGTCCATCGACGCCATCGAGCCCTCCCTCTGCTGGGTCTGACGCTCCCCCCAGCGTCAACGCCCCCCACACCCCCCACCCCCCGGAGGACCCATCCGGGTGACCCAACTCCGCGCAGTTCCCCGCGGCCCTGAACGCCCCACAGCCATGGGGTGGCTTACGTCGAGTTCCCCCGCGGTCCGTCCGTGGCCGTTCGCGCAGTTCCCCGCGCCCCTTGAAAGCGTTGCGCAGTTCCCCGCGCCCCTAAAAACAGCGCCGTCCCCCTCTCCGCCGGACAACCGCGGCCCGCCTTCAGGGGCGCGGGGAACTGCGCGAGCAACCACCGACAGTCCCGCACCCGACAACGGACGCAAGCCACCCACCCCCTAGGGGCGCGGGGAACTGCGCGAACGGCCACGGACGACCCGCGGAAGACGACACGCACGAGCCACGCCGCTCCCCTCGGCTCCACAGGGCAGCGTCGGGGCGCCGGGAGAAGGGGAAGGCCGCACCGCGGGTTCACCCGTTCGGCGGCGTTTGGGCGCGCGGCCGACGAGAAAGGCCCGTCCAATGGAGAGAGCACCGTCTCGCGGGGCGACGACCGCGGACGGCCCGACGAGGGGACGACACCATGACCGACGCACCCCCGCCCTTCACCGAGCGGGACTACGCCGAACGGATGGCGCGCGCCGCGCACGACGCGGCCGAGGCGGGCCTGGCGGGACTGCTGGTGACGCCGGGGCCGGACATGGTCTGGCTGTGCGGGTACCAGCCCACCGCGATCACCGAGCGTCTCACCCTCCTCGTCCTCACCCCCGAAGCCGAACCCCGGCTGCTGGTGCCCGCGCTGGAACGCCCCGACGCCGAGGCCGCGTCCGGCACGAGCGCGCTGCGCATGACGGACTGGCGCGACGGCCAGGACCCCTACGCGGCCGCGGCCGGCCTGCTGCGCCCCAGCGCCCGCTACGGCGTCTCCGACTCGGCCTGGGCGCTGCATCTGCTCGGCCTCCAGGAGACCCTGCCGATGACGTCGTACCGCGCCCTGACCACGGCCCTGCCGATGCTGCGCGCGGTGAAGGACGAGCACGAGGTGGCACGGCTGGCGGCGGCGGGCGCGGCGGCCGACGCCACGTACCGGGAGCTGCTGTCGCTGCGCTTCGCCGGGCGCCGGGAGACCGACGTGGCCGCCGACCTCGCCCGGCTGCTGCGCGAGCACGGCCACGAGCAGGTCGACTTCACGGTGGTCGGCTCCGGCCCGAACGGCGCCAATCCGCACCACGAGGCCGGTGACCGGGTCATCGAGGACGGCGACATGGTCGTCCTGGACTTCGGCGGCCTGCTGGACGGTTACGGCTCGGACACCACCCGCACGGTCCACGTGGGCGAGCCCACCGGCGAGGAGCGCCGCGTCCACGGCATCGTCGAGGAGGCCCAGCAGGCGGCGTTCGAGGCGGTACGGCCGGGCGTGGCCTGCCAGGTGATCGACCGGGTGGCCCGCGCGGTGATCGAGAAGGCGGGCTACGGCGAGTACTTCATCCACCGCACCGGCCACGGCATCGGCGTCACCACGCACGAGCCGCCGTACATGGTCGAGGGGGAGGAGCAGCCGCTCGTCCCCGGCATGTGCTTCTCCATCGAGCCCGGCATCTATCTGCCCGGCCGGTTCGGCGTCCGTATCGAGGACATCGTGACGTGCACCGAGGACGGGGGCCGCCGTCTGAACGACACCGACCACGCGATGGCGCTGGTGAACTGAGCCCCGTCCGGCCGCCGGGCCCTCATCCGCCCTCCACCCACGGGGCACATGGACCTACGCAGGCTTTAAGGGGCGCGGGGAACTGCGCAGGCTTTAAGGCGCGCGAGGAACTGCGCAAGCTTTCAGGGGCGCGGGGAACTGCGCAGGCTTTAAGGCGCGCGAGGAACTGCGCAAGCTTTCAGGGGCGCGGGGAACTGCGCGACCAGCCCGGACGGGCCCGCACCCGACAACACATCCCCAAGGGGCGCGGGGAACTGCGCGACCAGCCACGACGGGGCCGCACCCGACAACACACCCCCAAGGGGCGCGGGGAACTGCGCGAACGGCCAAGACGGGGCCGCACCCGACGTCGGCGGCGTACCCCCGCCGGAGGCGAGGCGCCTCACCCGGACGGGTCGCCGCGCTGGTGGCCTGGCCAAGGCGGTGGTGCCGTTGATCCAAAGACGCCGCAAGTCCCCCCCGGAGGCACCCCCGATGACCCGCCGACTGACCCCGCACACCCTCCTCGCCTCCCTCCTGGGCACCGCCCTGGCCGCAACCGCCTGCACCACCCCCACCCCCGCCACCCCCCCGAAAAGACCCGCGGCGACGACCTCCGCCCAAGCCACGACCCCACCCGCCACCAGACCCCCCGCCCTGACGACGGCCCAGGCCCAGGCCGCCCTGATCACCGAGGCGGACCTGGGCGAACCCTGGGCACCGACACAGGGCGCGGCGACCTGGCGGGACGCGTTCCTGAAGGCGACGGCCACGCAGCCGGACTGCGGACGCCTGCTGGACGCGCTGTACACGGACGAACTGCTGGGCGCGCCGGCCCGCGCGGCGGTCGGCCTGGACGACGGCTGGGACGAGGCCCAGCTGCGCCACCAGGTCACCGCGAGACCCCCCGCCGAACTGGACAGGGCACTGACCTGGCTGGGCGCCCTGCCGCAGAAGTGCGGCCGTTTCACGGCGACCTCCTCACGCGCCACGCAGCTGTCGGTGACGGTCGACGAGATCGCGCTGCCGGAGGTGGGGGACGCGCGTCAGGGCCTGCTGGTGACCGTCAGCGAGGAGAGCGAGGGCGAATGGGTCACCCTGACCGTGCTCGCGGCGGCGGTCCGGGTGGGCGAGGACGCGTTCACGGTCACCACCGGCGGCCTGGGCGAGGTACCGCCCGAGGCGTTGGAGGCGGCGCTGCACCTCGGCGCGCAACGCCTGGCGGAGGTCCGCCGTCAGGGCCGCGTCCAGGTCTGACGCGTCACAGAGGGGCGCGTCACAGAGGAGGCTGGGCGGGCGCGGGCCCCAGGGTCGTGGTGCCCGGGGCCGTGCGATGGCCGAGGCCGGTGCGGTAGGCGTCGAGGGCGGCCTCGACCCGGCCGGTGCGCCGCAGCAGGTCCCCGAGCAGCCGGCACAGATCGGCGAGATCCCCCGCCGCCCCGGCCCGTTCCAGCAGGCTCAGCGCCCGCACGTAGTGCTCCTCGGCGGCCTCGGTGTCCCGGGCGTCCTCGGCGATGATGCCGAGCAGCCGGTGCGCGGCGGCGGCGTGCACGGCACCCCGCTCGGAGGACAGGTCGCCGAGCACCGTGCGCAGCAGTTCCCCGGCCTCCTCGGAGCGCCCGCGCCGGTGCAGCACGTCGGCCAGCTCCACGGCGACCTGGCTGCTGTAGAGGGCGGACCGCTGCGAGGCGAGCATCTCCTGCGCGGCCCGCAGCTCGGCCTCGGCCTTCTCCAGCTCGCCGTTCTGGGCGCAGACGTAGCCGCGCATCCAGTGGCAGTTGGCCAGCTCGGTGCGGATCTTCAGCTGCCGGTACATCTCGGCGGCCTTGGCCAGTGAGGCGTCCGCCTCGGCGACCCGGCCCTCGGCCAGCAGCGTCCGGGCGACCGACCGGTGCATCCGGGCCACCAGCGCGGGATCGCCCGCCCTCGGGGCCAGCGCGAGCGCGAACTCGGCGGCCTGCGCCGCGCGGGCGTGCGCGCCCATGTCCATGTACGGGGCGATGACCCCGGTGTAGAGCAGCAGCAGGGCGTCCGGGTCGTGCAGTCCGCCCCGGTTCAGCTCGTCGAGGGTGGACTCCAGGAGGTAGACGGCGTAGCGGAGTTCACCGGCTAGGTAGTGGGCGACCGCGCGACCTCTCAGCGCCGGTACCCGCGCGGGCAGCGGCCGCCCGCCCAGCACCTGTTCGGCGCGTTCGAAGTGCTCGCGGGCGGCGACGATGTCCCCGGTGTCCAGGCCGCACTCGCCGAGTCCGAGCAGGGCGGTGGCCTGCTCCTCCACCAGGGCGTGCGTCCCGGCCTCGGCCAGCAGCGCGGTGTAGAGCGCGGCGGCCTCGTCGGCCTCGCCCTCGGCCAGGGTGCGCTGGGCCTCGGTGAGCCGCAGTCGCAGATCGGTGGCGAGCCGGGCGGGGCGCCCGGTGGCCAGCTCCTCGAAGCCGACGCCGAGGCGCGCGGCGAGATGGCGCAGGGCGTCGTCGGAGGGCCGCACGCGCCCGGCCTCCAGGGTGGAGATGTACGCGGGCGTGTACGCGGGTTCGGCCAACTGCTTCTGGGTCAGCCCGCGTTCACGGCGCAGTTGCTGCACACGGCGACCGATGGTCTCGGGATCGTCCCGCTCAGGCATGCGCCTCATCATGCCAGCAAGTGCACTTATCACCACTCCCCTTGACGATCAAGGCACTCAACTTCCTTTCCACGCTTGCGTGTTGCCCTAACCGCCCCCTAACTTAATCAGCCACTTAAGCACAGTTAATCGACTGCTTTCGAGGGGTTGCGGTGACCGGAGACGCAAGGAAACGCTGGCTGACCTCGCTCGGCGCGGGACTGGCGGCGACGGCGGCCCTGCTGGCGGCCGGCTCGGCCCCGGCCGCCCAGGCCGCACCCGGTGGCGAGACCCGCCCGCAGGCCCGGACGGAGACCCACGAGGTGGAGTACTTCGCGGGCCCGAACGCCCGGCCCCGCCACATCGAGGTACGGGACAGCGCCCATCGCACGGCCGCCCCCGCCACCACCGCACCGGTGACACCGCTCCAGCGGACCGGCCCCGCGAACGCCCGCCTGGACCTCGTCGTCATCGGCGACGGCTACACCGCCTCCGAGCAGGGCGACTTCACCGAGGACGCCCGGCGCTCACTGGACGCGATCCTCGCGATCGAGCCGTACCGCAGCTACCGCGGACTGTTCAACATCTGGCTGGTCGAGGCGGCCTCCCCGGTCTCCGGCGTCTCGGGCGACCCCACCGCCGACGTCACCCGCGACACCGTCCTCGGCTCGTACTTCTTCTGCGAGGAGATCGAGCGCCTGCTCTGCGTGGACACCGACGCGGTCACCGGCCTGGCGAACCGCGCCCCGGCCGCCGACATCGTCTTCGTGATCGCCAACTCCACGAAGTACGGCGGCGCGGGCTACACCTTCACCACGCCCCCGGACGGCGCGACCTACCGGGGCATCGCCACGATGTCCTCCGACAACGAGCGCTCCTACCTCATCGGCGCGCACGAACTGGGCCACTCCATAGGCAATCTGGCCGACGAGTACCAGTACGCGGGCTACGGCGCCTACCCCGACCCCGAGGCCACCGACATCAACCTCTCCACCCACCGCGACCTCGGCACGACCAAATGGCACCGCTGGGTGGGCGAGCAGGACCCGACCGGCTCGGCCGTCGGCACGTACGAGGGCGGCGGGTACTACGAGACCGGCGTCTTCCGCCCGACCGACACCTCGATCATGCGGACGCTGACCTCGACGGAGTTCAACCTCGTCGGCCGCGAGGCGATGATCGCCGGCTTCTACGCCCACGCCGACACGCTGACGTCCCGCACCCCGACCTCGGCCCCCATATCCCGGGGCACCCGCCTCACCGTCGGCCTCGCCCCGCTCACCGGCCTGGCCGCACCCCGCCTCACCTGGTACGCCGACGGCAAGCGCGTCGACCGCGCGACGAACGACCTCTCTGTCACTCCGGCCGAACTCGGCGTCCGGGGCCGCGGCCCGCACACCATCAGGGCGACGGTCACCGACGGGTCGGCGTCCCTGCGCGACCCCTCGGCGCTCGCGTCCGCGGCCAACTCCCTGACCTGGCTGCTCCGCTGACGCCGGAGTCCCGGTGGAGTCCGGCCGGAATCCCCCTCTTCCGGTCGGGCTCCGGAACCCCCTAGGTTGGGGAGCGCATTAAGGGTGCTTAACCCGTCGCTGTATTGCGAGGTTGCCGTGGTCCACCGCTCCACCGAACGCTACGGACGCCCCCCGGCGCGGCTCGCCCGCGCGCTCGCCGCCGCGATCGTCGCCGCGGTCGCGCTGATCACGGCCGCGAGTGCCGTCCCGGCGCGGGCGGCCTCAGTCGACCACGGAGTCCACGAAGGCGTTCCAGGCCTCGCGGGAGAGTGACAGGGTGCCGTGAGCGGGGTTCTTGGAGTCGCGCACGGCGACGGCGTCGGGCTTTTCGGCGACTTCCAGGCATTCGCCGCCGTTGCTTCCGCTGTACGAAGACTTACGCCACTGGGCGCGCGTCAGTTTCTGGCTGCTTCCCATAGCGTTCCTCCATCACGCGTGTGATCAAAGCCCGAGACTCCCTCGGAGAGAGTGCCTCGGCCTGGAGGCGAGCGTAACCGACCGAACGCGCCTTGATGACTTCCGGGTTGGCTGTCATGTGGCCCTCGTCGTAGCGATCGGTGTAATGCAGATCCGGGTGGTTGTCGAAGCGCAGGAGGGTGAAGGAGCCCATCATTCCGGTGTGCTCCCCGACGGAGAAGGGCAGCACCTGCAACTCCAGCCACGGGTTGCCGAAGAGGTTCAACAGGTGAGCGAGTTGCCCCCGCATCACCTCAGCGCCACCAATCTCTCTGTACAGCACAGCTTCATCCAGTACCGTCCACAGCACCGGCGGCTGCTGGCGCTGCAATGCGCGCTGGCGTTCCAGCCGTGCGGCGACCATCTCGTCGAGCCGCTCGCCTTGCTCCACACCCAGGACCGCTCGCGCATACTCCTCTGTTTGAAGGAGTCCGTAGACCAGTTGACACTGGTACGTAGAGATATAGGTTGCTTTCGCCTCCAACTCCGCATACGGCTGAAACCAACTCGGCAACTGACTCCGCAGAACCAGCCCCACCAGCCGTGAGAAGAACCCGTCGGTCATCAACGCCGCGTCCACCCGTTCGGCGAAATCCCTTTGCGGCACTTTCGCGGCCGTCTCGATCTGGCCGACCAAAGACCCCGTACAGAAGAGAACGCCGCCCAGCTCCTTCAGCGTAAGTCCCGCTTCCTCCCGCTTTCTGCGGAGCTCATAGCCGAAGTAGTCCAACGGCGAGGCGTTCGGGTCGAGTTCGCGCACGTGAACCATGTAGCCCAGCGTAACGAGACAACTCCCCTGCGTTCACGGGAATCCCAGAAATTCCGTTGCCCGACGCTCCCCCGAGGGATTCGATGTCAGCGTCATCATTTACTCTTCGCTCAATCGCCACACGCGGCACACAGAGCGCGCACGACAGCCGCTCGCCAACCGCCGCGCGGCCCACCTTTCTTTTGTTCCGGGGGGAACCAGCGTGCGCATCCGCACTCTCCCGGCCGCCACCGCCCTGGCGGTCCTCTTCAGTTCCGCTGTCCTCACCTCGACGCCCGCCATCGCCGACACGGACCGGCCGGTCGCCGTGAAGGACGCCGACGACAGCGTCGTGGACGGCGTCCACCAGCACATCTTCTTCAGCGACCGGTACGAGAACCGGATCGTCGTCACCAACTACTCCGGCACGGTCCTCAAGTCGTTCACCGGTCTGCCCGGCGTCCGCGACATGGTGCTGACGCCGGACGCCAAGACGCTGTACGCGGCCGTGCAGGGCGCCGACAAGATCGTCGCCATCGACACCGCGTCGCTCGCCCTCACCGCCGAGTACCCGACCGGCACCGGCACCGTCCCGTCCACCGTCGCCTACACCGAGGGCACGATCTGGTTCGGCTACGGCGACGGGTGGGACTCCGGTCTCGGCGCGGTCGACCTGATCCCGAAGACGCCTCCGACACCGGAGCCGACGGTGACCCCGACGCCGACGGACACCCCGACGGAGCCGACCGAGCCGCCGACCCCCACCGACACCCCGACGGACCCGCCGTCGCCGACGGACACCCCGACGGAGCCCACCGAGACCCCGGACCCGACGAACAGCGAGACGCCCACCGAGACCCCGGACCCGACGAACAGCGAGACGCCGACCGAGACCCCGGGCCCGACGGACCCCACGGACCCCCCGTCCGAGCCGCAGGCCCTGGCCGCGCAGGCCGAGGGCGACGACGTGGCGCCCACCGTCCGTCTCGGCCTCGACGGCGGCTACGACTGGTCCACCCCGCCCATGCTCTACGCCGACCCGGACAACGCGGGCACGCTCGTCGCGCTCGACGGCGGCATCAGCTCCGCGCCGATCGTCGTCTACGACGTCGCCTCCGGCACCCCGGTGATCCTTCGCTCGGCCACTCCGGGCGGCTTCCACCGGGACGCCGCGCTCACCCCGGACGGCCAGTCCATCGTGGTCGCCGGCCCCGGCTCCCGCGCGGTGACCGAGTACAAGCTGTCCGACCTGTCCGTGGTGCGCACCTACCCCACCAAGGACCAGCCGCTGATGGTCGACGTCGCGCCCGACGGCACGGTCGCGGCGACCGTCCGCGACGTGGACGACCTCGGCGACACGTACGTCTTCAGCGATGGGCCGGCCAAGCCCGCCAGCGTGCGCAACCTGACCCACCAGTGGATGCCCGAGTGGGGCCACCAGCTGAACTGGTCCACCGACGGCGCCAAGCTGTTCGTGCTCACCGGCAACAGCGACAGCACCCGCTTCCGCCGTGTCGACGAGCCGCGCAAGTACCCGACGACGGCGACGGTCAACGTCCCGACGACGGCCCCGCGCGCCAAGCCCCTCACGGTCAGCGGCACGCTGGTCTCCGCGTCCAGGCTGCCCGCGGGCACGCCGCTCACGGTCGTGCGCACGGACATGGAGTCCCCGAACGGCAGGTCCCTGGGCACCAAGCTCCTCGGCACCGGCGGCAAGTTCTCCTTCACGGACACCCCGCTGTCCGGCGCCCGGGTCAGCTACAAGGTGACGTACGCCGGTGACGCCACGCACCTCGCGGCCTCCGCCACGGACAGCGTCGAGGTCTCCCGGGCCACGCCGTCGCTGACGCTGAACAACAACGGCAGGGTGTACTCGTACGGCGCGGACGTGCGCTTCACCGCGCACCTCGGCACCACGTACAAGAACCGCAAGGTCGAGATCTGGGCCGACCCGTTCGGCGCCGACAAGCCCAACCGTCTGGTCAGGTCCGGCACGGTCAACTCCAGCGGCAACCTCTCGGTCGTCCTGGACATGACCCGCGACACGCGGGTCACCGCGAGGTTCGCGGGCGACTCCCGCTACAAGCCGCGCTCGGTGAGCAGCACGGTCGGCGCCAAGGTGCGGGTCTCGCTGGGCCTCACGGGCTACTACAAGAAGCAGTCCGTGTGGGGGCAGACCTACCACTACTACAAGAAGACCAGGAACCCGCTGTTCACCACGGTCATGTCCCGGTACCCCGGCCGTCAGCAGAAGCTGGCGTTCGAGATCTACTACCAGGGCAAGTGGTACGACGCGAACAGCTACTACTTCGAGCTGAGCTCCACCGGTGTCTCCAAGGTCGAGCTGCTCGGCCCGCACGAGACCGGCTGGCGCCTGCGGGCCCGCTCGTCGTACGTCAACGGCTCCTCGGGTGACTCGGTCAACTCCACCACCCACGGCGCCTGGAAGTACTTCTACTTCACGAACTGAACCGCGGCGGGCGGCGGCACCACCGGCTCCAGCCGGCCGAGCCGCCCGCGCACGTCCTCCAGGGCGCCCTGTCTGCGGCCGGGCACCCTGGAGCGCAACTCCGCGAGCGCGGGTCCGAGTTCACGGGCCCGCGCTCCGTCGTCGATACGGCCCCACTGGTGGTGGGCGCGGTCGGCCGCCGCCTCCACGGCCGGCGCGTCCGGCGCCTGCCCGGCCGCGAGCCGCGCGGCGGCGACCGCCAGCCAGGTGCGGCAGCTGCGCACCGGGTCCCCGGCCAGCATCGCCAGATCGGCCCGCACCTCCGTCCAGTGCAGCGCCTCCGCCGACCCGGGCCCGTGCGCCCGTACGGCCGTCTGCTCCCACCCGGCGGCCAGCGCGTCGGCCTCCGCGTGCCGCCCGGCCCGCACGGCGTCGGCGAGCGCCAGGTGCGGATCACCGGGGGCGGCGGGCGCGGGCGTGCACAGCACCGTCCCGACGGTCTCGCCCTCGGCGGCCACCCGGGCGAGCGCCTCCTCGTGCAGCCGCTCCGGCGGGGGCCTGAGGCCACTGCGCAGCACGGTCGCCACGGCCCTCATGTACGACGGCCGTGCCACGGTCCGTCTGCCCGGCGGCGGTGCGAGCCGCCCGTACACCGCCGCGCCGCGGCCGCAGTCCAGCGGGTGCTCCCCGAGCCGCCCCCAGGTCTCGGCGTCCGCGTGCAGATCGAGGACCAGGGTCGTGGTCCCCGGCGTCCGCAGCCGCAGCTCCTCCCGGAACCAGTGCCAGGGCAGGGCCGTGTAGCGCACGGTCGCCGGGGTGGTGCGGGCGAGGGCCAGATGGGGCAGGCGCTGACGGCGGTCGAGCTGGAGCTGGCCGCTGACGAACACGGTGAGCGGGCCCGGGGCGGCTGCGGCGGCGCGCAGCCGGGTCAGCACGGCCTGCGGGTCCAGCGGGTCGGCGAGTTCGACGACGTTCGCGGTGTCCGTGCCCGCGAGCACGGCGGGCGCGACGGCCGCGAGGACCGGCAGCACCGAGGCCGCGTCCACGAGTCTGCCCCGGCCCACCGGTGAGGCCGCGAGCAGCAGCACGGTTCCGGGCATGGTCGCCTCCCTGTAGATCACGTACCGGTGCCACACCGTAACGGGTCGCGACACAGGGCGTTCGCGGCGAGGCTCCTACCTCAGCCGCCGTACCGCGAACACCGTGGTGTCGTCGGCCAGTCTGCCGCCGCAGTGACGCAGCGTCCCGTCCCGGACGAGGGCCACCAGGCGGCTGGGCTCCACGACCCGGGGGTCGGCCGCCACGGCCCCCTCGAGCTCCTCGCCGAGCGGGTAGAAGACGCCGTGCCGGTCGCGGGCCTCGGTGACGCCGTCGGTGGTCATCAGCAGGGTCTCACCGGCGCCGAGGGGCACGCGGTTGACGGGCGGCGGGCCGGCCGTGGAACCGAGCTCGGCCAGGCCGAGGGGGAGGGAGTCGCCGGGCGGCAGGGCGCGTACGCCCCGGGGGCCGACGATCATCGGCGGGTCGTGGCCGAAGACGATCACCTCGACCGTGTCCGGGGCGTCGTCGGGGAAGCCGAGCAGGACCGCGGTGGCGAAGCGGTCGCCCTCCGGGTCGCCGAGGGCCGCGAGGCGGGCGCGGTGGCGGATCATCCGGATCTCCAGGCGGTCGGCGACCGTGCACAGGTCCGCCTCGTGGTACCCGGCCTCGCGGAACGTGCCGAGCAGCGCGGCCGCCACGTCCACCGCGGCCAGGCCCTTGCCCTGGACGTCCCCGAGGAACACGCGGGTGCCGTGCGGGCCGGGCTGGATGTCGTAGAAGTCGCCGCCGACTCGGGCGTCGGTGTCGGCGGCGAGATGGACGACGGCGTGGTCGAGGCCGCCGAAGCCGGGCGGCAGCGGGCGCAGCACCGTGCGGCGGGTGGCGTCGGCGATGTCCCGCATGTGCACCATGCGGCGCTCGCCGCGGACCCGGACCGCGCAGGCGGCCATGGCGAGGATGCCGCCGAGCGCGGCGAGGACGAAGTCGGCCATGCCGGCCTGGTACTCGCCGGGCAGCGCGGTGTCGGCGAGCAGGTAGACGGCCGGGGCGAGCACGGCGTAGACGACGGTGCCCCACAGTCCGCAGATCGCGGCGGCGATGCCGGGCACGAGCACCAGCCAGGAGATGATCCGGAAGTCGCGGGGGGTCCGGTAGTCGACGGCGACGATGGCGACGAGCAGGATCAGCGGGGGGAGCCAGGCGACGCTGCGGTCGCCGATGCGCAGGATCTCGTGGCGGTGCACGGCGGCCCTTCGCCCGGGCCGGGGATACCGGTCGAGCAGGCGCCGCCCGCCGTCACCGCTCACCGCCCCAGCGAAACACGCCCCCACACCCCCCGCATCCCGCGACCGCGAGCGACGGTGACTTCCCGCGGACTTCTGCGCGTGGACATGCGCGGCTGATCGCGGGCTGATCGCGCGGTTCCCCGCGCCCCTGGGTACGCGGGCGCCCTCGGCGGAGGCCAGGAACTGTGCCGATAGGTGCGGGGTCCTGTGCGTGGACATGCGCGGGTGGTCGTGGGCCGGTCGCGCAGTTCCCCGCGCCCCTAGAGGTGCGCGAGCGCCCTCGGGGGTGCGAGGAGCTGCACCTTTCCAGGGGGACCGACGGGGTTCCTGCTTGGGGGCACGGGGAACGGCGCAAAGCTTTTGAGGGGCGCGAGGAACCACGCAGTCTTTGAGGGGCGCGGGGAACCGCGCAGTCTTTGAGGGGCGCGGGGAACGGCGCAGATTTTTGGGGGCGCGGGGAACTGCGCAGGCTTTTGGGGGCGCGGGGAACTGCGCAAAGCTTTTGAGGGGCGCGAGGAACCGCGCAGTCTTTAGGGGGCGCGAGGAACTGCGCAGGCTTTTGGGGGCGCGGGGAACTGCGCGAACGGCCGCGACGGGGCCGCACCCCACAACGCACCGCCCCCGGCGCGCGGGCGACAGGGGCACCGAGTTGCCTTCGAGGCTGCGTAGGTGTGCTCTGGTAGGCGAGGAGAGAGGAGTGCTCTCATGGCTCACGCGGCACCCACCCCCACGGGCTACAACGCGGCCGGACTCCCCGACGTGTTCAGCCTCCGCACACACAAGATCATGCACTGGGCCCTGCCCATAGGCCTGGGCCTCGTGTACGGCTACTGGGTCGCGGCCATCAACCGCGACGGCGGCCCGGTGACCGGCTGGAACGTCCTGCTCGGCTTCGCCAGCACCGCCGCGTTCGCCCTGGCCTGGATCGCCGTACGGGCGGTGGCCCCCCTGATGATGCGCGAGCTGCACGCGGTGCTCTGGGCGGCGTTCTCCGGCTGCGCCTTCGGTTTCCTGTACTCACAGACCGGCGAGTCCATCGTGCGCTCGGTCATGATGTCGCTGGTGATCACGGCGAGCGTGTTCGCGGTGATGTTCTACCGCTACTACACGCACGAGGACGCCGAGGGCCATCGCGTCTCCTGACCCCGTACGCCCCGTCCACCCCCTCCGGCTCCGGAGAGAGCCGTGGACAGAGCCGTGGACCCCGGCGGATTCGCCGGGGTCCACGTTTCCCTCATCCCTCCACTCGCCAGGTGACCGGGAGTCAGTCCCAGCCGCCCGACGAGGCTCCGGAAGCACTCCAGCTCCATGAGCCGGACACGCTCCACGACCCGGATCCGGTACCGGTGCCGGACACGCTCCACGACGAGGAGCCCGAGGCGCTCCAGGAGTCGTTCCAGAACGGGTCGTCCCAGTTCGTCCACTCGCCGCCCTTCCATCGCGGACAGGGGTCCGCGCAGGTCGGCACGTGATGGCGGTCGGTCTCGACGAAGGCCGCGCTCGCCCATGCCTGGGCGCCGACGAGCCAGTACCAGTACGGGTTTCCGTTGACGCTCTGTCCGATGACCTTGCACTGGACGCGGTCCTGGCTGCCCGGTGAGAGCGAGCCGGCGACCGGTGCGTGGGTGGTGGGTGCCTGCCTCAGATTGAGGTCGGTCCGGGAGACGACTGTGCCCCAGATCGGATCGTGCGATCCGTCGCCGGGTGCGCCGGGCTGTCCGTCGGCGTACGCCGGTGGGGTCGCCGCCGCCGCCAGGGTGCCCGCCGCCGCGACGGCGAGGGTGCCACCCGCGAGCAGGGCCGCGGTCAGGGTCCGCAGGGCCGGAGTGGTGCGCATGATCGACCTCCTTTCCCCAGAACCAGGAAACACCCGTTCGGGTGAACCCTCCACCGGAGGCGGGAACGCCCAGTTGGGAGCACGTTCGAGGCTGTTCGAGGGCTTCCGGGAAAGCCCGTCTGGCATATGCCAGAACCCTGGCACCCGTACGGCCGCGCCCCGCTCGCGCCGCCCCCGGGGCGGGACTTGGCTTGAAGACGTGTACCCCCGCGTACGAACCGCCCTCTCCGCCGCCCTCGTCGGCCTGGCCTGTCTGCTGCTGCCGTTCGGCACGCTGGCGGCCTGGGCGGCGTACGGGCTGGCGGACACGGGCCGTTACGTCCGAGCGATGGGGCCGCTGGCCGAGGACCCGGCCGTGCAGGACGCCGTCGCGGACACCGTCGGCGACGGCCTCGCCCGGGAGACCGGCACCGGCATAGCGCGGTCCTATCTCCGCGACGCCGTACGGTCGTTCGCCGGCACCGCGGCCTTCCGCGCGGGCTGGGACCAGGCCAACCGGTCCGCGCACCACGCCGTGCTGCGCGCCCTGCACGGCGAGGGCACCGGCCCGGTCACCGTGGACATCGCGCCGGTCACCGCCCGGGTGAAACACCAACTGACCTCCGAGCACGTGCCGTTGGCCCGGCGCATCCCGGTCGAGCACCGGGAGGTGGCCGTACTGCCGGCCGCCGAACTGAGCCGTATGCGGAAGGGGTTGCGGGTGCTGGAGATCGCCGCGTTCTGGCTGCCGCTGAGCGCGGCCGTGCTCGCCGTCGCCGGGATCGCGGTGGCCACCTGCCGCCGCCGCGCGGTCACCGCGACCGCCCTCGGCACCGCGCTCGGCGGTGCGCTGCTCGGGGTCGCGGTGGCCGTGGGGCGGCACCTGACCGTGACCGGTCTGCCCGCCGAGGTGTCCGCCGCGGCGGCCGGGGCGGTCTACGACGCCCTGACCGGGACCCTGCGCACGGTGTCCTGGCTGCTGCTGGCCCTCGGCCTCGCCGTCGCCGGGCTGACCTGGCTCACCCGGTATGCGGACCGGGTCCGCCCCGGGCGACGGCGGCGAGCGTCCGCAGCGCCCGTGCCAGATCGTCCCGAGGCGCCGACGCGAGCCCGAGCCTGACGGCGTCCGGGGTGCGGCCGGGGCCGACGGCGAAGGCCGGTCCCGGGGTGACGGCGATGCCGTGCGCGGCGGCCGCCGCGGTGAAGGTGTCCGCCCGCCAGGGCGCGGGCAGCTCCCACCAGGCGTAGTAGGCGTGCGGGTCGGACCGTACGGCGAAGCCCGCCAGTTCCCCGGCGACCAGCCGCTGCCGCGCCGCCGCGTCCGCCCGCTTGGCCTCGGCCAGCCGCTCCACCGTGCCGTCCGCGATCCACCGCACCGCCGCCTCCAGCGCGAACCGGGGCGCGCCCCAGCCGCCCGACCGCAGCGCCGCCGACACCGGCTCGGTCCGGCCGGGCGGTACGACGAGGAAGCCCGCGGTCAACCCGGGGGCCACCCGCTTGGACAGGCCGTCGACGACATGCGTGAGGTGCGGTGCGTACGCGGCCAGCGGCGTGTCACCGGGCCGCAGGAACGACCAGATCCGGTCCTCGACGACCGGCACGCCCAACTCGGCCACCCTGGCGGCCAGTCGGCGCCGGACCGCGTCCGGCATCGTGAAGGAGGTCGGGTTGTGCAGCGTCGGCTGCACATAGAGCGCGGAGAGCGGGGCCCGCCGGTGGGCGGCGGCCAGGGCGTCGGGGCACAGTCCCTCGTCGTCGCGGGGGAGCGGCACCAGCACGACGCCGAGCCGCTCCGCGATCTCCTTGACCAGCGGATACGTCAGCTCCTCCACTCCGACCCGGCCCCCGGGGCGCACCAGCGCGGCCAGCGCCGCCGCGACGGCCTGCCGGGCGTTGCCCGCGAACAGCACCCGCTCCGCCGCGGGCCGCCAGCCGGGCGCGGCCAGCAGCGCGGCGACCGCCTCCCGGGCCGCCCCGGTCCCGCCCGCCCCGGCCGGCCGCAACGCCTCGGCGAGCACGTCGGGGCGGCGCAGTTCCGCCAGCGCGGGGGCGAGCAGCTCGGACTGGCCGGGCACGGAGGGGTAGTTGAGCTCCAGGTTCACGGGCGTGGCCGCCGTGTTCCCCGCCTCCGTGAGGGCGCGGCCCGCCGGGGCCGGGGGTGTGGCCCGCACGAAGGTGCCCCGGCCCACCTCGCCGATCACCAGGCCCCGGCGGGCGAGTTCGCCGTAGACGCGCTCGGCGGTGGACGCGGCGATGCCGTGGCGGCGGGCGAAACGGCGCTGCGGGGGCAGCCGGCGGCCCGGGGCGAGCCGGCCGGAGTCGATGTCCTCGGCGATACGGTCGGCGATCCGCCGGAAGTCCTCGCGCACGGCTCCCCCTTCACATTGCACCGAGGGCAAAGATCTTATTGCCCCGAGAAGTCGGGGAACCCTAGGGTCGAACACATGGCACCCTTCCTGTCATTCGACGACAAAGGCCCCCATTCCCCCCTGACCCCGCTCGTCCTCATCCACGGTCACCCCTTCGACCGCACGATGTGGGCCCCGCAGATCGAGGTGTTCTCCGCCGAGCGCCGGGTGATCGCGCCCGACCTGCGCGGCTACGGGGCCTCGCCCGTGGTCCCGGGCGTCACCCCGCTGCCGCGGTTCGCCGAGGACGTGCGGGAGCTGCTGGACGAGCTGGGGGTGGACACGTTCGTCCTGGGCGGGCTGTCGATGGGCGGCCAGATCGCCATGGCCTGCCTGGAGCTGTTCGGCGAGCGGGTGCGGGGGCTGCTGCTCGCCGACACGACCGCCGCGCCGGAGACCGACGAGGGCAGGGCGGCGCGCAACGTCATGGCCGAGCGGCTGCTGCGGGAGGGGATGCGGGGGTATGCCGACGAGGTGCTGGAGCGGATGGTCGCGCCTTACGCCGACGCGGGGGTCAAGGCGCATGTCCATCGCATGATGACCGCCACGGACCCTCGCGGCGCCGCCGCGGCACTGCGCGGCCGCGCGGAGCGGCCCGACTACCGGCCCCTCCTGGCCCGGACCACCGTGCCCTCCCTGGTCGTGGTGGGCGCCGACGACACCTACACCCCCCTCCCCGAAGCCCCCACCCTCCCCGACGCCACCCTCCACGTCATCCCCAACGCAGCCCACCTCCCCAACCTGGAACGCCCCGCTGCCTTCAACAAGGCCCTCACCGCCCTACTCCCCCGGACAGACACCCCCTGACCCCCTTTCGCGCAGTTCCCCGCGCCCCTTTCGGGCACTTCGCGACACCCCCTCAAGACCGCCAGGGGCACGGATCTTCTGGGGGCGGGGAACGGCGCAAAGCTTTCAGGGACGCGGGGAACTGCGCGACCAGCCACGACGGGGCCGCACCCGACAACGCACCACCCCAGGGGCGCGAGGAACTGCGCAAGCCTTTCAGGGGCGCGGGGAACTACGCGAACGGCCACGACGGCGGCGCGGGTCCGTGACCGGCACGGTGCCGCGCCGCCGTCGCGGGCGGAGATCACGCAGGTCGCCCGTCAGCTGCGGGAGCTGTCCGAGGGAGTGCGCGAGGCGGAGCTCCTGGTCGCCGTCCGCACGGACCTCACGGACCCGGCGGACAGCGTCCTGGAACCGCTGCGCCAGGAGCCGGCGGCGAGGGCCATCGCGTCACCACGCTGCCCCCTGCCCCCGCCTCCCGGCCACCGGCCGTCATGGACCGGCCCAGGCCGGGACCGGCCCAGGCCGGGACCGGCCCAGGCCGTCACCGACCGGCCCCGGCCTTCCGGCCGTCACACACCGATGTCGTCGCCGTCCGTGCGGTAGACCACGACGACGGCCGGACGGTTGATCCTGCCCGGCCCGTCCGGCCACGCGCTCAGCGGCTTCTCGGCGGTGGCCCCGTCGAGCTCGCCCGGATGCTGCACGGCGACGAGCACCCGGCGGTCCTGCACGATCGGGCCACAGGTCTCGGCGCCCTTCGGCACGGTCAGGAACTGCTTGAGCTCACCCCGGCGCGTGCCGCGGGTCGCGACGCCGAAGAGGCCGTCGTGCGAGCCGAGCTGGGAGCCGTCGGTGGAGATCCACAGGTTGCCGTGCGGGTCGAAGGCCACGTTGTCCGGGCAGGAGATCGGGCTGACCTGGTCCTTCGGGAAGCCCGCGAAGTAGGTGGCCGGGTCGTTCGGGTCACCGGCGACCAGGAACAGCTTCCAGCCGAACGTCTTGCTGTCGGCGCGGTTCCAGCGCTCGGTCAGCTCCAGGACGTGACCGTGCTTGTTGCCGATGCGCGGGTTGGCCTCGTCCACGGGGGCGGAGCCGGCGGTGCCGCGGCGGGTGTTGTTGGTGAGCGCCACGTACACCCTGCCGGTGACCGGGTTCGGCTCGATGTCCTCGGGGCGGTCCATCTTCGTCGCGCCGACCTTGTCACCGGCGAGACGGGTGAAGACGAACACCTCCTCGGCGGTCATGCCGTCGACGTGCGAGACCGCGCCGTCCTTGGTGGCGGTGGCCAGCGGGATCCACTCGCCGGAGCCGTCGAACTCGCCGTCGTTCGGGAGCTTGCCGGTGCCGTCGATCTCGATCGCCGGGGAGTCGCCGGTGAGCTTGGCGACGTAGAGGGTGCCCTCGTCGAGCAGCGAGAGGTTGTGCTCGCGCGCGGCACGGGACGAACCGTGCTTCATGCGCCGGGAACCGACGAACTTGTAGAAGTAGTCGAACCGCTCGTCGTCGCCGGAGTAGACGACCGGACGGCAGTCGTCGGTGAGGCGGACGGTCGCGCCCTCGTGCTTGAAGCGGCCCAGCGCGGTGTGCTTGCGCGGGGTGGACTCCGGGTCGTACGGGTCGAACTCGACCACGTAGCCGAAACGGTGCGGCTCGTTGGGCTCCTGGGCGACGTCGAAGCGCTTGTCGTAACGCTCCCACTTGCGCTCGGAGGCGGCGGCGTTCAGGCCGTAGCGCTTGTCGGTGGCGCGGGTGGCGTTGGCGAAGTACTGGTTGAAGTTCTCCTCGCCGTGCAGGGTGGTGCCCCACGGCGTCTCGCCGCCCGCGCAGTTGTTGAGCGTGCCGAGGACCTTGGTGCCGGTCGGGTCGACGGAGGTCTTCAGCAGGTCCGAACCGGCGGCCGGGCCGGTCAGCCGGAACTCGGTGGTGGCGGTGACACGGCGGTTCAGCGGGTGCCGGGTGACCGGGACGAGCCTGCCGTCACGGCGGTTGCCCTCGACGACGACGGCCGACAGGCCGTGCGCGGCCCAGGCGATCTCGACCTGCTCCTTGGTCGGGTTCGCGGCGTCGTACCCGGCGAACATCAGGATCTCGTCGGTGTACTCGTGGTTCGCGACGAGGATCTGGCGGCCGGGCTCCCCGCGCAGCGGCAGCAGGCCCAGGTAGTCGCAGTTGTAGCCGAACTGGCCGGCCTGCGCCGCGGCGGTCTGCTTCGCCGGGTCGAAGGCCGGCGCACCGCGCAGGATGGGCTCGCCCCAGCGGATCACGATGTTCTGCTCGTAGCCCTCGGGGATGGTGACCTGGTCGGCGGTGTTCGGCGCGACCGGGGTGAAGCGCAGCCCGCGCGCGCCACGGGCCGGCGTGTGCCCCTCGTGGGCGGCGCCGACGCCCTCGGCGGCGGTGGCCCGCGGCGCGGCGGCGGTGCTGACGGCGGTACCGGCGGCGGCGGCCGCGGTGACCACGGCGGCGGCGCGCACCACCGAGCGGCGGCTGAGAGCCCCGGCGATGACGTCACCGAGGTATTCGTTCGAACTGGCGTTCGGTGCCTCATGGAAACAGGCGTCGCCGCAGCGGAATCGGCAGGTGAGGGCAGAGCGCCCACCCGCATGCGAGTCGTTGGTCCCGATGATCGGCAGTTGGATGCGCACTTGGTTCTCCCCTGGCTTCCCCTTGGATTCAGCGTCCTGGACGCTAGGAGCACGTTTGTGCGCGCGCGGGGACTCAGAGTGAACTACCGGTGAACGCGACACATCCGAACTGCAGTTGGAGTAACCGGCGCACTCCGGCGTGCGTCCCCGCCGGGACGGGGTACGCCCCTCCCCAAGATCGCCACGAGGTCCCGCTAACCTTACGTGTCCGTCCTGGCCAGGGATCTAACGGACATCAACTCGCGCGAAGGGTTGCACTCATGGGCATTCTCACTCTCCTGCGGAACGCATTCGGCCGGTCACGCAAACCCGAAACCGCCGACGCCGAGAACGCGACCCCCGCGCAGCCGGCCACCCCCCAGACCTCCACGGTCCCCGAGCCCCGCACGGCCCCGGAGTCCCACACGGACACCGACGCCGACGCCTCGGAACACGAACTGGTGTCCGCGGCCTTCGACAACGTAACGGTCCCCAAGCCAACGGACCCACAGCCGGCAGAGACCCCCGAGCCGGTCACGGCCGAGGAGCCGACGACTGAGCCCGACCCCGCCGCAGCCGAGGAGCCGGAGCCGGTCGCGGCCGAGGAGCCGGAGCCGGTCGTCGCCCAGGAGGCGGAGCCGGTCGTCGCCGAGGAGCCGGAGCCCGCCGCCGCCGAGGAGGCCGTCGAGGAGCCGGCCGCCGAACCCGAGCCCGCCGTCGCCGAGGAGCCGACGACTGAGCCCGACCCCGCCGCAGCCGAGGAGCCCGCCGTAGCCGAGGAGGCCGTCGAGGAGCCGGCCGCCGAGCCCGAGACCGCCGCCGCCGCCGAGGAGCCGGTCACCGCCGAGGCGGCCGTCGAGGAGCCGGTCGCGGCTGAGGAGCCGGTCGCCGAGCCCGAGCCGGTCGCGGCCGAGGCCCCCGCCCCCGAGGCCGAGCCCGCCCCCGAGACCGAGCCCGAGTTCGAGCCGGACCTCGAGGCGCTGTCCGAGATCGTGGCAGTGGTCGAGGCGGAGGAGACGACCCCGGAGCCGGCGGCCGCCGACGGCGAGGACGAGGCACAGGGGGCACAGGAAGCCGACGACGAGACCCGCACGGGTGGTGCGGGTGGGAACGAAAACCCGGCCGAAGGCGAAGCCGAGGCCGAAGAGCCCAAGGCCGAGCCCAAGGCCGAGGCCGAAAAGCCCACCCCCGCGGCAGCGGACCCGGAGGTCACCCCCCAGCCCGCGGCAGCGGACCCGGCGGCGACCCCCGACATCCCCAAAACCCTCCTCACCGCCTACAACGCCGCCCACACCACCCTCACCGCACACCACCTCACCGACACCACCGCCAAGATCTACCTCGTCCTCGACCGCTCCGCGTCCATGCGCGGCTACTACAAGGACGGCTCCGCCCAGGCCCTCGGCGACCAGACCCTCGCCCTCGCGGCCCACCTCGACCCCGAGGCCACGGTCCACGTCGTGTTCTTCTCCACCGAGCTCGACGGCACCACCGACCTCACCCTCGCCGACCACGAGACCAAGGTCGACGACACCCACGCCGGCCTCGGCCGCATGGGCCGCACCAGCTACCACGCCGCCGTGGAAGCCGTCCTCGCGCACCGCGCGAAGACCGCCCCCACCACGCCCGCCCTGGTCGTCTTCCAGACCGACGGCGCCCCGGACGCGAAGACCCCCGCGACCCAGGCGCTCACGGACGCCGGGAAGAACCACCCCGACGTCTTCTTCTCCTTCGTCGCCTTCGGCGAGCACGACAACAAGGCCTTCGACTACCTCCGCAAGCTGAAGACGGCCAACACCTCGTTCTTCCACGCCGGCCCGACCCCCCGGGAGCTCACGGACGCCGAGCTCTACACCGGCGTACTGGCCGGCTGGAAGCCGTAAGGCACCGCCCGGAACCACCCGGACAACCCCCGTGGCCGCCCCTTCCCACCCCTCAGAAAGGGAAGCGGGCGGCCCACCCGTTTCGGCTACGATTTCAAGGTTCGCAAAACAACCGACCTGGGAGCAGCCGGCATGGCTCGACACCTCATCACCAGCGCCCTTCCGTACATCAACGGGATCAAGCACCTGGGCAACATGGTGGGGTCCATGCTCCCGGCGGACGTGTACGCCCGGTACCTGCGCCAGCGCGGCCACGAGGTGCTGTACATCTGCGCGACGGACGAGCACGGCACCCCCGCCGAGCTGGCCGCCAAGGAGCAGGGCCTCCCGGTCGCGGAGTTCTGCGCGCAGGCGCACGACGCGCAGAAGGCGGTCTACGACGGCTTCGCGCTGGCCTTCGACTACTTCGGCCGCAGCTCCAGCGCGGAGAACCGCGAGATCACCCAGCACTTCGCCCGCAGGCTCCAGGAGAACGGCTTCATCGAGGAGCGGGCGATCCGTCAGGTCTACTCGCCCGCCGACGGCCGTTTCCTGCCGGACCGCTACGTCGAGGGCACCTGCCCCCACTGCGGCTACGACAAGGCCCGCGGCGACCAGTGCGAGAACTGCACCCGCGTGCTGGACCCGACCGACCTGATCAACCCCCGCTCGGCGATCTCGGGCAGCACGGACCTCGAGGTCAGGGAGACCAAGCACCTCTTCCTGCTCCAGTCCAGGCTGCAGAACGAGGTCGAGGCCTGGGTCGCCCGCCACGAGGACGACTGGCCGCAGCTGGCCTCCTCCATCGCCCGCAAGTGGCTGACCGAGGGACTGCACGACCGCGCGATCACGCGTGACCTGGACTGGGGCGTCCCCGTCCCGGCCGACACCTGGCCGGAGCTGGCCGCCGAGGGCAAGGTCTTCTACGTCTGGTTCGACGCCCCGATCGAGTACCTGGGCGCGACGAAGGAGTGGGCCGACGCCACGGGCGGGGACTGGAAGTCCTGGTGGTACGACGTCGACACCGACGTCCGGTACACCCAGTTCATGGCGAAGGACAACGTGCCGTTCCACACGGTGATGTTCCCGGCCACCGAGCTCGGCGTGCGCGAGCCGTGGAAGAAGGTCGACTACGTCAAGGCCTTCAACTGGCTGACGTACTACGGCGGCAAGTTCTCCACCTCGCAGAAGCGCGGCGTCTTCACCGACCAGGCGCTGGAGATCCTGCCCGCCGACTACTGGCGCTACTTCCTCATCGCCAACGCCCCGGAGTCGGACGACTCGTCCTTCACCTGGGAGCACTTCACGGCCACGGTGAACAAGGACCTCGCCGACACCCTCGGCAACTTCGTCAACCGCGTGCTGTCCTTCTCCCGCAAGCGCTTCGGCGACGACGTCCCCGCGGGCGGCGAGCCGGGCGAGGCGGAGGCCAGGCTGGGCGAGGAGATCGCCCGGCTGCTCGCCGAGTACGAGTCCCAGATGGAGGCCCTCCAGTTCCGCAAGGCGGCGGCGGCGCTGCGCGCCCTGTGGTCGGCAGGCAACTCCTACCTGGAGGAGAAGGCCCCCTGGCTGGAGATCAAGACCGACCAGGACGCCGCGGCCCTGACCCTGCGCACGGCGATGAACCTCATCCACCTCTACTCGGTGGTCTCCGAGCCCTTCGTCCCGACGACCGCGGCGGCCATGCGCCAGGCCTTCTCCCTCGCCGACGACACCGCGTCCTGGGTCTCCGAGGACGAGGCGAAGTCCCTGTCCTCCGTCCCGGCCGGGACGCCCTTCACCGTGCCGCCGGTCATGTTCGCCAAGCTGACGGACGACGACCTCGCCGCGTACAAGGAGCGCTTCGGCGGGGAAACAGCCGCGTAACAGCCCTTCTCGGACCCCTCACCCACCAGGTATATCTGACCATGATCACCCCGGCCGACCGAGGCCGGGTGACATCGAGTGGGGGGTCCCTCTTTCCATGGCGCTTTTCGGCAACGCACACCCGATCGACCCGGCCCAGGCCGCGCAGGACTACGCCAGGCTGCTCGGGCAGGGCGAGACGGTGCACGCCGCCTACCTGCTGATCCGTGACACCATCCTGTTCACCGACCGCCGTCTGATCCTGGTCGACAAGCAGGGCATCACCGGCAAGAAGGTCGAGTACCACTCGGTCCCGTACCGCAGCATCACGCACTTCGCGGTGGAGACGGCCGGCACCTTCGACCTCGACGCCGAGCTGAAGATCTGGGTCTCCGGCACCCAGCTGCCGATCACCAAGACCTTCACCAAGGGCGTCGACATCTACGAGGTCCAGGCGATCCTCACGCAGTACGTCGCGCGGTAGGCAGGCCTCTCGATCCCGGTGGTGTAGGCCCGCGTTAGGATTCGCCCACTTGTGCGAGAGCGGAGACTCTCGCGGGGAGGGTTCTCACGTGGGCAGACACGCCCTGAGACGGGGCGGCCAGGCCGCCGCCGTCTGTTCGCTGGTGGTCGCGGTGGCCGCGTCGTCCCTGTTCGTCCTCTCGTCGGAGGACGGCGAGGCCGCCGAGACCGCCGCCGGCACCACCGGGATCACACTCACCGATCCCAGCACCACCGCGGCACGCACCGAACGCCCCTACGTCGTGGGCGACACGGGCTTCCTGCACCGCCACGCGGGCAAGGACGGCCTGCTGTGGACCGACTACGCCACGGGCCGGACCGTCACGGTCGGGGAGGCGTCCGGCGTCTACACGCCGGACACCGCGTGCGCCACCGTCGACTCGGCCTGCCGCGACGCCTGGTACGGCTCGGACGGCGACACGATCGCGCTGCCGAGGACCGCGTCCGACGCACAGGCCACGCTGTGGGACCCGGCCACGGGCACCACCAGGACCGTCGAGTGGAACGCCCAGGACCACGGCTACTACCGTGCCCTCGCCGGCGACACGATCCTCACGACCTCGGCCCTGCTGGACGAGGTCGACGGCGCCTGGCGCACCCGCCCCGTCGGCGGTGACTCGACGAGCGTGCGGAGCACGGACGTACGCGCCGCGGACTCCTCCGGTGTGCTCGTGGCGGACGGCAACTACGGGCTCGCCTACATCGACGTCGAGACGGCCGTGGCCACCACGGCGTTCACCGACACCTCGTACATCCCCAAGACCGTGATGAGCGAGGACCGCGTCGGCTGGTACGACACCTACAGCGGCTATCTGCACCTGAAGTCCCGCAAGGACCTCGCCGCACCGGAACAACGGGTCGAGGTGCCCGAGCTGGCCGGCGGCCTCGACGGCGAACCGGTCCTGGTCGGCGACTGGGTACTGCTGCCGCGCTATGTGAGCCCGACCGTCACCCGACTCCTCGCGGTGAACCTCACCGACCCGTCCGTGAAGCAGACCCTGCTGGCGAGCGTCGGCGAGTACGCCCTCGCGGGCGGTGACGGGGAGGCGCTCGTCAGCGGCGGCACGGCCATCACCGACCGGTGGGTCCAGCGCGTGACCCAGGCCGCGGACGGGACGCTGAAGCTGGAGAAGCTGTACCGGTCCCCGGCCCTGGAGAACGCCAAGACCGGCATCGCCCTCAGCCGCGGCAGCCTGCGCGTCGCCGAGGACGACCCTGCGAGCACCACCACGGACACCTCGTCCGTACGCACGCTCTCCACCAACGGCTCCACCGTGCTGACGGCCTCCGCCGCCACGGAGAGCGGCGCGATGTACGAGCCCGTCTGCCCGTACCCCGGCACCACCTGCTCGGCGCTGTGGGGCGGCCTCGACGGCGAGGACGTGTACCTCGACACCAACGGCGGCACCGACGAGGGCGAGAACGGCGGCGACGACCGCCTGCGCGCCCTCGGCGGCCACTACCTGGACTACGGGACGCGGGGCGGCGCGATCGTCGACGTCTCCGACGACTACGCCGTCTACGACTCGGGCGGCGCGACGCCCACGCAGTACGTCGGCCGGCTCGGCTACGGCCAGCTGGTGAAGCGGTCGGTGCGCGCCGCCGCCCTGAACGGCCCCACCCTGTGGAGCCCCGGCACCCTCGGCAAGCTCTCCTCGTACAGCCTCGTCGAGATGAGGACGCTCGCCACCGTGACCGTCCCGGGCCTGGCCTGTGTGCCGAGCGAACTCCAGGCGGCGGGACGCTGGGTGTACTGGGCGTGCGGGACCGCCTCCGCGGGCGTGTACGACAGCAAGGCGGGTACGGCTAGGGCCGTCGCCCCCGGTGACGTGCTGCTCGGCGACGGCTTCACCGTCCGCCACGACCACGCGGCCGACGAGCTGGTCCTGACCGACGCGGCCACCGGCGCGACCCGCGTCGTCGCCTCCGGCCTGCCCGACAGCGGGCTGCCCGTGGACCGCCGCTACCGCTGGACGGTCGACGAGTACACGGGCCTGGTGGCCTGGTTCGACGGCTACGAGCGCACGCAGGTCGTCACCACCGGCATCGCGCCGTCCGCGACCACGGCCTTCCGCGCCGAGACCGAGTCCTACGCGCAGCCGTCGAACGCGACGCCGTGGACCGGCGAGTGGCTGCTGTCGCGTCCGGTCACCTCCTGGTCCCTGGCCTTCACCTCCGTCCAGAGCGGAGCGAACGGCAAGGCCACCCGCACGCTCACCGGCGGAGCGACCGCGGCCCATGTCTCCGCGCGGTGGAACGGCCTGGCGACGAACGGGCTCCGCTTCCCCAACGGCTGGACCACCTGGACGCTCAGGGCGACCGGTGTCGGAAGCACCGCCGCGAACACGGTGACCACGGGCAAGGTCTTCTTCCAGGGGGGCATGCCGGTCCGCCGTGACTTCGTCAGCGCCGACGGCACCGACGGCCGCGGCGACCTGCTCACCCTCACCACCTCGGGTGCCCTGACCTTCCACGCGGGCACCGGCACGGGCAGGGTCGGGGAGCGGACGACCGCCACCGGCTGGCCCTCGACCGTCACGGCCGTCCCCTTCGGCGATCTGAGCGGCGACCGCTGCAACGACGTCCTGGTCCGGCTGAGCAGCGGGGCCCTGCGGCTGTACAAGCCGGGCTGCAACACGGCGCCCAGGACGTCGACGCCGTACACGACCCTGGCGACCGGCGGCTGGACGACGTTCGACGTGCTCACCTCGCCCGGCGACGTCAGCGGCGACGGCCTCCCGGACCTGATCGCCCGCAAGGCGAGCACGGGCGCGGTGTACCTGTACAAGGGCCTGAGCACGGGCAGGCTGTCCACCGCGGTGCTGCTCTACTCGGACTGGCGGACCTACAAGAAGGTCGTGGGCGTCGGCGACGTCACCGGGGACGGCCGGGTCGACCTGATCGCGCAGGACAAGGCCAACGCCCTCTACCGCTACGACGGCAGGGGCAACGGCACCTTCGGCGCCCGGGTGAAGCTCTCCGCCGGCTGGGGCGGCGCCTACAACGTGGTGGTCGGCGTCGGCGACCTCACCGACGACGGCCACGCCGACCTCGTCGCCCGCGACACCGGCGGCACCCTGTGGCGCCACTCCGGCACCGGCAGGGGCACGTTCTCGGCGGGCGTGAAGCTCGGCACGGGCTGGAGCGGCTACAAGTCCCTCTCCTGACCGACCACTCCACCGAAGGCGCCCGGAGGCCGACCTCCGGGCGCCTTCGCGTGCCCGTCCCGGAGCACGTGCGGTGCGCCGGATCCCCGAGGATGCGGTCCTTCACCCTCGCGAAACGGTCTGGGCCGAACTCACCCTCCCGGCCCCGAAATCACCGAAGCGTGACGCCCCACACCCCGGTCCGACCTGCGCTCCCTATGAAGCACCCACTGGGGAGAAAGCACCCCACCAAGCCCCACCCCTCCCTCCCGCCGGGCAAACTCACTCCCGCGAGTGAATATGCCCAACTGGACTGGATTCGGGACCGGTTGCCTGCCTTACGCTCACCGCAGCAAGACACACACCCCCCCAGACATGGGACGGCCCCCGCCGGGACTAGCGATCCCTGCGAGGGCCTGACCACCGAGGAAGAGGCAACTTCCCGATGGATACCGAAAACCCTAGCGCGCCCGCGTCCACCCGGTCCCGTATCCCGGGCAAAAACCACCCCCATGGGCGCCCGAACTCCGGCGTGATCCACGACAACGTCCGCCTCACCGAGAACTTCACGGTGATCGGCAACGACCTCGCCCAGCACCGGGAGCTGTCGCTGCTGGCGATCGGGCTGGGTTGCCACATCCAGTCCGTGCGACCGGGCACGGCGATCGACATCAAGAGCCTCGCCGCTCGCTTCCCGGAGGGCCCCACCCGTATCGCGGCGGCGCTCCGCGAACTCGAAACCCACGGCTACCTCCGCCGTAGCCGCTTGCGGGCACCGACCGGGCGGATCGTCACCCGCACGGTCTCCAGCAACAGGCCGGGCCACAGGCCCGCAGCCGACACCCCCGACAGGCCCGTCCGACGCGCGGCACCGGACGAGCCGCCCCCTCGCAAGCGACTGCTCCCACCCGTACCGATGCCCTCGTTCACATCCCCCGAGCTCCTCCAGACGGCCGTCGACGTCCTCGCCGGCCTCCGCCGCCACGACCCCCGCCTGCTCCTCTCCGCCACGGACGCCGAGCACCTCGCCCCCGGCGTCGCCGCCTGGCTGGAGCGCGACCTCACCCCCACCGCCGTACGCCGCGCCCTCACCGAGAACCTGCCGCTGGAACCCCTGATCCGCCCGGCCGCCCTCCTGGCCCACCGCCTGACCGCCCAGTTCCCACCGCCTCCCCCGTTCCGGCCCCCGGTCCCACCGGCCCCGGAGCCCAGACACCCCCTCCAGACCTGCGACCGCTGCGACCGCGCCTTCCGCGCACCAGAACCGGGCCGCTGCCGCGACTGCCGCCCCACCCCAGGAGAACCCGCCCCATGACCAACGCTCACCAGGGCGTGCCCCACCTCTTCAGAGCGATGCGAGACCTCCTCGAATCGATGGACGACACCGTCCCCGGCAAGTTCGAGATCACCAAGCACGGGATCGTCCACGACATGCCGACGCCCGTAGGGCAGCACGAACTCACTGTGCTGCGTCTCCGGAAGCGCCTTGAGCAGGTGATGCCGCAGGCCATCGTGGCCCGGGTGAGCCGGTAGCAGGTCTCTGAGGACGGGCCCGGGAAACGCGAAGGCGCCCCGGACCCGAGGTCCGGGGCGCCTTCGCGGTCGCCCTACTTCGCCTGCGGCTTGCGCACCGACAGGTGCAGTTCCTTCAGCCGGGCCTCCTCCAGCTCCGTCGGCGCGCCCATCATCAGGTCCTGGGCGTTGCCGTTGAGCGGGAAGGAGATGGTCTCGCGGATGTTCGGCTCGTCGGCCAGCAGCATCACGATGCGGTCGACGCCGGGGGCGATACCGCCGTGCGGCGGGGCGCCGAAGCGGAACGCGCGCAGCATGCCCGCGAACTTCTCCTCGACGGTCTCCCGGTCGTAGCCGGCGATCTCGAAGGCCTTGAGCATGATCTCGGGCTCGTGGTTCCGGATCGCGCCGGAGGACAGCTCGACGCCGTTGCAGACGATGTCGTACTGCCAGCCGAGGATGTCCAGCGGGTCCTGGGTCTCCAGGGCCTCCAGGCCGCCCTGCGGCATGGAGAAGGGGTTGTGCGAGAAGTCGATGGCGCCGGTGTCCTCGTCCTTCTCGTACATCGGGAAGTCGACGATCCAGCAGAACCGGAAGACGCCCTCCTCGAAGTGCCCGGCGCGCTTGGCGGCCTCGACACGGACCGCGCCCATGATCTTCGAGACCTCGTCGAAGTCGCCCGCGCCGAAGAACACGGCGTGACCGGCCTCCAGGCCGAGGCGCTCGGTGAGGACCTTGACGTTCTCCTCGGTGAGGAACTTGGCGATCGGGCCGGACAGCGCGCCGTCCTCGCCGACGCGGACCCAGGCCAGGCCCTTGGCGCCCTGGGAGACCGCGAAGTCACCGAGCTGGTCGAAGAACTTGCGGGGCTGGGCGGAGACGTCCGGCACCGGCAGGGCACGCACGTGCTTGCCCGCGAAGGCCTTGAACTCGCTGGCCTCGAACACGTCGGTGATGTCGACGAGCTCCAGCCGGGCGCGCAGGTCCGGCTTGTCGGAGCCGTACTTCAGCATCGACTCGCGGAACGGGATGCGCGGGAACGGCGAGGTGACGTGGCGGCCGCCGCCGAACTCCTCGAACAGCTCGGTCATGAGCCGCTCGATCGGCTGGAAGACGTCCTCCTGCTCGACGAAGCTCATCTCGACGTCGAGCTGGTAGAACTCGCCCGGCGAGCGGTCGGCGCGGGCGTCCTCGTCGCGGAAGCAGGGCGCGATCTGGAAGTAGCGGTCGAAGCCGGAGATCATCAGCAGCTGCTTGAACTGCTGCGGGGCCTGGGGGAGGGCGTAGAACTTGCCCGGGTTCAGGCGGGACGGCACGACGAAGTCGCGGGCGCCCTCGGGGGAGGTGGCGGACAGGATCGGCGTCGCCATCTCGTTGAAGCCCAGCGCCGTCATCTTGTGGCGGATCGCGGAGATGACCGCGGTGCGCAGCATGATGTTGCGGTGCATGCGCTCGCGGCGAAGGTCCAGGAAGCGGTACTCCAGGCGCCGCTCCTCGTTGACCCCGTCCTCGGCGTTGATCGTGAAGGGCAGCGGGGCGGCCGCGCCGAGCAGCTCGACCTCGCCGACCTCGACCTCGATCTCGCCCGTGGGCAGCTCGGGGTTGATGTTCTCGGCGCCGCGGGAGACGGCCTTGCCGTCGATACGGAGGGTCGACTCCTTGGAGATCTTGTCCAGGGCCTCGTACGCCGGGGTACCGGGACGGGCGACCAGCTGCGTGATGCCGTAGTGGTCGCGCAGATCGATGAAGAGGATGCCGCCCAGGTCGCGCCGATTGTGCAGCCAGCCGCTCAGCCGGACGTCGGTGCCGACGTCAGAGGCGCGGAGCTCGCCGCAGGTGTGGGACCTGTACCGATGCATCGTCGTTCATCCAGCCTTCGTGGATCGGGGGCATGTTTCACGTGAAACACACCCAGGGTACCGGGCACGCGAAGATCGGCTTCCTCTATTAGGGGCCGGGTGCGGGAGATGCGCGGCGGGCGGCCGGGACACCCTTCGGTGGCAGGATGCGAACACTCTTTCCTAAAGTGGGGCAATGCGCACTGGTGAGCCCCTGCCCGCCGTGGAGCAGGTTCTCGCCTCTCTCGCGACCGGCCTGTGGCACTGGGACACGTCGACAGGCCTGGTCAGACTGGACGCGGAGGCCGCCCGGCTGCTCGGGCTGCCCGCCGAGGAGGCGACGCTCACCGAGCCCCAGGTGCGGGCCCGGCTGCATCCGGTGGACTGGAACGAGATCACCGGCGTCGTGCAGCTCGCGGCCGCCGAGAGCACCCTCGCCGAGGTCCGCATCCGGGTCATGGACGAGCAGGGCCGGATCGTCCGGATCGTCCGCAGCCGCTCCAAGCCCTCGTTCGACCGTCAGAAACGGGCCTACGAGCTGATCGGCACCCTCCAGGAGGTCACCGAGCCGCTGCCGGGCACCTCGGTGAACCGGAGCACGGTCACCGGCGACTGGCGCCGCTCGCGCGAGGCGTTCCTGCTGGACGCGGGCCGGGCGCTGGCCGAGGCCCGGTCCACCGCCGAGGTGCTGCGGGTGGCGGCGGCGCTGTCGATGCCGGGGTTCTCCCCGGACGGGCTGGCGGTGTTCGGCGTCTCGGGCGACCGGCTGACGGTCATCGGCCACCACGGGCACCGGCCCGGCGACGAGGGCCCCTTCGCCCACATGTCCCTGGACACCGCCTACCCGGCCGCCGACGTGGTGCGCACCGGCCGGGCCGTCTATCTGCCCTCCCCCGACGAGTACGGGCGCCGCTATCCGCTCACCTGGCCGCTGGCCCAGCAGTTCGGCCGCCAGTCGTGGGCGTTCCTGCCGCTGACGGTCGCCGGGCGCACGATCGGCGCCTGGATGGCCGCCTTCACCTACCCGGTGGCCTTCACCCCGGACGAGCGCTCGGTGCTGACGACGGTGGCCCGGATGCTCGCCCAGGCCCTGTCGCGCGCCGGGGCCGCGGAGTCCGAGCGGGAGCTGACCGACGGCCTCCAGCGCTCGATGCTGCCCACCCTGGGCCCGGAGATCCCGGGCATGTCCGTGACGGCCCGCTACATCCCGACCGGCGGCGGTCTCCAGGTGGGCGGCGACTGGTACGACCTGATCCCGCTGCCCAACGGGCGGATCGCGCTGGTCATCGGGGACGTCCAGGGGCACGACGTACGGGCGGCGGGGCTGATGGGGCAGCTGCGGATAGCGTTGCGGGCGTACGCCTCGGAGGGGCACCGCCCCGACGCCGTGCTCTCCCGTGCCTCCCGCTTCCTGCACGGCATCGGCCACACCGGCGACGACCCCGCCGACGTGCGCTTCGCGACCTGTCTGTACGTCGAGGTGGACCCGGTCACCGGAGTGGTGGAGGCGGCCCGCGCGGGCCATCTGGACCCGGTGATCCGGATGCCGGACGGCACGGTCCTGGTCCGGGTCACGGCGGGCGGGCTGCCGCTGGGCATCGACCCGGACACCGACTACCCGACCACCCGGCTCGCCCTGGAGCCGGGCGAGATCATGATGATCTGCACCGACGGCCTGATGGAGACCGGCGGCCACGACCTGGACACCGGCTGGACCCGCATCCGCCGCATCCTGGAGGAGCACGACGGCGACCTGGACGAGCTGGCCGAGCTCCTGGTGCAGGCCGTGCACGGTCCGTCCTCGCACCACACCACCGGCCCGCTGGCCGACCGGCGCGAGGACGACATCGCCTTCCTGCTGCTGTGCCGCCAGGGCGAGGGCTGCGGGTGCGGGGACGCCGTGGCCGTACGGGCTCCGGTGCGGCGCACCATGCTGACGGTGGCGCAGGCCGAGCCGGAGCGGATCGCGGTGGCCCGCCGGCATCTGCGGGACCTGCTGCACGACTGGGCCTCCCAGGACCAGCTCGACTCGGCGGTCCTGCTGATGTCGGAGATGCTGACCAACGTCCTGGTGCACACCGACGCCGACGCGCTGCTGGTCGCCGAGGTCACCGGGCAGGACGACCGGCGGCGGCTGCGGGTGGAGGTCACCGACACCAGCGACGACCTGCCGCACAAGCGCCACCCCGGCGAGCTGGCCTCCTCCGGACGCGGCCTGGTGCTGATCGAGCTGCTCGCCGACGCGTGGGGCGTCGCGCCGCGCGGCGAGGGCAAGAGCATCTGGTTCGACCTCTACGAGGGCGACGGTTCCGGGGAGCCCGGCGAGCCCGGGGGTTCCGACGGCTTCCCCGGGGCGTAGCGCGCCCGGAGCTCGTGCAGCACACCGAAGGCCGCGGCCGTGACCGGCACGGCCAGCAGCATGCCGAGGATGCCGGCGACGGAGGCACCCGCGGTGATGGTGACCATGACGACCGCCGGATGCATCTGCACGGTCCTGCTCTGGATCACCGGCTGGAGGACGTGCCCCTCCAGCACCTGCACGGCGAGCACCACACCGAGCGCCCACAGCGCGATCACGAAGCCCCGGTCGGCGAGCGCGACCAGCACGGCCACCGCCCCGGAGACGAACGCGCCGAGGTAGGGGATGTAGGCGCCGACGAGCACCAGCGCACCGAGCCCGAACGCGCCCGGCACGTCGAGGACGAGCAGCCCCACGGTGATGCAGACGGAGTCGATGAGGGCGATCAGGGTGGTGCCGCGCATGAACCCCTCGACGGCCTGGAAGGCCCGCCGCGCCATGGCCTCCAGGACGTCCCCGCCACCCTTCGGGGCGAGCGAGCGCAGGGTGGCGGCGGCCATGTGGGAGTCGCGCAGGAAGAAGAAGACCAGCAGCAGGGCGAGCACGGCCATGGCGATGGTCTCGCCGACCACGCTGACCCCGCTGATCACCCCGGAGGCCGCGGTGCTGCCGAAGCGGGACAGCAGACCGCGGGCGTTGGAGGCGATGTCGTCCAGGGAGGTGCCGGCCGCCCCGAAGTGCTCGGCGATCGACTCGGCCGCGTCCCTGAGGGAGGCGGTGATCTGCTCGCCGGAGTCGATGAGCGCGGCGACGACGATGTAGACGGCGCCGCCGACGACGGCCACCACGGCGACACAGGTCAGCGCTGCGGCGAGGGACCGGTGGACATGCGCCCTGACCAGCCGCCGGTGGAGGGGCCGGAGCAGGGCGGTGCCGAGCAGCGCGAGCAGCACCGGCACCACGGCCGTCTTCAGCTCCACGCACAGCCGCACGACGACCCAGCCGACGCCCGCGACCAGCAGGACGAGCGCGCACCAGGCGGCGACCCGGCGGGCGGGGCGGGGCAGCAGGGCTGCGGAGTCCGGCATCCTCCCAGCGGATCACGCCACGGGCGGGCTGTCCTGCGCGGACGGCCCGCCCGGGTGAAGGGGACTGACGAGACGTCAGAGGTTCGGGTCCGGGGCGCTCACCTCCGGACCCTGGAGCGCTCACACCCCGGACCCTGGTGCTCCCGGCGACCGGTCAGGCGCCCTCGGGGCCCTTCTCGTCCATGCCGTGGACCGCGGGAATGGTGCCGAGGCGGCCCTTCTGGAAGTCCTCGAAGGCCTGGACGAGTTCGTCCTGGGTGTTCATCACGAACGGGCCGTAGTGGGCCATGGGCTCGCGGATCGGCCTACCGCCCAGCAGGACGACCTCCAGGTCCGGGGTGTGGGAGTCCTGCTTCTCGTCGGCGCGGACGGTCAGCGAGGAGCCAGGGCCGAAGACCGCGGTCTGGCCGAGGTGGACCGGGCGGCGGTCGGTGCCGACGGAGCCGCGGCCCGCGAGCACATAGGCCAGCGCGTTGAAGTCCTCGCGCCAGGGCAGGGTGATCTCCGCGCCCGGCGCCAGGGTGGCGTGGAGCATGGTGATCGGGGTGTGGGTGACGCCCGGACCGGCGTGCCCGTCCAGCTCGCCGGCGATCACGCGGAGCAGCGCGCCGCCGTCGGGGGAGGTCAGCAGCTGGACGCTGCCGCCGCGGATGTCCTGGTAGCGCGGGGCCATCATCTTGTCGCTCGCCGGCAGGTTCACCCACAGCTGGAGCCCGTGGAAGAGGCCGCCCGACATCACCAGGTGCTCCGGCGGCGCCTCGATGTGGAGGAGGCCCGAGCCGGCCGTCATCCACTGGGTGTCGCCGTTGGTGATGGTCCCGCCACCGCCCTGCGAGTCCTGGTGGTCGAAGATCCCGTCGATGATGTAGGTGACGGTCTCGAAGCCACGGTGGGGGTGCCAGGGGGTGCCCTTGGGCTCGCCAGGCGCGTAGTCCACCTCACCCATCTGGTCCATCATGATGAACGGGTCCAGATGGCGGTAGTTGATCCCAGCGAACGCGCGGCGCACCGGGAAGCCCTCGCCCTCGAAGCCGCTGGGCGCGGTGGTGACGGCGAGCACGGGACGTGCCACGGCTTCGCCCGGCGCGGCCACGCGGGGCAGAAGCAGCGGGTTCTCGACGGTCACTGCAGGCATGTCGGTACCTCCTTGTGCTCCGATTTTAGTTGAGTGTTGAACTTCCTGCCACCTCGGAACGAAGAATGCCCGGAGGGAATTCCCTCCGGGCACCCGGTCAGGCCGATACTCGACGGCGCTCGGCTCAGCCCCCGCACCTCCCGCGGCCCGGGCAAGAGGCGCCACGAGGCGCCGGCGGGGTGATCGGGCCGCGCCCGCACCGCCGCCGGTCCCCCACGCACCGCCTGTCGCAGAAACGGCGGGAAACGCCCCCCGCAGCGCCGGTTCCAGCGGCGGGGGCACGAACCGCGGAACGCCCGACAGGGGCGGGACCGACCGAAGGGACCGCCGTCAGCCGTACATCCGGCGCATGGCGAACTCGACCATCTGCTCCACGGCCTTGGCGTCGAACACCATCCGGTGCTCACCCTCCATGTCGAGGACGAAGCCGTAGCCGGTGGGCAGCAGGTCGATCACCTCGGCGCCGGTGATGACGAAGTACTTGGACTCCTTGCCCGCGTACCGGCGCAGCTCCTTCAGCGAGGTGAACATGGGGATCACCGGCTGCTGGGTGTTGTGCAGGGCGAGGAAGCCAGGGTTGTCACCGCGTGGGCAGTAGACCTTCGAGGTCGCGAAGACCTGCTGGAAGTCCTCCGCGGCCACCTGGCCCGTGGTGAAGGCCCGCACCGCGTCGGCGAGGGAGGGCGGCGACGGCTCGGGGTACAGCGGCGGCTGCTGCCCGTACCCGCCGGGCATCTGCTGCTGCGACGTGGCGTACTGCTGCTGGGCAGCGCCCCCGTCCATCGGCTGGCCGTATCCGTACATGGGCGCAAGGGTACCGAGTAGACCCTTCTCACACTCGGCCCCATGGGGGTTGCGTCTTATTACTGACGGGTAGCATCATCGTAGACACTTGCTGGTACGTGAATCAGTCGCGAGGAGTCAGTGCCTCGCCGATCCCTCTACGGAGCCGTCGCCATGGGGCACTACAAGTCGAATCTCCGCGACATCGAGTTCAACCTCTTCGAAGTACTCGGGCGCGACAAGCTGTACGGCACCGGCCCGTTCGAGGAGATGGACACCGACACCGCCAAGAGCGTTCTGGAGGAGCTGACGCGGCTCGCCGAGAACGAGCTGGCCGAGTCCTTCACCGACGCCGACCGCAACCCGCCGGTCTTCGACCCGGAGACCAACACCGCGCCGGTCCCGCCGTCCTTCAAGAAGAGCTACAAGGCCTTCATGGACTCGGAGTACTGGCGTCTGGGCCTGTCCGAGGAGATCGGCGGCACCACCGCCCCGCCGTCGCTGATCTGGGCGTACGCGGAGCTGATCCTGGGCTCGAACCCGGCCGTGTGGATGTACTCCTCGGGCCCGGCGTTCGCCAACATCCTCTTCGAGGAGGGCAACGAGGTCCAGAAGAAGATCGCCCGGATCGCCGTCGAGAAGACCTGGGGCTCCACCATGGTCCTCACCGAGCCGGACGCCGGTTCGGACGTCGGCGCGGGCCGCACCAAGGCGGTCCAGCAGGAGGACGGCTCCTGGCACATCGAGGGCGTGAAGCGCTTCATCACCTCCGGTGAGCACGACATGGAGGAGAACATCCTCCACTACGTCCTCGCCCGCCCCGAGGGCGCCGGCCCCGGCACCAAGGGCCTTTCCCTCTTCCTCGTCCCGAAGTACCTGTTCGACTTCGAGACCGGCGAGCTGGGCGAGCGCAACGGCGCCTACGCCACCAACGTCGAGCACAAGATGGGCCTGAAGGCCTCCAACACGTGCGAGATGACCTTCGGTGACCGCCACCCCGCCAAGGGCTGGCTGATCGGCGACAAGCACGACGGCATCCGCCAGATGTTCCGCATCATCGAGTTCGCCCGCATGATGGTCGGCACGAAGGCGATCTCCACGCTCTCCACCGGCTACCTGAACGCCCTGGAGTACGCCAAGGAGCGCGTCCAGGGTCCCGACCTGGCGAACTTCATGGACAAGGCCGCCCCCAAGGTCACCATCACGCACCACCCCGACGTGCGCCGCTCGCTGATGACGCAGAAGGCGTACGCGGAGGGCATGCGCGCCCTCGTCCTCCACACCGCCTCCGTCCAGGACACGATCGCGGTCAAGGAGGCGAACGGCGAGGACGCCAAGGCCGAGCACGCGCTGAACGACCTGCTCCTGCCGATCGTCAAGGGCTACGGCTCCGAGAAGGGCTACGAGCAGCTCGCCCAGTCGCTCCAGACCTTCGGCGGCTCCGGGTTCCTCCAGGAGTACCCGATCGAGCAGTACATCCGGGACGCCAAGATCGACACCCTCTACGAGGGCACCACGGCGATCCAGGGCCAGGACTTCTTCTTCCGGAAGATCGTCCGCAACCAGGGCGCGGCCCTGAACGGCCTGGCCGAGGACATCAAGAAGTTCCTCGCGGTCGGCACCGGCGGCGACGAGCTGGCCGGCGCCCGCGAGCACCTGGCCAAGGCGGCCGTCGAGCTGGAGGCCATCGTCGGCCTGATGCTCACCGACCTCGCCGCCACCGAGCAGGACGTCAGGAACATCTACAAGGTGGGCCTGAACACCACCCGCCTGCTGCTGGCCTGCGGTGACGTGGTCGTCGGCTACCTGCTGCTGCGCGGCGCGGCCGTGGCCGCCGAGAAGCTGGCGTCGGCCTCCGCGAAGGACAAGGCGTTCTACACCGGCAAGATCGCGGCGGCGAAGTTCTTCGCGGCCAACGTCCTGCCCGGCGTGACCCTGGCCCGCAAGGTCTCCGAGAACGTCGAGCTGGACCTGATGGAGCTCGACGAGGCCGCGTTCTAGGCACCCGGCGGGCCGGTTCCGGCCCGGCCTTTCCGATCTGTCCGGACACGTCCGGCAGCCGGTCCACGTCCTGACGAGGGCCCGCTCCCCAACAAGGGGAGCGGGCCCTCGTCCGTCGTTAAGGTGAACCCATGACCCAACCCCCCCGCAGCGACCACAGTCACACCGACGACCTCATCGCCTTCCTCACGGCCAGCCCGACGCCGTACCACGCCGTGGCGAGCGTGGCCGAGCGGCTGGAGAAGGCAGGGTTCCGCCAGGTCGCGGAGACGGACGCCTGGGACGGCACGAGCGGCGGCAAGTACGTCACGCGCGGCGGCGCCGTGGTCGCCTGGTACGTCCCCGAAGGAGCGGCGCCCCACACGCCGTTCCGGATCGTCGGCGCGCACACCGACTCGCCCAACCTGCGGGTCAAGCCGCAGCCCGACACCGGGTCGTTCGGCTGGCGGCAGGTGGCCGTGGAGATCTACGGCGGACCGCTGCTGAACTCCTGGCTCGACCGCGATCTGGGCCTGGCCGGCCGGCTGACCCTGCGGGACGGCTCCACGCGCCTGGTCAACGTGGACCGGCCGCTGATGCGGGTGCCGCAGCTGGCGGTCCACCTGGACCGGTCGGTGACCTCGGAGGGGCTCAAGCTCGACAAGCAGCGCCACCTCCAGCCGGTGTGGGGGCTCGGTGACGCCGTCCACGACGGCGACCTGATCGCCTTCATGGAGCAGGAGGCCGGCGTCCCGGCCGGCGAGGTCGTCGGCTGGGACCTGATGACGCACTCCGTGGAGGCGCCCGCCTACCTCGGCCGCGACCGCGAGCTGCTGGCCGGTCCGCGGATGGACAACCTGCTGTCCGTGCACGCCGGTGTCACCTCCCTGACGGCCGCCGCGGCGAGCGGGGCCGGCCTCACCTCCATCCCGGTGCTGGCCGCCTTCGACCACGAGGAGAACGGCTCCCAGTCGGACACCGGCGCCGACGGCCCGCTGCTCGGCGGGGTCCTGGAGCGCTCGGTCTTCGCCCGCGGCGGCTCCTACGAGGACCGGGCCCGCTCCTTCGCCGGCACCGTCTGCCTCTCCTCCGACACGGGCCACGCCGTACACCCCAACTACGCCGAGCGGCACGACCCGACGCACCACCCCAAGGTCGACGGCGGCCCCATCCTCAAGGTGAACGTCAACAACCGCTACGCCACCGACGGTTCGGGCCGCGCGGTGTTCGCCGCGGCGTGCGAGAGAGCGGGCGTGCCCTTCCAGACCTTCGTCTCGCACAACTCCATGCCCTGCGGCACCACCATCGGCCCGATCACGGCCGCCCGGCACGGCATCCGCACCGTCGACATCGGCGTGGCGATCCTCTCCATGCACAGCGCCCGTGAACTGTGCGGCACGCAGGACCCCGCCCTCCTGACGCGGGCTCTGACGGCGTTCCTGGAAGGCTGATCCGCCCCTCCCAGGTGTTCGATCGAAGGGTCCGGGTACCCGGATCCTTCGAACACACAGGGCATGTCTGGGAGGGAGGCAGGTGGGATGGGCCTCGGAGGCTGCATCATCCTGATCGCCGTGGGAGCGATCCTCACGTTCGCGACGGACTGGGACATGAAGGGGGTGAACCTCGACGTGGTCGGGATCATCCTCATGGCCGTGGGCCTGATCGGCGTCTCGACGTTCAGCAGCATCGCCCGGCGCCGCCGGGTGGTGGTGCCGCCGGCGACGCCGGTGGTCGAGGACGACCCGCACCGCCGCCACCACCGCGACGGCTACAGCGACGGCTACGGCGTGTGAGCCGGCCGGGCCGCGCGCGTCAGCCGAGCGCGTGCCCGGTCGTCGCGTCCACATGGTCAGGGACCTCCTCGTGGCGGTCGCCGACCGTGGACGTGCCGGTGGGCTCCAGCAGGAGGATCTCGGTGGGCACGGGCGCGTAGGGCTTGTGCTCCGTGCCGCGCGGCACGGTGAAGACGGAACCTCGCGGGAGTCTCACCGTGCGCTCGCCCGCCTCCTCGCGCAGGGCGATGTGCAGTTCGCCGGCGAGGACGAGGAAGAACTCGTCGGTGTCGTCGTGGACGTGCCACAGATGCTCGCCCTCGACCTTGGCGACCCGGACGTCGTAGTCGTTGACGGTCGTGACGATGCGCGGGCTCCACACCTGCGAGAAGGACGCGAGGGCGGTGGCCAGGGATACGGGTTCGTAGGTCATGACCCGATCCTGACCGCTGGTGCGCGGCCGCCGCGAGTGCTGGTAATCGCACAGCAAGGATCCTCTCAGTCTCCGCACCGGGTGGCGGTGATCGTCGATGAGGGGACGAACCCCTTCGAAGTGGGCGTCGCCACCGAGCTGTTCGGCCTGCCCCGGCCCGAACTGGGGCTGCCCGGACCGCTGTACGAGGTGACGCTGTGCACCCCGACCCGGTCCGTGCGCATGAACCACGGCTTCTTCACGATGACCGGCACCGCGGGGCTGGACGCCGTGGACACCGCCGACACCCTCGTCGTACCGGGCCGGCCCGACAGCGTCGTACCGCGCGGCGCGGCCGTCCTGGACGCCATCCGCCGCACCCACGCGCGCGGGGCACGGCTGCTGAGCTTCTGCACGGGCAGTTTCGCGCTCGCCGAGGCCGGGCTGCTCGACGGGCGCCGGGCCACCACGCACTGGATGTGGGCCGACGCCTTCCGCGCGCTGCATCCGCGGGTCCGGCTGGAGCCCGACGTGCTCTTCGTGGACGAGGGCGACATCCTCACCGCCGCGGGCAGCGCCGCCGCGCTCGACCTCGGGCTGTACGTCGTGCGGCGCGACCACGGCGCCGAGCTCGCCAACGCCGTGTCCCGGCGGCTGGTCTTCGCCGCGCACCGGGACGGCGGGCAGCGCCAGTTCGTGGAACGTCCGGTCCCGCAGATCCGTGACGAGTCCCTGGCCCCGCTGCTGGCCTGGGCGCAGGAGCGGCTGGCCGAGTCGCTGACAGTGGCGGACCTGGCCGCCCGCGCCGCGGTCTCCCCCGCGACCCTGCACCGGCGCTTCCAGGCCCAGCTCGGCACGACGCCGCTGGCCTGGCTGACGGGGGTGGGGTCCCCCCACGCCCTTGAGGCAGTGGGGGAGGGTCACCCTGGCCTGCCGTCTCATCGAGCGCGGCGAGGAGCGGCTGGACGTGGTCGCCCGCGAGAGCGGCCTCGGCACGGCCGCGAACCTGCGCGCGCACGTCCGGCGCGGGACGGGGCTCAGCCCATCGGCCTACCGGCGGCGTTTCGGACCGGCCGCGGGGGAACCCCTCGTGACATGAGATTTCTCGTGCGCGACCGGCTGCTCGGCTTCGGTGAGGACTACTGGATCGAGGACGACCACGGCAACAGGGTGTTCCTCGTCGACGGCAAGGCGATGCGCCTGCGGGACACGTTCGAGGTGAAGGACACCGAGGGGCGGGTGCTGATCGACATCCGGCAGAAGATGTTCGCCCTGCGGGACACCATGGTCATCGAGCGGGACGGCGAGCCGCTCGCCACGATCCGCCGCAAACGGCTCTCCCTGCTGCGCAACCACTACCGCGTCGCCCTCGCGGACGGCTCCACCGAGCTCGACGTCAGCGGCCGCATCGCCGACCGCGAGTTCGCGATCGAGTACGACGGGGAGCTGCTGGCCGTGATCTCCCGCAGATGGCTGCACGTCCGCGACACCTACGGCGTGGACGTCGTGCGCGAGGACGCCGACCCGGCCCTGCTGATCGCGGTGGCGGTGTGCGTGATCCACCTGGCGGAGAAGGACCGGGGGGACTGAACGGGGACAGAACGGGACTGAACGGGGGACCGACCCGCCCGGCGGCGCAGGGCCGGTCCGGCGGCGCGGGGCGGACCGGCGGCGCAGGGCCAGGGTCCGGCAACGGCGG